>NZ_LT629710.1:2873250-3192500 GCF_900104535.1 Nakamurella panacisegetis | reverse complement strand
GGAAGGAGAAGACCTTGAGGTGGGAGTCGACCGAGGCATCCTCGGTGTTGAACCAGAACTGGTAGAAGGCATACGGCGACGTCAGCTCACCGTCGAGCCACACCGTTCCCGACTCCGTCTTGCCGAACTTGGTGCCGTCAGCCTTGGTGATCAGGGGTGTCGCCATGGCGTGGACCGCCCGGCCCTCGACCTTGCGGATCAGTTCGGTCCCACTGGTCAGGTTGCCCCACTGGTCGCTGCCGCCGGTCTGCAGGACACAGCCGTACCGCCGGTAGAGCTCCAGGAAGTCCATGCCCTGCAGGATCTGGTAGCTGAACTCGGTGAAGGAGAGGCCTTCATCGCTGTTCAAGCGGTTGGCCACCGTGTCCTTGGCCAACATGCGACCCATCCGGAAGTGCTTCCCGACGTCCCGGAGGAAGTCGATGGCGCTCATCGGCCCGGTCCAGTCGAGGTTGTTCACGATGCGGGCGGCGTGTGGACCGTCGAAGTCCAGGTACTTCTCCACCTGAGTCTGGATCCTCTTGACCCAACCGGCGACGGTGTCCGCGTCGTTGAGCACCCGCTCTCCGGACATCCGGGGATCGCCGATCATCCCGGTGGCCCCACCGACCAGTCCCAACGGGAAGTGTCCGGCGTTCTGGATGCGCCGCATCGTCAGCAGCTGCACCAGGTTGCCGATGTGGAGGCTGGGAGCGGTGGGATCGAATCCCGCGTAGAACGTGATCGGCTCCCCGGCGAGGGCGACGGCCAACTCCCGTTCGTCGGTCGACTGGGCGATCAGCCCACGCCATCGCAGGTCGTCGAGCACGGAAGCGGGCGTTGACACGTTCTGGTCGGGCACTCCTTCATCCTGCCAGTTTCAAGTCCGGTCGTTTGACGCTCACCGCCGGTGCGTCATGACCGATTCCCCCACATCACGGCGTTGGGCGACGACGCCTCACCCCAGCCCTGAACGCCGAGACGGACGAGGCCCCGGCCTCGAAGAAGCGCCACGGTTGTTCCACCCCGACGTTGACGCCGACTCGCGGTCCGGTCAGCACCAGGTCCGTCGGGGGCGGCGTGCCGGTTCGGACCGAGATGGCCGCGCCGGGGGCGCAGAGATCGGCGCCGTTCTGTGCGGAGGCCAGGCCAAGTACGGACGCCAGGCCGGCCGGGCCTCGCGCCAGATGGGCTGGCTTGGTCCGCTCCGACCGGCGGGCGGTCGCCAGCTCATGGCCGAGGACGACCTCACCGGCCCGGAGCAGGACGGCCGACGGGTGGCCCGCCGGTCCGGTGACAATGTTGGCGCACCAGTGCATTCCGTACACGAAGTAGGTGTACAGATGGCCCGGCTCGTCGAACATGATGGCGTTGCGGCGGGTCAGGCCACGGAAAGCGTGCGAGGCCTCGTCGTCGGCCCCGCGGTAGGCCTCGACCTCCGTCAGGCGGACCGCGACCCGTCCGTCCGGTGAGTCGGAGACGACCACCCGGCCGAGCAGGGTCGGTGCCACGGTGACGGCATCGCCGGCCAGGGCGGACCGCGGCAGCCGGCGGCCGATCGGCGTCATCGCGCCCCGCCGCTTTGGTCGGCGTGGATCAACTTCATCGATTTGGGACCGAAGTGACAGGAATGATCAGGTTCGGCCATGCCTGCGAAGTTGATCCACGCCGAACCACGGAGCGACGCCACACCACGGGGCGACGCAGAACCACGGGGCGACGCAGAACCACGGAGCGACGCCGAACCACGGACGGGCGGGGTGACGGGCGACCGGGGCACGGGGTCAGCGCCGTCCGGCCCATTCCCGGTCGGCGGCGATGAGGGCGCGCAGGCCGTCCAGTTGCTCGGCCACCCGGATCGGGGCGGTGCCGCCGATGCCGTCCCGGGAGGCCAGCGACCCGGCGACGGTCAGCACGCTGCGGACCTCCGGGGTCAGGGCCGGGTTGATGGCGGCAAACTCGTCGTCGGTCAGCTGGTCCAGTTCGCGGTCGGAGGACTCGGCGAGAGAGACGCACTCCCCCGCTGCTTCGTGCGCGACCCGGAACGGCACGCCCTGCTTGACGAGCCATTCGGCGATGTCGGTGGCCAGCGAGAATCCGGCCCCGGCCATCGACTCCAGCCGGGGCAGGTCGAAGGTCAGGGTGGCCGTGAGCCCGGTCAGGGCCGGCAGCAGCACCTCCAGCTGCTCGATCGAGTCGATCAGCGGCTCCTTGTCCTCCTGCAGATCCCGGTTGTAGGCCAGCGGAAGTCCCTTGAGGGTGGCCAGCAGGCCGGTGAGGTTGCCGATCAGCCGGCCCGACTTGCCGCGGGTGAGTTCGGCGATGTCCGGGTTCTTCTTCTGCGGCATGATCGACGACCCGGTGGCGAAGGCGTCGTGCAGGCGGGCGTAGCCGAACTCCGCGGTGGTGAAGATGATGACCTCCTCCGCCCAGCGGGAGAGGTTCACCCCGACCATGGCCAGACAGAACGCCAGCTCGGCGGCGAAGTCGCGGGACGCGGTGCCGTCGATCGAGTTGGCCGAGGCCACATCCAGACCCAGTTCCTTGGCCACCGCTTCCGGGTCGAGCCCGAGCGACGACCCGGCCAGTGCGCCGGAGCCGTAGGGCGAGACGGACGCCCGGCGGTCCCAGTCCCGGATTCGGTCGATGTCCCGGACGATGGCCTGGGCGTGCGCGGCCAGGTGATGGGCCAGCAGCACCGGCTGGGCGTGCTGGAAGTGGGTCCGGCCGGGCATCGCCGCGCCGGGGTGCGCGTCGGCCTGGGTCAGGAACGCTTCCTGCAGGTCGAGCAGCAGCCCGACCACGCGGCGGGCGCCGTCCCGCAGGTAGAGCCGGTACAGGGTGGCCACCTGGTCGTTGCGGGACCGCCCGGCGCGGAGTTTGCCGCCCAGTTCGGTGCCGGCTCGGTCCAGCAGCCCGCGCTCGAGTGCGGTGTGCACGTCCTCGTCGGCCTCGGTCGGGCCGAACGTCCCGTCGGCGACGTCGGCGGCCAGCTGGGTCAGCGCGGACAGCATGCCGTCCAGCTCGGTCTCGGTCAGCAGCCCGGCGTTGTGCAGCACCCGGGCGTGGGCCCTCGATCCCGAGATGTCGTACTGGGCCAGCCGCCAGTCGAACTGGGTCGACTTGGACAGGGCGGCCATCTCGGGTGAGGGGCCGTCGGAGAACCGTCCGCCCCAGAGGGCGACGGGTGCTTGGTTGCTCACTGTGGTTGCGGTTCCGCTCTGCTGGAAAAGGGTTTCAGGACCATGCTGTCAGTCGGTCGCGCCCTGGGCCAAAGCCGCGAGCTGCCGACCGAGCTCCTCGCCGCTGAGCCCGGCGCGGGCCACCACCAGGATGGTGTCGTCCCCGGCGATGGTGCCGATGACGTCGACCAGGGCGGCCCGGTCGATGGCCGAGGCCAGGAACTGCGCCGCTCCGGGTGGCGTGCGGAGCACGACCAGGTTGCCGGACGCGTCATGGGAGAGCAGCAGCTCGCTGAACAGCCGGGCCAGCCTGGACGTCCCTCCGGCCATCGGGCGGGGGGAACCGTCCTCCGGGATGACGTAGACCGGCGCCCCACCGTCGACACCGCGGAGCTTGAGCGCGCCGAGCTCCTCCAGATCACGAGAGAGCGTGGCCTGCGTGGTGTGCAGGCCCTCCGCCTCCAGCAGGGCCATCAACTCTCCCTGGCTGCGGATGGCGCTGTCCCGGATCAGGTCGGTGATCCGGCCGTGCCGGGCCGCCTTGGTGGCCGGGACGTTCCCGGAGCCGCCGGCCGCCCCGCCGGCCCGGGTGACGTTGCTGGTCGTCATCGGAGTCAGGATCTCGTGAGACCGATCAGGAAGGCCAGCAGGGCCTTCTGCGCGTGCAACCGGTTCTCGGCCTCGTCCCACACCGCCGACGACGGTCCGTCCAGCACCTCGTCGGTGATCTCGAAACCGCGGTGGGCCGGAAGGCAGTGCAGCACAATCGCTTCCGCGTTGGCCTGGGCCAGCAGGGCGCGGTTGATCTGGTACGGCCGGAACGGTCCGATGCGGTCCAGCCCGTCGTTTTCCTGGCCCATCGAGGTCCAGGTGTCGGTGACCAGCACGTCCGATCCGGTCACCGCTTCCGTCGGGTCGGTGATCAGGTGGATGGAGCCGCCGGTGAGCGCGGCCCGCTCCTTGGCGGCGAGCAGGATGTCCGGCTGCGGGTCGAACCCGACCGGCGACGACACCCGCACGTGCAGACCCGCGTTGGCGCCGCCGAGCATCAGCGAGTGGGACATGTTGTTGGCGCCGTCACCGAGGTAGGTCAGGGTCAGCCCCTTGAGCCGCCCGAAGCGTTCCCGGATGGTCTGCAGGTCGGCCAGCACCTGGCACGGGTGGTATTCGTCGGTCAGCGCGTTGATCACCGGGACGGTGGAGACGCTGGCCAGGGCGTTGATGCGACGCTGGGCGAAGGTCCGGATGGCCACGGCGTCGACATACCGGGACAGCACCCGCGAGGTGTCCTCGATGGTCTCCTCGCGACCCAACTGCGATGTCCGGCCGTCGATCATCACCGGCTGGCCACCGAGCTGGCTGATACCGACCTCGAACGACAGACGGGTCCGGGTCGAGTTCTTCTCGAAGACGGCGGCCACCGACTTGCCGGCCAGCGGTTTGAACCCGTGACGGTCGGCCTTGAACTGGTCGGCCGTGTCGAGCAGGGCGATCAGCTCCTGCGGCGAGAGGTCGTCGTCCTTGAGATAGTGCCGGATCATTTGCTGGCTTCTTTCTGGCTGTCGGCGGCCCGGGCGGCGGCGTCGAGGATGGCGGGCAGCGCGGTGACGAACGAGTCGGCCTGCTCGGTGGTCAGGATCAGGGGCGGAGCAAGGCGCAGTACCGACGGGGCCGGCGCATTGATGATGAAACCGGCGTCCATGGCGGCCTTCGCCGCCGCGGCCGAGATGTCCCGGGTCAGCACCACGCCCAGCAGCAGGCCGGCGCCGCGGACGTGGTCCACCAGCGGGTGGTCGAGGTCCTCGATCGCGGTCGAGAGATGTTTACCAAGGGCATCGACGTGGTCGAGGAGTTTGTGGCTCTCGATGGTGTCGAGGACGGCCAGGGCGGCGGCGGCGCAGACCGGGTTGCCGGCGAAGGTCGATCCATGCTGGCCCGGGGACAGCAACCTGCCGGCGGCGCCGAGGCCGATGACGGCGCCGATCGGCAGACCGCCGCCGAGGCCCTTGGCCAGGGTGATCACGTCCGGCTTGATGCCGGCGCTCTGGTGGGCGAACCACTGGCCGGTCCGGCCGACGCCGGTCTGCACCTCGTCCAGGACGAGCAGAGTGCCGGTGGCACTGGTGATCTCGCGGGCCGCGGCCAGATAGCCGTCGGGCGCCGGCTGCACCCCGGCCTCACCCAGGATGGGTTCCAGGAAGACCGCCGCCACCGTCTCGTCGACGGCCGCGCGCAGGGCGTCGACGTCGCCGTAGGGAACGAATTCGACGCCGGCCGGCATCGGTTCGAACGGCGCCCGTTTGCCGGGCTGGCCGGTCAGGGCCAGGGCTCCCATGGTGCGGCCGTGGAACGCGCCCTCGGCGGCGATGATGCGTGGCCGTCCGGTCAGCCGGGCCATCTTGAAGGCGGCCTCGTTGGCCTCCGCGCCGGAGTTACAGAACAGCACCTTCGCGTCGTCCGCGCCGGTGAGGTGGATCAGCTTCTCGGCCAGCTCCAGCACGTTGGGGTGAGTGAAGAAGTTGGAGACGTGGCCCAGGGTGGCGATCTGTCCGCAGACCGCCTTCACCACGGCCGGATGGGCGTGGCCCAGGGAGTTGACGGCGATGCCGCCCAGCAGGTCCAGGTACTGCTTGCCGTCGGCGTCGACGACGACCGCGCCGGAACCGGAGACCAGTTCGACCTGGGGGACGCCGAAGTTGCTCATCAGCGCGCCGGACCAGCGGTCAGCGGCGATCGTGTTGCCGCTCTTGGGGTTCGATGCTGCGCTCGTCATGTCGACGTCTCCTTGTCGGGCACCACCATGGTGCCGATGCCTTGGGTGGTCACGATTTCCAGCAGGACGGCGTGCGGTACGCGGCCGTCGATCACATGGGCCGCGGCGACACCGCCCCGCACGGCGCGCAGGCACCCCTCCATCTTGGGCACCATGCCGGACTCCAGTCTGGGCAACATCTTCTCGAGCGCGGACACCGAGATCCGTGACAGCAGCGAGGACCGGTCGGGCCAGTTCGAGTACAGACCCTCGACGTCGGTCAGCATCACCAGCTTCGACGCGTTCAGGGCGATGGCCAGGGCGGCCGCCGCTGTGTCGGCGTTGACGTTGTGCACCAAGCCGTCGATGTCCGGGGCGACAGTGGAGATCACCGGGATCCGGCCCGCGTCCAGCAGGTCGAGGACGGCGCCCGGGTTGACGTCGACCACGTCGCCGACCAACCCGATGTCTGTCTCGACGCCGTCGACGGCGACCGTGCGCCGGGCCGCGGTGAACAGCCCGGCGTCCTCACCGGACATGCCCACGGCCAGCGGCCCGTGCTTGTTGATCAGCCCGACCAACTCGCGGCCGACCTGCCCGACCAGCACCATCCGCACCACGTCCATGGTCTCGGGGGTGGTGACGCGGAAACCGCCCCGGAACTCACCGGCCATACCGAGCCGCTTGAGCATCGACGAGATCTGAGGTCCGCCGCCGTGCACGATGACCGGACGCAGCCCGACGGTGCGCAGGAAGACCATGTCCGCCGCGAACGCCTGCTTGAGCGCATCGTCGGTCATCGCGTTCCCGCCGTACTTGACGACGACCAACGCCCCGGCGAACTGCCGCAGCCAGGGCAGGGCATCGGCCAGCACCGCGGCCCGTTCGGCGGCGTCGCTCAGGTCGGCGGTGTTGCGGGGTTCCAGATCGGCGGTCCGGGCGAGCGATCCGACAGGGGGTGCGGTGGTCACGTCGAGTACGCCGAGTTCTCGTGGACGTAGGCGTGGGAGAGGTCGTTGGTCAGGATGGTGGCCGTCTCGACTCCGGCGTGCAGGTCGATGACGACGTGGGCCTTGCGACCGGCCAGGTCGACCAGAGAGCGGTCCTCACCGGTGGACCCCTGCTTGCAGATCCAGACTCCGTTGATGGCCACGTCGATCTGGTCGGGGTCGAACGCGGCCCGGCTGGTGCCGACCGCGGCCAGGATCCGGCCCCAGTTGGCGTCGCCGCCGAAGAACGCGGTCTTGACCAGTGAGTTGCGGGCGACGACTCGCCCGACCTCGACGGCGTCATCCTCGGAGGCCGCGTGGACGACCTCGATCGAGATCTCCTTGGTGGCCCCCTCGGCGTCGGCCAGCAGCTGGTTGGCCAGGTCCTGACAGGCCCGGGTGACGGCGGCGGTCAGGACCTCCTGGCTCGGCTGAACGCCGGAGGCGCCGGAGGCCAGCAGCAGCACCGTGTCGTTGGTGGACATGGCGCCGTCGGAGTCCAGGCGGTCGAACGACACCCGGGTCGCGGCCCGGAGAGCGGTGTCCAGAGCGTGGTTGTCGGCCACCGCGTCGGTGGTGACCACGACCAGCATGGTGGCCAGGGCGGGCGCGAGCATGCCGGCTCCCTTGGCCATGCCGCCGACGGTGAAGCCTCCGGCCGCGACGACGACCTGCTTGGGGACGGTGTCGGTGGTCATGATCGCGACCGCCGCATCGACACCGCCCTGCTCGTGCAGAGCCGCGACGGCGGCGGTGGAGCCGGTGAGGATCTTGTCCATCGGCAGCCGCTCGCCGATGAGGCCGGTGGAGCAGACCGCGATCTGGGTGGACCCGACGTCGAGGGCGGCGGCCAGATGCTCGGCGGTGGCCACCGTGTCGGCGTAGCCGGCCGGGCCGGTGCAGGCGTTGGCGCCGCCGGAGTTCAGGACCACAGCGGCGATCGCCGGGCTGAAACCGCCGGTGCCGCCGAAGATCTGCTCGCACCAGCGGACCGGGGCGGCCTTCACCCGGTTGCCGGTGAACACACCGGCCGCGTTGCGGATCGGACCGTCGTTGAGGACGAGGGCGATGTCCGGCTTGCCCGAGGGCTTGAGCCCGGCCGTCACGCCGGCGGCCCGGAAGCCCTTGGGGGCGGTGACGCCCTGGTTCTCGGTCGTCACGGCGCCACTCCCACGGTCGAAAGGCCGGTCGTCTCGGGCAGTCCGAGGGCCAGGTTGAGGCACTGCACGGCGGCGCCGCCGGTGCCCTTGGTCAGATTGTCCACGGCGGCCACCACGACCAGCCGGTGCGCGTCGGTGTCGACCGCGAGCTGCAGCAGCAACGTGTTCGCGCCCGTCACGGCACCGGTCGTCGGCCATTGACCCTCGGGCAGTAGATGCACGAAAGGCTCGGCACCGTAGGCGGTTTCGTAGGCCTGACGAATCTCGCTCTCGGTGACTCCGGGCTTGATGACGGCGCTGCAGGTGGACAGGATGCCCCTGGACATCGGCACCAGGACCGGGGTGAAGCTGACCGAGACCGGGGTTCCGGCCGCGGCGGTCAGGTTCTGGATCATCTCCGGGGTATGCCGGTGCACGCCGCCGACACCGTAGGCGCTGGCCGAGCCGATGACCTCGGACGCCAGCAGGTTCGTCTTGAGTGACTTCCCGGCCCCTGACGTACCGGAGGCGGCGACCACCACGACGTCGGCTTCGACCAGACCGGCGGCCAGGGCGGGCGCCAGCGCCAGCGACGCGGCCGTCGGGTAACAGCCGGGAACGGCGACGCGCTTGACGCCCTCCAGTCTGGCCCGGCCGCCCGGCAGTTCGGGCATGCCGTACGGCCAGGAACCGGGGTGGTCGCCGCCGTAGAACTTGGCCCACGCTGCCGGGTCGGTGAGCCGGTGGTCGGCCCCGCAGTCGATGACGACGACGTCCGGGCCGAGTTCGGCCGCCACCTGGTGGGAGTGGCCGTGCGGCAGGGCCAGGAACACCACGTCGTGCCCGGCCAGGGTCTCGGCGGTGGTCGGCTCGAGGATCCGGTCGGCCAGCGGCCAGAGGTGCGGCTGATGGACCGCCAGGCGGTCGCCCGCGCTGGCGTTGGCGGTGAGCGCGCCGATCTCGACCTGCGGGTGGGCCAGCAACAAGCGGAGGATCTCTCCTCCGGCGTAACCGCTGGCGCCGGCCACGGCCACGCGGTAGGTCTTCTCAGTCATGATATCGAGAAATATACACCTAACTGCATGATCATCCACATCAAAGGGTTTCGTCAGACGTCGGGGCGCCGGACCGCCGCGAGAGGACGGCCGGGAACGCCTCGAGCGGGGCCAGCGGCCACGGAGCTGCGCGGCGGCCGCATAGCGGAGCCCGGCCCCCCTATGGGCCTTCTGGCCCTAGCGGGGTGTGGACGAGCCCAGTGTGCTGGTCGGGTCGGTCGAGCGCCAGCCCGTCCGGCCATTCCTGGGCGGGTGGTCCGACGCCCCAAATCTCGTCAGAGGAGGCCATGTCATGAGGGCCGTTGTCCGGGTGCTGATCACCGTCCTGTCCTTGCTGGCTGCCGGTGCGGTCACCGCTCCGGCAGCGGTCGGGGCGGCGCCGACGGCGCAGCAGGCGCGCGGGGCGGTGTCGGCGGCGCCGGTCGTTGCGGGTGCCGCGGTGTCGGTGACCCCGGCGCGGATCGCCGACTCCCGCAGCGGGCTGCAGATCCCGGGTGCACTGCCGGCGGCGGGGACGGCCCCGGTGCAGGTGACCGGGCGCGGCGCAATCCCCGCCGACGGGGTGGCCGCGGTGCTGGCCACGGTGACGGTGGTGGATCCGCAGCAGGCGGGCTACCTCACGGTGTGGCGGTCCGGGAGCACCCGGCCGGGAACGTCGAACCTCAACTTCCGGGCCGGGCAGACCATCGCGAACATGGTGCTGGTCCGGGTCGGCGCCGTGGGCGGCATCGAGGTGTTCAACGGCTCCAGCGGCAGCGTGCAGGTGGTCGTGGACGTCACCGGGTACACCCGATCCGGGACACCGACCGCATCCGGCGCGGTGGTGCCGGTGCCGCCGACCCGGATCGTCGATTCCCGCGTCGGTCGACAATTGGCCGGGCCGGTCCCGGCGTTGGCGGCGAAGGACGTGCAGATCGGCGGTCGGGGCGGGATCCCACCCGCGGTGGCCGGAGTGGTCGCGACGGTCACCGTGGTCAACCCGCAACGAGCGGGGTATCTGACCGTGTGGCCGTCGAACAGTCCGCGGCCGAAGGCGTCGAACGTGAACTTCCAGGCCGGGGAGAACATCGCCCTCCTGGTCATCGTGCCGGTCAGCGCCGGCTCCGCGCTGCGGGTGTTCAACGGGTCCGCCGGCACCGTTGGCGTCATCATCGACGTCGCCGGGTATTTGGTGCCCGGGAACCCGACCGCGGCCGGCACCCTGTTGTCGGCGACTCCGAGCAGGATCGCTGACTCACGCATCCTTCTCCAGTTCGCCCGCCCGGCAGCCGCTCGGGACACGGTCGCGGTGACGGTCACCGGGCCCGGCAGCGTGGCGGCCTCGGTGGCTCTGACGGTGACCGTGGTTGCCCCGCAGGCCTCTGGGTACCTCACCGTGTGGCCGTCCGGCACCAGCCGGCCGGCTGCATCGACCCTGAACTTCCGGGCCGGGCGGAACATCGCGGCCACGGTTGTCGTCCCGATCGGCCCTGACGGAAAGGTCCAGCTGTTCAACGGCTCGAACTCGACCGTGCACCTGGTCGTCGACACCAACGGCTACACCCTCGCCCGCGCCACCCCCAGCAATGGCCGGGTCTGGGCGTGGGGTGCCGGGTTCAACGGTCTGCTGGGCAACGGCAGTACCGCCGACAAGCTGGTGCCGGGACCGGTGTTCGGGCTGGGTGACGTCACGGCCGTCACCGCCGGTTTCACCACCGTCTACGCCCTGCGGGGGGACGGCACCGTGTGGACGTGGGGTCCGGCGGTGGGCACCGGCATCACGGCTGACACCTCGGTGCCCGAACAGGTTCCCGGGCTAAGCGGCATAGCGGCTGTCGCGGGCGGTTTCGACACCGGGTACGCGGTCCGCGAGGACGGCACCGTGTGGGCCTGGGGTGCGGGCTCCGCCGGTCAACTGGGCAACGGAGGGACCGCGGACAGTGCAGTGCCGGTGCGGGTTTCCGGGTTGACCGACGTCACCGCGGTGGCCGCCGGTGGCGTCAACACCGCGTACGCACTGCGCGGGGACGGCACGGTGTGGGCGTGGGGCTCAGGCGGACTCGGTCAACTCGGCAACGCAAGGACCGCGGACAGTGCGGTGCCGGTGCGGGTTTCCGGGTTGACTCACGTCACCGCGGTGGCCGGTGGCTGGTTCAACGGGTACGCCGTCGAGAGCGACGGGACGGTCTGGGCCTGGGGCTCGGGAAGTTCCGGGGCGTTGGGCAACGGGCGCACCGCCGTGGCCCTGGTGCCGGTGAAGGTGACCGGCCTGTCGAACGTCACTGCCCTTGCCGCCGGGTTCGCCACCGGGTACGCGGTCCGCGGTGACGGCACAGTGTGGGCTTGGGGAGCAGGCACCGACGGTGCGCTGGGCAACGGAAGCACCGCCAGCACCCTTGTGCCCGTCCAGGTGTCCGGGCTCCGGGATGCCACCGCGGTCGCCGCGGTCGGCGGCACAGCCCTCCTCGCAACCGGCAACAACGCCTACGCGCTCCGCGGCAACGGCACCGTCATGGCCTGGGGAGCCGGCGGGCAGCTGGGTAACGGAGGTACCGGCGGCAGCCGGGTGCCCGTGCCGGTCTCGGCGCTGACGACCGCCACCCGCATCGCCGCCGGTCCGTTCGACGGTTTCGCCGTCACCCGCTGACGCCTGCGCTCTGACCAGCACCGATGACGCGGCGGAGTCGTCCGGGCGGAGCACTGTCGGTGTGACGGCGCACCATCTCGGCCATGACCCAGACGAGCCCGACGGCAGCCCAACTCATCGATCGCTTCCTGGCCCACCGGGCCGGCCGCATCACCGAACCGACGCTGCACCGCGACCGTGAGGTGATGGAACGCCTGCGTACCTTCCTGGACGCGAACGGACCGGTGGTCCTGGACGAGACGACCGGGAGGCCGCTGCCCAGGGCCGCCGTCGGCGTCGGCCTGAGCGATCTGGTCAACCTCGAATTGATCGTCATGAAGTGGGACGAGTTCGTGCGGGACGGAGTCCGCCCGTACGACCGGGCGGCGCACGTCACGCTCCGGCAGTTCGCCCTGTGGCTGCGTCAGACCGGGGAACTGGACGCGTGCGGCTACCTGGAGATGGCGGCCGTCGTCCGGGCACCGCAGCCGACCGCTCCGCCCGGCCGCTGGCCGGAGCGGCGATGACGGACGGCCGCCCCGAGGTCAGGCGATGTACTCCAGCAGCGGTACCAGCTGCTCGGCGTCGGTGAGCGATCCGTGCTGACCGATGAGCTTGAGTTCGTGCGGCGCGGTGGTCCGAGAATCGACGAACACGAACGGTTCCCGACCGGCCACGACCACATCCCCGATCCGCCCGACCACCCGGTCGTCGACCGGGCCGAACCAGTGGTCCGCGATCGCCTCGTCGCGGGTCCGTACCCAGGCCAGTTCGCCGAAGGCGTCGCTCAGTCGGCGGGCCACCTCGGCCGCGGCACCCGGCTCGCAGTAGGCCTGCGCGAAGCGGGCCTCGCCGGCGAGGACCCTGATCCCCGGCTGCAGGTCCGGCCGAGTGGCGAGGTCGACCCGGAACTCGTGGGGAACGTCGATCATGCCGTGGTCGGCCGTGATCAACAGAAGAGTGCCCGACGGCAACTGCCGGGCCAACCGGGCCAACGCCTCGTCGGCCTCTCGAAGCGCGCGCAGCCAGTTGCGGCTGGTGACGCCGTGCTGGTGGCCGGCCGCGTCGATCTGCCCCCAGTACAGGTAGACCAGTCCCGGCGCGGCCAACGCCCGCACCGCCACATCGACGCGCTGGTGCAGACCGCCGACTCCCACGAACTGCGGCCCGCGCAGGGCGGCCTGGGTGAGCCCGGATCCGTCGAACTCCGGATTGCCGATCGCGGTGCAGCCGATCCCGGCCGCGGTGAGGTGCTCGAAAACGGTCGGGTGCGGCTGCCACCGGGCCGGGTCGACGGCCGGGTCCCAGCGCAGTTCGTTCAGCAGCTCGCCGCGGTCGGGGTCCATCACCTGGTAGCCGACCAGGCCGTGCTGTCCGGGCGGCCGACCGGTGCCGAAGGAGGCGACCGACGTGGCGGTGGTGCTGGGTGTGCCCGCCCGCAGCACGGTGCCCGCCATCGAGGCCAGGAACGGCGCATCGGTGGCGTTCTGGTGCAGGAGGTGATGTCCGAGGCCGTCGACCAGGACGACGCAGACACGTTCCGCGGTCGGCAGCGGCACCGCAGGAAGCGCGATCGGCGCGCCCAGCGCGGCGGCCACGCCGGGCAGGACGGCGCCCAAGCAGTCCGGGCCGTAGGTCGGAACCACCGGCGACGCTCCGAGCGAGGGCACGCCAGGGCGGTCGGAGGCGGGGCTGCTGCTCACACGCGCGCCGATGCCGTGGCCGCCGACAGGACCCGGGCGAACACCAGAGCGTCGGCCAGCTCGTTCTCCCCCTCGGCGTCGGCGCTGATGCGCAGCGACAGGTCGTCGCCGGTCATCGAGCCGGTGTAGCCGTGGTCCGCGTCGCAGTTCGGGTCACCGCAGCTGGCCGGCTCCAGGTCGAGCCGGGCCACCGCGCCCCACCCGATGGTCACCGTCACCTCGCGGCCAAGACTCCCGGCCGTGTACTTCTCCGGGTTCGGGACGACGTGGGTGACCATCACCGTCTTCACCGCGGACAGCGGCACCGACTCACTGGTGGCGATGCCGTGGGCCTGCTCGCCGTGCTCCGGGTCGCCGCCGTGGTCGTCGGCGTGCACAAAGATCAGACGGGTGGGAGTGAGCGCGACCACCGACAGGTGCCGCCGGATGGTCTCGACGTCGAACGTGGTCTCCAGATGCACCAGGTGCGTCTCGACGCTCTCGTCGGCCAGGGCGATATCCAGAACGTCCGTGACGAACGCCGGGTAGTACCCGGCCTTGAGGATCTTCCTGGACAGGTCAGGGGGCAACTGCGATGACATGTAACCATCCAAGCATCTCCGACGCGACCATTCGTACCTCCTGGCCCAACCAACCTGGTTCAGCGCAGGACGGCACCGGTACGGCGGGCTGCCTCCGCGACCGCCGCGTCACGGACGGTCAGGGCCTCGGCGGCCGTGAGCGTCCGGTCTGGGGCTCGGACCACCAGCGAGAAGGCCAGCGATTTCGACCCGCCCGCGACCTGGTCGCCGGTGTACACGTCGAACAGCCGCACCAGTTCCAGCAGTTCACCACCGCCGGCCACCAGGGCCGATGTGACGTCCGCCGCCAGCACCTCGTCCGACACGACCAGAGCGACGTCCAGGTGCACCGGGGGGAACGGCGAGATCTGGGGGGCGACCGGAGTCGCGCGTTCCGGGATGGCGTCCAGGTCCAGTTCCAGGGCCGCCGACCGCGCCGGCAGACCGAGGCGTTCCACCACCGCAGGGTGCAGTTCGCCGGCGTAGCCGACGATCCAGTCGCCGACCCGGATCGACGCGCAGCGTCCCGGGTGCCATGGGGCCTGCTCGGCCGGGACGACCCGCAGGTCGACGCCGGCGGTCACGCCCACCCGGCGGGCCAGTTCGATGGCGTCCGCCCAGGAGCCGTCCCGGCCCTTGCCCCACCAGCCGGCCCGCTCGATCGCCCCGGCCAGAACCACGGCCACGTGGCGGGGTTGCAGTGGCAGGCTGGAGTTGAGCACCGCGAGCTCGATCTCGCTGGGCCGGTGATCCACGGCGGTGGCCGGCGGCACCGGAGCGTTGCTGCTGGGCAGGAACACCTGACCGATCTCGAAGAACGACAGGTCGCGGGCGCCGCGCGCGATGTTGCGGGTCACCGCGTCCAGCAGACCGGGCAGCAGGGTCGTCCGCATCGACGGACGATCCGCGTCCAGCGGGTTCAGCAGGCTGGTGGCGAACCGGCGGACGTCGTCTGCGGGCAGACCGAGCGCGTCCAGGTCCGCCGTCCCGACGAACGGGAACGCGAGTACCTCGGTGAGACCGGCCGAGGCCAGGTCGTCGGCGATCCGCCGTTCCCGGCGCTGGCCGTAGGTCAGGCCGGTCCCGGCCGGCGCCCCGGGCAGGATGGTCGGGATGGTCGCGTAGTCCTCCAGGCGGGCCACCTCCTCGACCAGATCGGCCGGCCGGGTCAGGTCCGGCCGCCAGGTCGGCGGGGTGACGGCCAGCGGGTCGGCCGAGCGGTCATCGATCACACACCCGATCTGCTCCAGTCGCCGCAGGATCACGGATGCCTCGTACGGGCGCCCGGCCAGGCGTTCCGACTCACCCAGGGGCAGTTCGATCACCGGTTGCGCCGGAAGCGTGCCGACGACGTCGGACCGGCCGACGATCTCTCCGCCTGCGTACCGGACCAACAGTTGCGCCGCGGCCTCGGCGGCCACGGCCGACAGGGCCGGGTCGACCCCACGTTCGTACCGCCGGGACGCCTCGCTCCCCAGCTTGTGGCGACGGGCCGCCCGAGAGATGACGGCCGGATCCCAGTACGCCGCCTCGATCACGACATCGGTGGTGGCGGAGGAGATCTCGGTGGATTCGCCGCCCATCACCCCGGCCATGGAGATCGGACCGGATTCGTCGGTCACCAGCAGGTCGTCCGTCACCAGGGTCCGGACCGTGCCGTCGAGGGTCTTCAGGGTCTCCCCCGCCGTCGCCCGCCGGACGGTGATCTCGCCGGCGAGCTTGCCGGAGTCGAACGCGTGCAACGGATGTCCGAGTTCGAGCATCACGTAGTTGGTGACGTCGACGGCGAGTGAGATGTTCCGGATCCCGGCCGCCTGCAGCCGCCGGCGGATCCGGAACGGGGTGGGCACGTTCGGGTCGATCCCGGTGATCCGGACGGTGACGAACCGGCCGCATCCGGCGTCCGCGATCGTGACCGGCCAGCCGGCCTCGGCCCGCTCGGGCAGGTTCACGTCGGCCGGGTCGATGAACGGAACATCAAGAGCGGCACCGGTTTCCCGGGCCAGCCCGCGGATGGACAGGGCGTAGCCGCGGTCCGGGGTGATAGCCAGTTCGACGACACTGTCGTGGCTGCCGATGAGGCCGCGGGCGTCGACGCCGATCTGTGCGTTGGCGTCGAGGACCAGGATGCCGTCGTGTTCGGTGCCGATGCCCAGCTCCCGGACGGAACAGATCATGCCGTCCGAGATGTGTCCGTAGGTGCTGCGGGAGGCGATGGCGAAGCCGCCGGGCAGCACCGATCCGGGCAGCGCGATGACCACCTTGTCGCCGACCGCGAAGTTGCGGGCGCCGCAGATGATCTCCCGCGGCTCGTCGGATCCGTTCGGTCCGTGGCCCGGCCCGACGTCGACGCGGACGAAGCGGATCGGCTTCTTGAACTCGGTCAGTTCCTCGATGGTCAGCACCTGGCCGATCACCAGGTCGCCGGTGGTCTCCGGGACGGTGTGGACGTCCTCGACCTCGAATCCGATGCGCAACAAGGCATCGGCGACGTCGGTGGCCACCACCCCGGGCGGCAGGGAGACATAGTCGGACAGCCATTCAACGGGGGTACGCATGTCAGATTTCCTTCGCCGGGGCCGCGAACGCGGACGTGAAGCGCACGTCGCCCTCGACCAGGTCACGCATGTCGGGGACGTCGTTGCGGAACTGCAGGGTGCGTTCGATGCCCATGCCGAACGCAAAGCCGGAGTACACCGCCGGGTCCAGTCCGCAGGCGCGCAGGACGTCGGGGTCGACCATGCCGCAACCGCCCCATTCGACCCAGCCGGCGCCGCCCTTCTTGCCCTCGAACCAGATGTCCATCTCGGCGCTGGGTTCGGTGAACGGGAAGAACGACGGCCGGAGCCGGGCCTTGCTGGCCGGGCCGAACATGGCCCGGGCGAAGTGGTCCAGGGTGCCCTTGAGGTGGGCCATGGTCAGGCCCTTGTCGATGGCCAGCCCTTCGACCTGGGTGAACACCGGCGTGTGGGTGGCGTCGAGCTCGTCGGTGCGGTAGACCCGGCCCGGGCAGATGACGTAGATCGGCGGCTGCTGACCGAGCATGGTGCGGATCTGCACCGGAGAGGTGTGGGTGCGCAGCACCAGCCCGGAGTCGGCACCGTCCTTCCCGGCCACGTAGAAGGTGTCCTGCATGGCCCGGGCCGGGTGATCGGGCGGGAAGTTCAGCGCGTCGAAGTTGAACCACTCGGCTTCCATCTCCGGGCCCTCCGCGACCCCCCAGCCCATGCCGACGAAGATGTCTTCGATGTCGGCCATCACGGCGGAGATCGGGTGGCGGGCGCCGGCCGGTCGGCGATCGTAGGGCAGCGTGACGTCCACCCGCTCCTGGGCCAGCACCCGGGCGTTCCGCTCGGCGGCCAGCTCGACCTCACGCGCGGCGATCGCCTGGTTGATCTGCCCGCGGGCCGGGCCGATGAGTCGGCCGGCCGCCACCTTCTGGGATTTGTCGAGCCCGCCGATGGCCCGGTTGGCCAGGGCCAGCGGGCTCTTGTCGCCGGCCTGGGCCAGCCGGACCGATTTCAGATCTTCCAGGTCCGTGGCCGCGGCGATGGCGGCCAGGGCGACCTCCACGGCCGCCTGGACGGCCACCGGATCGGTCGGGTCGAGCGCGACGGCATCGGTGGATTCGTGCTGGGACATGAGGACCTTTCGGACTCAGGCCGGCTGCGGCGCGGGCCTGGTGTTGACGTGGTGACAGCGGCGCTGTCGGAGGCTGGCGGGGCGCCCGTCGAGTCAGGTGCGCTGCAGATCAGCGGCGCGGCCCGGCAACGGGCTCGGTAAACCCCGCTCGGTCGCGGTAGGGCCATGCGGCCTGCCCGGTCCTCTGTGATGTTCTCTGCGCCGTCACTCCTTCATCGTCTCATGGCCGGTCGGGCGGGTTGGAATGGTCCGCGGCAGTCACGTCGGCGCCACCCGCAATCCGACGTCACGCCGGCCGGTCCCGCGCAATGCCCGGCTCGATCAGGCGCCCGCATCGCCGCTCACAGACAACTTCCGCCCATGTCCAGTGGGGTCTTCGGATCGAAGACCTGGGAGCCGGTCGGCACCACACCGGATGGGCGGGGTGCGCGGGATGGGTCGTCGATCCGCGGCAGTGCGAGCAGGCCCTGCTTGACGTATGCGCAGTCGATGTTCGCGGTGTACCAGTCGGCGTCGGTGATCCAGACCTTGTCCTTCCAGGTCGGGTCCGACGGGTAGAGATCCAGCGTCATCTTCTCGTGCAACACCACGATGTCGTCGCCCGTCGTCAACGAATCCGCCTGGGGGACGAGGGCGTAGGCCCACACCAGGTTCGTGGTCACCACTAACACGCGACGGGTCGACGAGCTCGCGTACTTCGCGGCGACCGTGCCGTTCACCCGAATCGGCGCGGCCAGCTTGAACCCGGGGGCGAGCAGGGTTGGGCGGAGCACCGAATTCGGTCCCGTGACCGGCGCCGATGTGGCCAGTTCGGCCGGTACGATCATCGACCTGAGCAGACCCGTCTGATGCGCGGTCAGCACACGGGGATCCGTCCGGGCGGTCAACAGGTATCGGTGGGCAACATCCAGGGAATGCCGGACCTGCGCCGCGCTGAGCGGACCAACGGCTGTGGCCGTCGGCATGATGACTCCCTTGTCCGCGGTCGGCCAGAGGGCGGCCGGGCTGCCGGCGAACGGGTCTTCGTCGACCGCGGTCTGCGCGGCGGTGGTCGGTGACGACGTCGTGGGAGCCGCCTGGTCGACCGTCACGATTGGATCGGGTTGATTGGCCACGGGGATCCTGCCTTGCACACCCCACGGTTTCGCGATGGCCGCGTAGGCCAGAACCCCGATGACGACCACGGTCCAGATGTAGGCCGCACGGAAGCGGCGCGGCGTCCTGGTCGGTCGAGCGAGCGGTGCCGGCGATCGTTTCCGTTCTGCTTTGCGGAACTCCTTCTCGATCGCGGCCACCCGCTTGGCCCATTCCGGATCGTGCAACTCCGAGAGAATTCGATCGTCCTCGTCCACCCGCGCCCCCGCCCTATTCATCGATACCCCGCCCGGGTTCACTGTAGTGACGAACCTTCTCTCGTCCCAGCACGCGACCACGGGTACCGCCGAGGGTGACCGGGTGCTCACGGCCTGCGAATCCTGCATCACGGGTTGGTCGGGCCAGCGACCCAACTGGCATCATCGGGGGGTGGACCAACGGGCGGGCGGACGGAAGCGGCATCTGTCGTTGGTTCCCGACCTGCCGGAATCCGCGGCGACCGACCGGGACGAGACGCCACTGCGAGCCGTCTCGACGCTGATCCCGGTACCGCCGCTGGTCGAGGCCACGGCCGACGACCTTCGTCGCCGGCTCGCCGAATCCGGTGCGCCGCAACCTTTCCTGGACCACGCGGCCCGGTTCGGTGACGACGTCGAGGCCCTGGCCGTGTGGCTGCGCGACTACGGCCCAGTGTTCTCCGAGAAACAGTGGGCCGGCGACCTGCTGGATCATTGGTCCCAGTTCCTGGTGCCGGGTACCGACGCGATCGCGGCCGAGCAGTTCGGTGCCGCCTTCCTGGCCATGTACGACGACGACTCGGTCGGGATGATCAAGCATCTCATCGCCGAAGCCGTGGAAACTGGACGCCGCGAGACGGTGGCGATGGCGCGGGTGTTCGCCTCCGTCGGTCCGATCGCGGTCCGATCGGCCGCGCTGGCCGCGGTCGAGCAGCTCCTCGCGGCCGAAGTACCGGACGTTGAGTGGGCCGACGACGTCGGCGCCGGACGTCTTCTGAGCGCCTACGGCTGGTCCGACCCCGCCCAGTCCGAGGAGATGTTGGTCCTGGACTTCGAGATCGCCGGTCGGCCCAGGAGTTTCAGTGTCCTGCTCGACCACAGCCGCGGCTCCGGGGTCAAGGCCTGCCAGTTGCACGGCGAGATCGGTAAGACCCGCCGACAGTTCGAAGTGCGGGCGACCATCGCCGGTCTGCCGTTCATGACCTATACCCGGACGCAGGCCGGCAACATCCTGGCCGCGGCCCTGGTAGCACCGATCGCCGCCCGCCGCGCCGATGACATCGAGCAGGTCAACGCCCTGCTGCCCCTGCTCCGGTCGCGCGAGCATCTGGTCGTCGTGCCGGCGGCGGTGGTTCCGATGCCGCCGGCGCCGACGTCGCCCCGCCAGTCGACGCGGGTCAGCCGGGTGCACCGGCTCAAGGTGACGCTGACCCACACCAGACCACCGATCTGGCGGCGGCTGGAAGTTCCGTCCACCGCCACCCTGGCCGAACTGCACGACATTCTGCAGGTGGCCTTCGGATGGGCCGATTCGCATCTGTGGATGTTCGAGACGCCCACCGGGGAGTACGGGCGACCCGACCCGGAGATGGGATTCATGGACGCCGGGCGGATCACCCTCGCCGATGCCGCACCCGATGCCGGATCGGCCCTGCACTACGTCTACGACTTCGGCGACGACTGGCGTCATTCGATCGTGGTCGAGGCGGTCGAGGCGGCGGCGGTCGGTCCTCGGTATCCGCGGTGCACCGGCGGACGGCGGGCCGCTCCGCCCGAGGATTCGGGCGGAGCGGAGACGTACGAGGACCTGTTGGCCGCCGGATCGATCGTCGCGGGGCGGTTCAGCGCGGCGGCGATCAACGAGCGGCTGCAGGACTCCTGATCGTCCCGTACGGCTCAGATCTGGATCGATAGTTCGTAGATCTCTGCCGTCGGATGGCCGGCCCGTTCGTGGACGTGCATGACGGCCTCCTTGCTCGGCCCGGTCGACAGGCAGAATGCCTTGCCCGACTCCGGATCGAGCCAGGCCTTCTCGAAGTGCACACTCTCTTCGGCCTCGATCTGCAGGTCGGCGGCGTGCGCGGCCGCCAGTTCCTCCGCCGTGACTCCGACGAACCCACTGTGGACGTCCATGAAGGTCGCCATGACAGTCATCTCCCTTTCCGGGGCCGGTCAACCGCGGGATGTGGTTGGCGCCCTTGCAGTGTCGGTCCGCGAACCGCCTCGGCACATCGGTCGTTCGACCGATGAAACGCGTGGCTCGATTGGATGCGCGGCCTGAGCTGACCCGTCCGACGTGGTGACGTGCGGACGGTCCTCAGGTGTCGATGTCCTGGGCCGAGCGGCGGGCGTGGGCGCGCTCGCCGTCCCGGTCGAGAATGACGATGATCTCGGCCGGCCCGCTCTCGGCGCCGAAGGCGTGCGGCGTCATCGTCGAGAACTCGGCCGCCTCACCGGCCTTCACCAGGATGATCCGGTCCCCCAGGTGCAGCCGCACCGTCCCGGACAGCACGGTGAACCAGTCCCGCCCGGGGTGCACCGGGAGTTCGTCCCCGGGCCGGAACGGGCTGCGCACCGTGAGCCGGAGCTTGGCCACCGACATGCCGTTCGGCGCGCCGTCGCGGGTCAGGTTCCACGTCGTCATGCCGCGGGCCACGTCACGCTGGGGCCGGATCACGACGTCCTCGTCCGTCGCGGTGTCGACCAGTTGATCCATGGTGCTGCCCAGGGCACGGGCGATCGGGGCCAGCTGGTCGAGCGCGATCCGCCGATGCCCGGTCTCGATGCGGCTGAGCGTGGACGGACTCAGGAAGCATCGAGAGGCCAGATCGTCCAGGGACCAGCCCTTGGCCACCCGCAGCCCGCGGATGCGCTGGCGTACCAGCCGGTCGAGATCTCCGTCTTGCGTCATTGGCAAGAGTGTATGTCATACGCGCAACCTGCGCTTAGAGTCGCCTGGTGGAACACCGAGCGCACCACGGCCATTCCGACGTCGACTGGGCCTCCGCGGCCGAGTCGCTCGACCTCGACGGCGAGGTGCTGGGCTCTACCCTGAGGGACGTCACGGCGAGCCTCGGTGTGCTCGCGCCGTCCGCCCGGCGGATCCTCGATCTCGGGTGCGGCACCGGGACCGGCACCTTCGCCCTGGCCGCGACGTTCCCGGCCGCGCACATCCTGGCCGTCGACGGTTCGGCCGCCCTGCTGGCTCACCTGCAGTCCCGGGCGGACGGCCTAGGCATCGACCAACGGGTGACTACGTTGCAAGCCGACCTCGACCAGATGTGGCCGGAGATCGGTCCGATCGATGTCACCTGGGCCGGAATGTCGTTGCACCACTTCGCCGATCCCGACCGGGTGCTGGTCGACGTGCGTCGGTCGACGCGGCCCGGTGGGGTGGTGGCCGTCTTCGAGATGGACGGTCCGCTGCGGTTCCTCCCCGACGGTGGGCTGGGCGATGTCGAGAGCCGCTGCTACGCCGTCTCGGAGCAACAGCATGCGGCTGCCATGCCGCATCGCGGAGCCGACTGGGCGCCGAGGCTGGAGCGGGCCGGCTTCGTCGACGTCCAAGTGCACCGGATCGTCATCGACCTCCGCGCCCCCCTGCACCCGTTGACCGGCCGGTACGCGCAACGCAGCCTCCAAGGGCTCCGGGCCGCGGTGGCCGGCCGGGTTCCGGCGGATGATCTCGCCGTCCTCGACTCGCTCCTGGCCGGCGACGCCCTGCTGCACCGCGAGGACCTGAACATCCGCGGCGCGCGGACATTGTGGACCGGTCGGCGGGCCGGCTGAACCGGGGCCACGTCCCCGGTATCGTTGCCGATCATGCTGGTGCGTGACCCGCGGTGGGCCCGATCGACGATCGACCTGCGTCCGGCCATCCTGGAACGCGACCGCGGATTGTGCCGGTACTGCGGGGGCGCGCCAACCGTCATCGAGATCGACCATGTGTGGCCGGTCGCCTTGGGCGGCCGCACCACCCTGGACAATTGCGTGTCGTCCTGCCCCGCCTGCAACCGGGCCAAGGGGTCGAGCACGCAATGGGTGCCGCTCGCCCTCGACGCGCTCCCGGAGGTCGGAGAACCGTTGCCGCCCATGAAGACCCGGCCGCGCAAGTTCAAGACCAAAGCTCAACTCAAGCGAGCCGCATCCAGCAATTCATGACCAGCCGAGCCGGCGAATGCGACTCGGCCGGCCACGACCGGCGCTGACCTAAGCGGCGACTCCGTGTCCGCGGTGCGCCTTGACACTGCTCGGCAGCGCGGCGACCGAGAGCAACACCACCAACGCTCCGGCAATCCACGCCGTCCAGGACGCCGCCTTCAGCCCGTGGAAGTTCATGATCCACGGAGAGAGGAAGAGCAGGGCGCCGAGCACGATCCCGGTCCATTCCAGAGCCATGACGTCCGGAGCGACCAGGTTCACCAGACCGACCGCGGCCACCAGGATGCCGAGCACGATCATCGATCCGGTCGCTTTGCTGGTCGTGGTCAGCCAGAGCGGGCTCAGCGCGATGACCGCGCCGATGACCAGAGTGGCCCAGTCCTCCCATCGCACAAATCGCTTCATGGGTTTTCGCCTCCTCAGACGAAAGGTGTAATTACACCGCCGGGTCTACTCCTGGCGGATGGCCCGGTCAAGGCCCTTTGGTCCCCTCTTCGGGCCCGATTTCGCGCACGCCCGAACCTGATTGGGGAGCGCGGCCGAAGAACGACGACGCCGGGTACTTGAGCGAGGCGGCCTCCAATTTGGCCTGCCCGGCAGCGGCCAGGTCGATGCCGCAGACGTCGGCCAGCTGCATCAGGTAGATCAGGACATCGGAGATCTCCTCGCCGACGCGGGTGTGCAGTCCTTCGTCGAGCACGGCGGCTCGCGCCTGGTCGGCCGGGAGCCACTGCAGCAGTTCGGCCAACTCCCCGACCTCGCCGACCAGGGCCAGCAGCAGCGATTTCGGGTCGTGGAATCGGTCCCAGTCCCGATCGGCGTTGAACTGCCGGATGGACTCGGCCAGGTGCGTCAGGTCGCTCACGCCGTTCAGCGTGCCACGGGTGTGCTCGTCAGGCCGGGGTGATGGCGGCCACGGCCGAGACGCGAAGGAAGTCCAGCTTCTCGGCCGCAGCCGACCCCTCGGCGGCCGTGTAGGCGACGATGTGCAGGTCGGTGCCGGCGACGTTGAAGACGTCGCAGTCGAGTTCGATCTCGCCGACCAGATCATTGCGGACCGTCTTGCTCTCCGATTGGTGTTCGCCGACGGCCCCGCTCTCCCAGAGGGCGCGGAACCGGTCGCTGGTCGTCGACAGGTCAGCGATCAGGGTATTCACGTGGCGATCGTTGGGGTAGCGCCCGTGCACGCGGCGGAGGTCGGCCACCAGGGAAGCGCCGAACGCGTCGATCCCGCCGGATCGGCTGATGATCCGACTGTCGGCCTCACCCATGGACGTACCGCCGAAGTGGGCGCGCAGCAGGTTCGGCCGGCGGGTGCCGGGCTGGACCGGTGCGCCGAGCAGCGCGATCCACAGCGGACTCGAGTGCAGCAGGTCCCAGGACGCGGTGAATACCGCGAGCGGGATCTCGCCGAGCCGCGTGATCAGCCGCTGCACGCTGGGTGGGATGTGGGTGGGGACCTCAGTCGGGGACGGCGGGAGCAGCCCGGCGACGACGAAGAGGTGGTCGCGTTCGTCATCGGACAGCTGCAGGGCCCGGGCGAGCGAAGCGGCGACCTGCACCGACGGCCTCCGGGCGCGTCCCTGCTCCAGGCGCACCACGTAGTCGACGCTCACGCCGGCCAGGGCCGCGAGCTCTTCACGGCGGAGACCGGCGGCCCGTCGCGTGTCGCCGACGCGAAGACCGACGTCGACGGGCGAGAGGCGATCACGCCAGGAGCGCAGGAGAACTCCGAGGTCGCCATGTGGATCGGACATGCCGCCAGTCTTCCAGCGATGACCCGGTCGCGGGTGGCCCTTGGGTGGTACTGCCAGTCCACATGCACCGCCGGGCCTGGTTGTCGTCGCGGGGCCGCCGCAGACTCGAGGCATGACAACAACATTGATCACCGGATCCAACAAGAGCCTCGGATACGAGACTGCGCGCCGCCTCATCGAAGCCGGACACACCGTCTGGATGGCCGCCCGTGACCCTGAGCGCGGACAGAGGGCCGCTGACGCCCTGGGCGGCCGGTTTGTGCAACTGGACGTGACGGATGATGCGTCGGTGGCTCGGGCGGCCGAGACCGTAGCTGCGGCAGGAGGTCTCGACGTGCTCATCAACAACGCCGGCATCATCGGTTCGCACTCCCCCGCCGCCGAGCTGACGTCGGCCGATGCACTCGAGGTCTACAACACCAACGTGGTGAGCATCGTCCGCGTCACCAACGCGTTCATCCCGCTGCTGCGGGAGTCCAGCGCACCGACCGTCATCAACGTGACCAGCGGGCTCGGTTCGTTCCATGCCGTGCATGACGAGTCGCGGGTCGAGTCGAAGGTCGTCGCGCCGCTGTACACATCCTCGAAGTCGGCCGTGACGATGCTGACCGTTCAGTACGCGAAGGCGCTACCGGAGATGCGGATCAATGCCGCCGACCCCGGGTACACCGCGACCGACTTCAACCGTCACCGCGGGACGCAGACGGTGACGGAGGGAACCGACGCGGTCTTCGACCTGGCCACCCGCGGTGGCTCCGGCCCGACTGGGACGTTCATCGACCGGGCGGGGGTGGCGCCGTTCTGACTTCGGTATGGCTCGGCGCGTCGCCCGCCCCGCATGGTCTGTCGAATCCGATATTCCGTGAACAGCGACCTCAAGACGCGGATGCCCTGATCACCTGCCATACTCGTGCCTGCCCCGCAACTGATCGAACGAGCGGAGAGCATCCAGGCCGGCAGCGAAACGCTCTGCCGGGGCGTGTGTTCGACGTGCCGTCCGCGAACGAGATCACGAGCGACCTCAGCTAGGGTCGCTGGCCATCAGAAGATTGCCAGTCGAAGATAAACTCTTCGCATCGCACCTTCTATCTCTCGCCAAGAACAGTGCCACAGGCCATTGACAGAAGGGAAAGGAAAAATTCTACGACGCTTTGAACTCATCAAAACGCTCAGCCAAACGATCAAGATCCGGCAGATCCCGTGTCCTTATCGGCAGAGACATCAGGCGTTGACCGTGTCGGCTCTGCAGACCGTGCTGCAGCATGGGGCCATCGATCTCGTACAGAAGCCGGTCATGGATTTGAACAACGTAGTCCGGCCGAATGCCAAGAATGTTCGAGTCGTAGGCTGCATGATGGATTTTGCAGAGCGCGAGACCGTTGGTGACGATCGGCAGCCCATGGGGCTTTGAATCGGGAACTATGTGTGCGGCATCCAGAAGCTCGCGGTGGTTCAGCGCACAGACTGCACACCGGTCCGCGTAGGCCAGCATCACCTGGCTTGCGAAGACTGGCTGGTGTAGTCGTCGTTTCGTCTCACTGATCAGGTACTGCCGCAGTCGCTCCTCGACGATGCTTCCGGGACTTGCCATGCGTTGCGATTCCGTAAGGGCCAGCGCGAATTGATCCAGGTCGGGCTCTTCGCTTCGCAGGTAAACGGGGGCAATGACCTGAAAGAGCGACGGAGCAATTCCATAGAACCAGGCGATAGGAGCCTCCAGGAAAAGCGCGGCCCGCAATCCGGCATTGTCGGCTGAGCCCCTCTCATCGCGACGCAACTTGTAACGATGGAGACCATCGACACCCTCGACGTCCTCATAAGGCCGGAGGCCTCCGGATTTCGGCACTGCCGTAGTGATCGAGAGCGCCGCCTGCCACCGGGCGGGCTTCCGGATCCCGCGGCCGCGATCGATGAGGGGGAAGCGTTCGCCTTGAACGAGGAAATCGTTGGCGAGCTGGTCTCGGGTCAGCGGGATCGTGCCATCAAGGCTCGTGTCGAGGAGCCATCGCAATGCGGCGTGTCTGATCTCGTTCTCCGTCTGGGCCGCCGTCATGACAACATCATGCCGCATACCGAGCGCCACCGATCTGCACACTCGGTGAGTACCCGCCGACGGCCCCAGCGCATAGAATCACCCAAACGCGGCCCGACAGGCATCCAGCATCATCGGACAGTCCCCCACCCGCACGAATCCTTTCGTGCTGCCCTGGGGGCTCGTCTCGTGTCACTGCTTCGCCAACGCGCTGCGGCGTTCGCCGAGATGTCCGCGCAACCGTCCGTGATTGAGGAACGGTTGGCAAACTTGTTGCGGTCCCAGACCGGTCATCGCGCCTCACCAGCGGAGATGCGCTCCTGGGCTGGAAGCCTGCCGATCCTCGGGCAGGACCTCATCGACGCTGGCTTGAGCAATGTCGAAGTGATGCTTGAGTACCGGCTGCCACTGACGAGCAAGCGGGCTGACGTGGTGCTGGCCGGTCGTCATCCTCGTACCGGTGCGCCGTCGTACGTGGTCGTCGAGCTCAAGCAATGGAGCAGCGCCACGATGTTCGATGAGAGCGGTGAACTCGTCACTGTGGCCGGTATGCCTGGCGGACCCAAGCTGCACCCCGTGGCGCAAGTTCGCCACTACTGCGAATACCTCGGCGATTTCACCAAGATGTTGCACGACGACGCAGATCCGATGGCCGGCGCGGCATACCTCCACAATGCCGGATCCGACGTTAGCCATGCCCTGGGGGGCTACCCGCAGTCGTCAACCGGGCGTCTGTTCACCGGAGCCGACCGTGGCGACTTCCTCGAGTTCCTGCGATCGCGACTGGACCCAGCCGTGTCCGGTGCTCCCTACGCTGATCAGCTCCTCCGTTCCGCGGTCGCTCCCTCGCGGCAACTCCTGAAGGTCGCGGCCGACGAGATCGCCGGGCGCGAGCAGTTCGTCCTACTCGACGAACAGCAGGTCGCCGTCGACATGGTGCTTCACGCCGTGGAGAGAGCCCATCGATCCGACACCAAGTCGGTCATCGTCATCAGCGGGGGTCCCGGCAGTGGAAAGAGCGTCATCGCCCTCTCCTTGCTCGGCAAACTGGCTGAACGCGGCCGGACAGCGATCCACGCCACCGGTTCACGTTCATTCACGGTGACACTCCGGAAGGTGAGCGGCCGCAAAGGAAGCCGAGCATCCAGCCTGTTCAAGTACTTCAACCAGTTCATAGATGCCGAGCGCAACGGCCTGGACGTGCTCATCCTGGACGAAGCTCACCGGATCCGAGAGACGTCGGCCAACCGGTACACGAAGGCTGAGCAGCGAACAGGGCGCGCGCAGGTCGACGAGCTGATCGCTGCCGCGCGAGTACCCGTCTTCCTCCTCGATCAGCATCAGGTCGTCCGCCCGGGCGAGATGGGCACCATTGCCGAGATCACGGCTCACGCCTCCGCTATAGGCCTTCCGACTATTCACGTGACCCTCGACGCGCAGTTCCGGTGCGGCGGCAGCGAGCGGTACATCAGCTGGGTCGAGCAACTCCTCGGTCTGCGGGGGGCTCGTCCGGTTCCGTGGCGGCCGGATCCGCCCTTCCAATTGGACATCGTCGATTCTCCCGACGAGCTTGAGAACCGCCTCGCTGCGTTTCGAAATGCCGGATATGGCGCGCGGATGGCGGCCGGGTACTGCTGGCCTTGGAGCGACCCGCGACCTGATCACTCGCTCGTGCCCGATGTCCAGATCGGCGGCTGGTCGCGCCCCTGGAATCTCCGCGGGGACCGAGGGCTGCCCGGAGCTCCTCCTGCCGCCCTGTGGGCCTCAGAGCCAGAAGGTTTCGGTCAGGTTGGCTGCGTGTACACAGCGCAAGGATTCGAGTACGACTGGAATGGCGTGATCATCGGACCCGATCTCGTATGGCGAGCCGACCGGTGGGTGAGCCGGCGCGAGTTCAACAAGGATCCAGACTTTCGGTCTCGCAACACGGTGGGCGACTCCGACTTCGACCGGCTGGTTCGCCACGTCTACAAGGTTCTGCTCACCCGCGGCATGGTCGGCACCCTCATCTACTCGACGGACGAAGAGACCCGGGCCTTCCTCCGGTCACTACTTCCGTAACACCTGGCGGTGGCCAGCCGGTCACCGCCAGCGTCGAACTGCGGCCCGACAGGCTTCCCGATGGACATGCCTCCACCCGCTGTGAACCCACAAGGGGCACAGAGGCATGGCTGGATGGATCTTGATTGTCGGCGCGGACAGCTCCGAGAACTGGGCGCTCGGGCGCGGAGATGGAATCTGGGCGACGAAAAAATCACGCCCGTTCAAGACGGGTGATGATCTCTTCTTCTGGCAAGCCGGGAGTGGCCTCATTGCGACTGCGGTGGCGTTGTCAGACTCCTTGAGCTCCGCTGAGTACGACTACCGATCCTTGCCCTGGCCGGATCGGTGGGGATTTCGCGAGCAAGTCCGCGAGAACGAGATCTACAAGTCCATAGTCGAGATGCGTGTTCTGAAGGAGACGAGCCCCCTGTCATTTTCGTGGAACGAGGTTCGGGATGCTCTGGACTTTCGAACCGGCGCCAACGCTGCTCCGGTGCAGCTCGACGATCAGGCGTCGTCGGTGGCCAAGGCTTGGTTCGACACCGGCTTCGGCCACGACCAGCCCGACATCGAGATGACATGAGGACGCCCTCGCCTCCGCTACGACTTGCTTGATCAGGACGCCGATGACGCGGCCGACGATGTGATCGTTGCGGTCGTGTCCGGACCGAGGAGGATTGATCCGGAGGTTGTCGGTGAGGCGCGAAACCGCCACAACCGAACCGTGCGCGCCCTGCATCAGATGCTCCGTGAGGGTGGCCAGCGGCCGATCAAAGCTGTTGGCTGGTTCGGCGAGCAGCCCGATGTCGTGTGGCGACAGAGTTCTTTGCTCCACATCGTCGAAGTCAAAGGCATCACGGACCTCAACGAACGGGAACAACTTCGGCTCGGCCTCAGACAAGTTCTGCGATACCGGTTCGTCTCGGCCCAGCAGGGTCACGCCACCCAGGCGTGGCTCGTCACCGATCGCCGCCCAGCTGACGGGCTCTCGTCCGACATCTGCGATTCGCTGGGTGTCCGCCTCTGGTGGCCGCGGAGCGAGGCCGCGGGTCCCGGAGATTTCTCCCCCCAGCCGGTGGTTCAGGCCAGCGCGACACGGGCGACACTCAACCCATGACTGACGACGCATTGACCGCAATCAGCCGGCATCTCCGGCACCGCAACCGAATCGATGCCGAAATCGCACAGATCATTCATCGGCCAATGACTGCCGGACACTTGGGCGAGTGGATCGCCGCCCGAGTCTTCGATATCGAGCTCGAACCATCCGCCAATGCCGCTGGCCTTGACGGACGGTTCCGGACCGGCGAACTCGCCGGTCAGTCCGTCAATGTGAAGTGGTATCTCAAGCGCGAAGGATCCTGGACACGGTCGAGCCGTCGTGCCCGGACTTCTACCTCGTCCTGGCCGGGCCGAAGTCATCCGCGTCGACCTCCAGCGGCGGCATCCGTCCGTGGTGCGTCGACAACGTGTACCTGTTCGGTGCCAAGGCGCTCGCTGCCGACCGAGCCGATCGAGGACAAAAGGCCGGCGTGGCGTCGAGCGTGCGCAACGAGCTCTGGAGCGCGGCCGAGATCTTCCCGCAGAGGACCGGACGCGTGGTGCTCACGGAGGCGCAGCGACTCATCCTCGGCCAGTTCAGCTCGGCCGTTCTGTAGGGACGGCCCGCGTGTCGAGATGTTGCGCAGCGGGAATTGAACCGTCCGCATCAGAGACAATCTGGCGGTGAGTCGAGTCTGGTCTCGGCTGTCGGTGCGCTCGGGGAGAATCGACCTGTGGCACCCCCTCCGGCGCAAGCTGCTCCCGACGGCGAGGGCTGGCGCGATGCCCTGCGCGGGTATGCGCCGGCGCCGGCGGCCCAGAGCGAGCCAGCTGAGCTCGCGGACCTCACCCGCCTCGCTCTGCAGTTCGAGCTCCGCGAGCTGATCCCTCGGAGTACCACCCGCTGGAACGGCCCAGTCTCGAAAGCAGCGAAGCCCGCCACCGGTGACCTGCGACAAGACCATCGTCTGGCCGTGCGGCCAGTAGCCCGGACCACCCGAGGCTGGGCCCAGAAGGGCATCACCTGGACGAACATCCAGCACCTGGTCAACCGATTGAACCTCGACGTCGACCAGCACCGCTGGTTCTGCGAGTTCGGTGCGCTGCACCGTGCCCTGGGCGTCACCGCGCCCGGCCGTGACCCTGACTGGATCTACCTCGACGAGTCGGCCAACCCCGTGCTCTGGACCCTCCTGGACCAGACCGGCGCCCTCGGCATCCAACTCGTCGGCGCCGGCGCAAAGGCCGACGTCAAGCGTGCGAAGCAAGCCACCCTCACCCTCGACGCCACCCGCACCGACGAGGGCGTCACCGTCAGCCCCCGCCTCAACGTCGACGGCAAGCAAGCCGATGCGACCCACGCCAGAGCAATCGGCAACCACGGCGTCTACATCATCGACCCGGCCACCCCGCGGCAGATCCTCATCGCCCCGGCCACCGAGCCGCTCACCCCCGACCAGATCGTCATCCTGCGCACGAGACCCACGTCAGTCCCGGAACCCGACCTCGAAGACTTCATCGACAACTACCTCCCCGACCTGCAAGAACGCATCGACGTGACGAGCTCGGACAAGACCGTCACCCTGCCTCCGCCCCCACCACCGATCCTGGTCGTCGGCGTCACCCACGCCCCGAAACACACCCTGAGCCTGAGCTGGCGCTGGCAGGGTGGCCGCCGATCATCGCCACCTCCGCCGCTGGCCGACGTCATCCCGGAAGGCCTGCTCCCCGAAGACTGGCTCGGCACCGAGCTGCTCCCCCGCGACGTCCCGATGCCCGTCACGCTCAAAGGCCTCGACGCCGCCGAGTTCGCGTCCAAGACGCTTCGCGCACTACGCGTCCTGGACGGGGTAAGAATCGAAACCCACGGTGAGGCCCCCAACTTCCGCGAACTCACCGGCACTCCGGAGCTCACGATCACCACCGTCCCGTCGGAGAAGAACGACTGGTTCAACCTCGGCGTCGTCGTCACCATCGAGGGCCGGACCATCCCGTTCCTGCCGCTGTTCAAGGCGCTGGCCAAGGGCCGGCACAAGCTGCTGATGGTCGACGGGTCCTACTTCTCTCTGCGGCACCCGGCGCTGCGGGCACTGGCCGATCTCATCGAGGAGTCCCGGCACCTCGACGAGTGGGAACCGACCCCGTCGCTGAGCCCGCACCAGGTCGTCACCATGTGGTCCGACTTCGAGGACCTCGCCGAGGAAGCCACGCCGGCCGTCGAATGGCGCGCACTACTGGCGGACGCGAAAAGCGATACGCCGCAACCGATCGACCCACCGACCACGCTGAAGGCCACCCTGCGGCCCTACCAGAAGGACGGGTTCAACTGGCTCGCCTACCTGTGGCGGCACCAGCTCGGCGGCATCCTGGCCGACGACATGGGCCTCGGCAAGACCGTCCAGTGCCTCGCCCTGATGCAGCACGCCCTCGACCACGCCGAGCAGCGCAAGCCGTTCCTGGTCGTCGCTCCGACGTCCGTCATGACGAACTGGGCCACCGAGGCCGAGCGGTTCACGCCCGACCTGAAGGTCATTCAGCTCGGCACCACCCAGGCCGCCGGCAAGATCCCGATCGCCGACGCGATCCAGGGTGCCGACATCGTCATCACCAGTTATGCGTTGCTGCGCCTGGACTTCGAGGTGTATGAGCGAATCGCGGAGACCACCGGCTGGGCGGCCCTCATCCTCGACGAGGCCCAGTTCGTCAAGAACCCGATGTCCAAGGTGCACCAGGCCGCCCTCGAACTGACCGTACGGTTCAAGCTCGCCGTCACCGGCACCCCGCTGGAGAACTCCCTCACCGATCTGCAGGCCCTGTTCGCCATCGTCGCTCCCGGCCTGTTCGCCAGCGCCCCGCGGTTCCAGCGCGAGTACGTCCGGCCCATCCAGGACCCGCACACCGGCATCACCAGCGGCATCGGCGCCGGCCACGCCGAAGAGGTCAACGCCGCCACCCGCCGGCAGCGCATCGACAAGCTGCGGCGCCGCATCCGCCCATTCCTGTTGCGCCGCACCAAAGAGCTGGTCGCCGCCGACCTCCCGGCCAAGCAGGAGCAGATCCTGCGGGTGGACCTCGCGCCCGAGCACCGCGACCTCTACGAGCTGTTCCTGCAGCGGGAACGGCAGAAGCTGTTCAAGCTGCTCGACGAAGAGGACGACCGCAACAAGTTCATCGTGTTCCGGTCGCTGACCCTGCTGCGGCTGCTCGCCCTGGACGCGTCGTTGATCGGTGACGAGTACGCCGAGTACCCGTCGGCGAAACTCGACGCGCTGTTCGAGCAGCTCGACGACCTGATCGCCGAGGGCCACCGGGCGCTGGTCTTCAGCCAGTTCACGTCGTATCTGTCCAAGGTCGCCGCCCGCCTGGAGAAGGCCGGCATCGAGCACTCCTACCTTGACGGCAGCACCCTGCACCGCGGCGCCGTCATCGATCAGTTCAAGAACGGCACGGCCCCGGTGTTCCTGATCAGCCTCAAGGCGGGCGGGTTCGGCCTCAACCTCACTGAGGCCGACTACGTCTTCCTGCTCGACCCCTGGTGGAACCCGGCCCGCGAGGACCAGGCGATCGACCGGACCCACCGCATCGGGCAGGACAAACCCGTCATGGTCTACCGGCTCGTCGCCACCGACACCATCGAAGAGAAGGTGCTCGCCCTGCAGAAACGCAAGGCCGATCTGTTCGACCTCGTCATCGACGACGAAGCGCTCTTCGCCAACACGCTGAGCACCGACGACATCCGGGAGCTGTTGGCCTGAGGCACTGCGTCGTCACGACCGTCCACGCCGATCTCGGCAGCGAACCACCGGCATTCGGACGTACCGTCGGACCATGGACCGGCGACCTCTCGGCGCGGCATTGCTGCTGTTCACCGTGCTGGTCGCCGCGGCGGTGCCACGCATCGGCGGCACACAGGTGGCGGGACAAGCCGAGGCGGTCACCATCGCGCCGCCGCCCACCGTCGGGGATTGTGTGCTGTCCGACCCGGCGTCGTCGGGCGCTTCGGGCGAAGTCCCGGCGCTCAGTTACGGCTCGTGCGCGACGCCCCACTACGGCGAGATCGTGCAGATCTACGCCGACTCGCTGACGTTTCCCAACACCCAGCCCGACGAAATCCGCGCCCCGAGCGCCACGTTCTGCGAAGGCGCGGCCAGCAGCTACCTGGCCGTCGACCAGGTACTTCCGAGATACGACCGAGGCGACTACCAGAGCGTCTCCTTCGGCCCGTGGCGGCCGGCCCCGGTCGGGACGGTCGGCCTGATCGGACCCAGTGTGGAGCAGCGAGCAGTCGGACAGGACTGGATCGCGTGCATCACCGAAGGCACCTCGCCGAAGCCCGCGATCGGCACGGTGCGCGAGGCGTTCAGCGGCGGGACGTTGCCGAATTCGTACACGCTCTGTTCGGACGATCTGGTCGGCGGGCGATCGGTCGACTGCGGATCCCGACACCGAGCCGAGTTGTTCGCCCTGACCGGACTGGTCGACGCCCTGCCCGCGCAATCCGTCCTGGACATCTCCTGTCAGGATTTCGTGCGCTACCTGACCGGCCGGAAGGATCTGAAGGGCGCGTCCGGGCTCACGATCGAGGCCAAGGTCGTCTATCACGGCGTCACCGGGCATCCCGCCCCCGGCCAGACCGACCCCATCCAGACGTCCCCGGCCGAAGCCTTCTGCGGGGTCAGCACCGTCGGGGACCTCGCGTTGACCGGGTCGCTGTTCGCAATCGGTGAGGGGCGTCTGCCGCTGTCCTGACGGCCGTCTCGGGAGGGCGCCGGCCCGAGCTTCGGCGTCAGGCGAGTTCGAGGGTCGCCCGGATGGCCGGGGTGAGGGAGTGTTCGATCTCCTCCCGGGAGAGCCCCGCCACGGCTGGGAGGCGTAACAGGTACCGGGTCAACCCCAGGCCGAGAAGCTGCGCCGCGACCAGGCCGGCCCGCCGCTGGGCGAGGTCGTGCCCGAGCGCCGTAGCCAGCGTGGGGGCGACCTGCTCGGCGAAGACCTGATGCATCTGAGCCGCGGCGTGGTCGTTGGTCACCGCCGAGCGGAGCAGCACCAACAGAGCGTCGCCGGTCGGGTTGCTCTCCCATCGGTCGAGGAAGAGGCGGACGATCAGCGCCGGCAGCTCGTCGAGCGGGACGGCCGACAGGTCCGGCAGGCGCAGGTCAATGTCCAGCGCGGCGTCGAAGAGCTGCGCCTTATTCACGAAGTACCGCATGACCATCGACGGATCGATGCCGGCCTCGGCGGCGACGGCGCGAATGGTCGTGCGGTCGTATCCGTGGGCGGCCAGCAGCTCCCGAGCGGCTCGCAGGATCTCGGCCTTCGTCCGATCGGAGCGCTTCTCCGGGCCACCTCGTGTATCTCCCGCCATGCCAACAACTGTAGGCCATCGCATGTTGACATCGCTTCGTCGCAGGCGTCATCATGTCAACAGGTGTTGGCCAACATCCGTTGGCATTGTCGAGAGGAGACCCGAGATGAACAGCTCCGCACTGCCGGCTCGCACGGAGGTGGCCATCGTCGGCGCCGGTCCGACCGGACTGACCCTGGCCGTCACCCTGGCGTCGGCCGGGATCGAGTTCGTCCTTCTGGACCGGCTGACCGAAGGCGCCAACACGTCGCGGGCCGCCGTGGTGCACGCCCGGACGCTGGAGGTTCTGGACGAGCTCGACACGGCGCAGGCCTTGATCTCCCGCGGTCTCCAGGTCCAGCAGTTCACGGTCCGCGACGGTTCCCACCGGCTGCTCACCGTTCCGTTCGGCGGACTCCCCACGCCGTACCCGTATGCGCTGATGATCGCCCAGTGCGAGACCGAGGCGGTCCTGCTCGCTCGGCTGCGGGCCTTGGGTCATGACGTGCATCGTCCCCATGAGGTGGCATCGGTGATGCAGGACGACGACGGCGTCACCCTGACCATGACCACCGGGCACACCATGCGCGCGGCCTACGCCGTCGGCGCCGACGGCATGCACAGTGCCGTGCGAGAGTCGTCGGGCATAGGGTTCACCGGCAGCACGTACGCCGAGTCGTTCGTCCTGGCCGACGTCACGATGGACTGGTCGGCCGGCGCGTTGGAAGTCTCCCTGACCTTCGCCGCCGCCGGGCTCACCGTCGTCGCGCCGCTGCCCGGCGGCCACTACCGCATCGTCGCCACCGTTGATGAGGCCCCGGCCGCCCCCGACCTCGCCTTCGTCCAACGGCTGTTGGACGAGCGGGCACCGGGGCGCGGGCGGATCAGCGGCCTGGCATGGTCTTCTCGTTTCCGGGTGAATCATCGGGTGGCCGACCACTTCCGCGACGGTCGGCTTCTCCTGGCCGGCGATGCGGCCCACGTCCACAGCCCGGCCGGCGGTCAGGGTATGAACACCGGGATCCAGGATGGATACGCCCTGGGTCGGGCTTTCGCCACCCACCAGCTCGGCGGGTACGAAGAGCAACGCCGGCCGGTCGCCCAACGGGTCGTCGCGTTCACCGACCGGATGACCCGCATTGCCACGACCCGCAACGTAGGGCTACGCGCCGCCCGCAACTTTGCACTCCCGTTACTCGGCCACGTGCCGGCATTTCGCCGGAACCTCGCCACTGAATTGGCCGAACTGAACTATCGGTAGACCGGCTGCCGCGACGATTCGTCGGGCGCCCCTGACATCCGAACTCTTGGAGAGGTCGCTATCGACTCCGTCCCATTTGGGCGATTTGCCTGATGAGCAAGCTTGACGATGTGGACAAGGCTTCCGTCCCAGCAGGTCCATTCGTTACAGTCTGTTCTGACCGGTACGGGAGGGAACCTACATGTCGAGGCGTCGCCGATTGTCGCAAGCAGGCGCAGGAGCCGTTCTGGCCGCAACCCTGCTGGCCGGATGCACCTCGGAGAACACAGCCACCCCCTCCAGCGTCGCCCTCACCCCCGGCGGATCGATGGTCAGCATCCCGAGCACGTCGGCCGTTGTCAGCACGGCCCGCTCGACGCCTGGTCTCTCCACCACCCTGCCCACTTCGTCGGCACCAACCGCCGGAGCCTCCACCAGCAGGACCGCTCCCCCGACTTCAAGCAGTCGGACATCCACATCGAAGGCACCTACCAAAAGCCCCACGACCGCCAAACCCACCCTGCCTGTCGTCTCCACGGCTGGACTCTCCAAGCAGGAGATCGCTGATCGGGCGGCGATCCAGGCGGTGTGGAGTCAATTCTGGGATCTGTATGTAGTCGTTAGAAACCGGCCAGCTGCGACACGTGCGGCCCTTCTTTCACCGATAACTGCGAATCCGATAAAGCAACAAATCATCGATTCCGGAATAGACTTTGATAAGAACGGCTGGGCAACATTCGGATCGGTCCAGCACCGCATCTATTGGGGTCCGTCAATTAATGGGAAATCGCCCGCTATCATGGGTGATTGCCTGAATACGAGTAACTACGGATCAATGGTCAAGTCGACAAAGAAGGTTCGCAGCAGAGGCGTTCCTCGCGGAAATGTGCACGGAGTGTTCGTGCGCGGAAGCGACGGCCATTGGCGACTTGAGCAACTTCAGCTCTTGCCCGATACACCATGCTGAAACAACGTCGCGCCCTTGCTTTCGTCGGCTGCATGTTAGTTTGGCTATCCATCCTGCGGACGTCTAATGCTTCCGCTACTGGTGGGGCCGAGACGATCGGCGACGGCAGCACGGTTGGTACGGTCGTCAGCACAGACGGCACACCCGGTGCACAGACACAGCCGAATCCAACAACGGGGACGGAGCAGCAGGGAACCGGCCAGCCAGACCCATGCTGGTACACACCGATCGAAGCCGCGGCCGGGGATCCGCGGTTAGGAGGCGACCCACCCTCAGCCGGCACGCTTTACGCCGTCTCGTGTCCAGACGCGATCAACTCGGATACGGGAGCGCCTGTCTTCGCCACCCTAAGCGAGATTTGGGTGAGGGATGGGCAGCCGGTGGTCCCACCTCCACCCGATCCTTCTGTGATCGCCGAGCAGGCAGCGGCCGAGCTGACAGTCCCCAATCCCAGAATCACGCTCGGGCCTGATGAGGGCAAGATCGCAGTCAAGGTGCCCGTCTGGCTCTCAGTCGATACACCCGGCCCACTTTCCTACACAGTGGCCGTCCGCGGTTTAAGTGTCACTGTGGTCGCTTCCTTGAAGTCGACCACTTGGTCAATGGGTGAACCTGTCGATCCCGCGAATCCAGGCATCGAGGTCGCTGCGATCAAATGCGAAGGTCCTGGTGTAAGCGCTCCACCCGGCGTTTCGTCAAGTGTGATCCCCCCATGTGGCTATACGTATCACTGGAAGTCTCTTGCCACCCGCACGGCAGGATCGGGTAAGTGGTCAGTGACGGCAACGACCGACTGGGCTGTTACCTGGACAGCATCTAGCGGAGCCAGCGGCACCCTGAATCGACCCTTGAGGCCGTCCTCGACCAAGCAAGTCGTTGTGCATGAATGGCGGAGCAGTTTGGTCGCCAACCCTGGGGGCTGACCATATGAGGGAACCTCGACTTTGCCGACGTTGGATTCGTTTGGGCCGAACGGTCAAACACCGGTTTGCGCGCCCGCAGATCCGCCGTCTTCGCTCAGCAGGCCACGCCCACGCCCAAGCTCAATTCGGACCCGAGATTGCCAAGCTTGGGGCCAAGGTCCCAGTCTGGCTGTGCGTCGACAACCCGGGACCAATGACATTGACCGTTGCCGTGCATGAACTCTTTGCGCCGTCCGCCTACCAAGCGGTCGCGGTGGGCGCCTGGCGCAGCTGCATCGTCGCCGGAGGCTGAGCCAAATACCGAAGCCTCGATGTCCGGCAAGCGCCTCCTCGAACGAGGATATGGGCTCCGACATCTTTTCAGGCTCAGCCATCTTGCGTGCGGCGCCGCGGACACCAAAGTGGCTCATCGCAATCGAAGGTGTAGTCCGGGTCTGAATCCGCCGGTTTCCATGAGTGATCGGGCGATGTAGTTGGTGAGGCTGCGGAAGCCCAACGCGGAGCCGCGGAGGTGTTCAAGGCGGCCGTTGATCGCTTCGGTCGGTCCGTTGCTGGTGCCCGGGCGGTCGAAGTAGGCCAGGATGTCGCTGGCTCGTTTCCTCAAGGTTCGGCCGAGGGTGCGGACCTCGATCAGAGCGGCCGGGACGCCGCTGGCGAGGGAGTCGATCAGCTGCCGGATCCGGTTCTTCCCGGCCGCCCGGTTGGGGTCACGGTAGGCGCTGATCATGATTTGGTAGACGCCCCAGGTGGCTTCCACGGCCAGATGCTGCTCATTCGCGAACAGTTCCGCGATTCGCAGTTGCTGTTTCTCGGTGAGCAGGTCGGCGCCGGTACTCAAGGTGCGGCGAGCTGAATACAGCGGGTCGCCGGAGTGGCCCCGGTGGCCGGTGGTGGCCAGTTGGATCCGCCGTCGGCACAGCTCCAGGCATTGCCCGGCCAGGCGCACGACGTGGAACGGGTCCATCACCACGGTGACTTCGTCGAGTTCCTCCACGGCGGCGGTCTTGAAACCGGTGAACCCGTCCATCGCGACGACTTCCACACCAGTGCGCCACGTCTCGGGCCGCTGGGACAGCCACGTCTTGAACACCTGTTTGGACCGGCCCTCCACCATGTCCAGGAGCCGGGCCGGCCCGGTCCGGTCCCGGACCGGGGTCAGGTCGATGATGACGGTGACAAATTTGTCCCCCCGGCGGGTGTGCCGCCACACGTGCTCGTCCACGCCGATGACCCTGACCCCGTCGAAGCGGCTCGGGTCGCTGATCAGCACCCGCCGGCCCTCGGTCAGTACCGCGTCGTTGGCGGTGTTCCATGAAACGCCCAGTGCCTCAGCGATCCTGGCGACGGTTAGGTGCTGGCAGACCAGCGCAGTCAGGGCCCACCGCAACCCGCCGCGCGAGAGCCGGGCCCGCGGTTCGGCCGCCGCCGAGGTGTCCTGCCGCCACACCAAACCGCAGCCGTCGCAGCGGAACCGGCGGACGGTGACCAAAAGGATCGTCGGTCGCCACCCGAAGGGCTCGTGCGCCAGCCGCCGGGTGGTGGAATCCCGCGGCCGGCCGGGCTCACCACACGCCCGACACAGCTCGTCCCCCTTGACGGCTCGACAGGCCAACACCGCCCGGTCCGGCTCCAGAAACTGCCCGGTCACCTGCAGACCGAGCGTGTCCAGCCGGGCGAACGTGGTCAGATCAGGGGTCGCAAAAGTAGAGTCAGCCATGTCGAGGTCTTCCAGATGGACGGCGTAGGAACCACCATCATCGGAAGACCTCGACTCGATCCCCGGAGCGACGCGCCGACCCCCGACTACACCCTCAACTGCGAAGAGCCACCAAAGTCCAGGTTTAGCGCGCGCACTGGACGCGATCCGGGCACGTCTAGATGGGGCCACCGGTTGCTACGAATATGGAAAATCCATCGTCAGCGCGGCTTTGCTCGCCGGCGGCACCCGATGCGCTAGTCCAAGTCCTAGGCCAAACCGCAGCCGCTACGTCCGACAGCTCACCCAGTGGCCTCGGCAGGACCGGACAGGGGAACTTCGGTGAGGGCACCGCTGCGGTCGTCTGGCCCTAGGATGGCGTGTTGGTGGACCCACCGATGCCTGTGCTGACGCGAACGGTAGCAATTTGATCAGCTACCGAAGTCCTCGCCCACCTCGCGAATGTCAGCGTCATCGGACTTCAGCGCGAGGCTCACAAGGTGTGACAGGGCACCTCGGGCGCCAAGCATCACCAAGACCTCAGCTGAGCGCCGGTAGGTCTCCCAGTCAGCATCGGCGGCCAGCATCGCTTCGATTTGAGGGACAACCAGCCTGATCGCAGCGTCCCGATCCACCTTCGACAGGACCTCACGCGCCAAACCAACCTGACCGTGAGTCCGAGTAGCGATGTCCGCAACAACCCCAACGTGAGGCAGAATGGCGTCCGGCGGTAGCTCACGCAAAACGCGAAGGGCCATGCCACGGCCCTTCGCTGATTGCAGAGCCAAGCCCAATTCTCGGTCCATACCTGCCTCGAACATCTCCTGCCTACGTTCGAAATAGGCGTCCTCGGCCTCAACCAGGCGTTCCCATGGCACGGATCGATTCACAGCTTTCCTCCATGTTGCCAAGGAAGACTGGTGAACTTCTCCGCGAAGGTCTCCGGCGACATCGGCAGGGTCGGATAGATGGTGGCATGAGTCGGCGAATGCGGTCCACCGACGTCGGAACCGTCTCGCACGACCGACAAACCGTCAGGCATAGGCGTCCCTTCCGGAATCGTGTGGTAGTGCCCGGTCAATCTTGCCCCCAGCGGATCCCCAAAGGTCGAAGCACCTGAAGGTGTAGGTGGCGCCTGCGGAACCGTCATCCCGTTCTCGTCGATTTCGATATCGCTGGCGCGCGGCGGCCGGGGTCCTGACCTGTTGCCAAATGCACTGAGGTCGTTCGGTGCTCTATCCAACGGACTTGTCGCTCCGCAAGGCGCCAACCCGAGTGGGTCAGCCCACCCCGTGGGGTTGAGCACGTACCCATGAGGGTCGTCGGCCGGCGCCAGGCCGAGGGGGTCGGCGGTGGTGTAGCGCGCGGCGACGGGGTCGTAGTAGCGGTGGCGGTTGTAGTTGAGGCCGGTCTCGTCATCGGCGTATTGCCCCGGGAAGCGCAGCGGGCAGTCGATGTCGTACTTCGAGGGGGCGTCCGGCAGCTTCCGCGGCGCGCCCCACAGGGTCGAATCACCATTGCTCCACGCTACGCGGGCGCCGTCGGGGCTCACCAGCTCGGTCGGGGTGCCGACCAGGTCACTGACAACGGCCCAGAACTGCCGGTCTTTCCCGCGGGAATCGGCCTGCGTCACCGGGCGCCACGAACCGGGCAGGTAGTCCCACGTCGTGACCTTGGGCGTGGCCCCGGGGCCGAGTGCCACCTGCTCGATCAGGACGTTGCCATCCCAGGTGAACAGCACCTGCTCGGCGATGTGCCCGGAGGCATCACGGCGTTGCTTGCTGATCCGCCGTCCGAACGCGTCGTAGGTGTACGACCACTGCCGGTCCCCCGACCACGCGGACACCATGCGGTCGTGGGCGTCGTAGCTGTACCGCCAGGTCTCGGGTTTGCGGGACAACCGCTTCTTCGACCTGACCACCACCCGACCCTGACGATCGTGGCCGTAGTTGACGTTCCCGGCGCGGGTGATCTGCGTTCCGGCGTACTCCCGACCTCCACCGCCGTCGGACCGGCAGCCGGCGAAGGACGCCTCGGACAACTGACCCAGCGGGTCGTACGCGTAGTTCTCGGACCACCCGGCCGCCCGCACCCCGACCACGCGGCCGGACGGGTCGAGGTCGAACCGCCGGGAGACGCCGGTGAGTTCGTTCGACAGGCCGGCCAACGCGCCGTCGACCCGGTAGTCGAACGTCCGCGACGTGGCGACGGGTCCGGATCGGGCTCCGATCACCTGCGTGATCATCCGGTGGCCGGCATCGAACTGTTGGGCCAGCACGGCGCCGGCGGAGAAGAGACGGCCGATCTCCCGCCCGGCCTCGTCGAACTCGAATCGCACCTCGTGCCGACCGCTGGTCAACGACTCCGGCCGGCCGGCCGCGTCGAACGACCACCGCGATGCCACCCCGGTCGGCGTCAAACGCGACACCCGGCGTCCGGCCGAGTCGAACCCGGAAACGACGGTGCGGCCGTTCACGGTCTCCCGCACCACCCGACCACACCGATCGCGCTCCAGATGCACCACCGCCCCGGCCGTCGCGGCGGTCATCAGCCGGCCTGCCGCGTCGTAGGCGAAACTGGTCACCCCGTCGACGGTCTCGCGCTCGATCAGGTTGCCGGCCAGGTCGTACTGCAGGGCAGTCTCCTGGCCCAGCCCGTTCCTCGTCGCGACCAGGCGACCGAGCGCGTCATGCCGATAGCTCAGGGACCGTCCGTTGAAGTCGGTCTCGGCGACCAGCCGGCCCGCCGCGTCGTACTCGTAGAGCCACCGTCGACCGGCGGAATTCTGGACCGAGGTGAGCCGCAACTCGGTGTCGTAGCCGAAGGACATCCGGCTGCCGTCGGGGTTGATCCTCAGCACCGGCAGGTCGAAGACGCCGCTGACGATCGCCGTCCAGCCGCCGGCGGCATCCGTGTGGCCGGTCAGGTTGCCTTCACCGTCCCAGGTCCACTCCTCGCGTCCGCCATCCGGTCCGACCCGCCAGGCCATCTTCCCGCCCACGGTCCAGCCCACCTCGGTCACTCCGCCGATCGGATCCACCGATCGAACCGCACGGCCGAACCCGTTGTACTCCAGCGAGTTCACCCCGCCCAAGGGGTCGCACACCCGCACCGGCAAACCGGCGTCGTTGCTGGTGACCACGGTGACCGCGCCGGAGGGATCGGTCGAGGTGGCGACGGTTCCGGTGCGAGCCCGCGTGTAGCGCACCTCTGCGCCGAGCGGATCGGTCTCGCCGATCAGACCGCCGACGTCGTCGTAGTCCCGGGTCCAGACGGCCCCGGCTGCGTCGCGGATCCGCACAGCCAGCCCGAGTCCGTTGCGCTGCACCGATTCGCGGCGGCCGTCGGGATAGGTCACCTCGATCAGCCGACCCTCGTCGTCATATCCGAACTGGGTGGTGCGGCCGAGGGCGTCGGTGCGGAGCAGCAGGCGGTCGTAGCGATCCCAGACCGATGCGGTCGCGTTCCCCAGCGGATCGACCTGACGGACCACCTGACCGGAGCCGTTGTACCCGTACCGGGTCACCGCACCCAGCGAGTCGGTGACCAGCGTGCGCCCCGGCAGGTACGAGAACCCGTACGACAGCACCCGCCCGCGCCCAGACGTGCGCACACAACGACCGTCCTGGTCGTACTCGTAGCGGTACCAGATGTGGTTCCGGTCGGTCCACTGCACGATCCGCCCGTTGTCGTCGCAGTCGAACCGCATCGGCTGACCGGCCGGATCGTCGGTGCTCACCAGGTTCCCGGCCCGGTCGTATCCGAACGAGGCAACCGGGAACGCCGTTCCGTCGTCCCGTACCGACAGTTGCGTGACCACACCGTGTTCGGTGTGTACCTCCACGTGATAGCCGCCTGAGTGGCGGACCGCACAGATGACGCCGGACGGGGCGTAGTCGAAGTACACCGTGTTGCCGTGGCGATCGAACAGCTCCACGATGGGCGACCGTCCGCCGTCGTCGGCCGCCATGAACCGTCGCGTGATCCCGGTGTCCGGATCCTCCACGGTCCACCCGCCGCCGACGCTTCGCCGGAGCGGCCACTGCCGGATGCCCTCGACCGGGAGGGCGGAATCGCCCCCGCCGACCGAGCCCGCGTCCGGGTAGTACAGGACGACGCCGTCCTCGGCCACGAAGCACGCCACGCCACCCTCGCCCACCTCGACCCGCTGCTCCAGCGTCGACGCCCAGCTCGGGCCGAACAGGCTCCCCCATCGATACGAGCTCAGGTGGACCCGTTGCAGCACCAACGGCAGCACCCCGGGCAGCTCGAGATCGACCTGCCGCATGATCATCTCGCCGGTGACCACGTTGATCGGGTCGCCGGCGGTGGTGCAGCGGCTCGGCGGAGTCCTGGTGTTGGCCGCGTTCCCGGCCTGGTCCGCCGCACGATCGGAGACCGAACCGCCGGAGCCGTCCGCCATCGACGGGGAATCCGCATGCGGGCCGGCCGCCCGCGACTGCGCGGCAACCGACTTGCTGTCCGCCCCCACCGTCGCGGCGGCCGGGCCGTCGGACGCCGCACGGGTCGCCGCCGTCGCATCCTTGGCGTCGCCGACGACACCCGCCACCGCTGCGGTCTCCTTGGCCGCCCTCTCACCTGTGACGGCATCCTTGACGTACTTGACCCCCTTGGCGAAGGGCAGCGCGCCGGCCGCGTCCATCATGATGTCGGTCAACGATCCTTTGCCGGTGGCCGCGTAGACGGTGGCGTCGATCACCACGGCGGCGCCGCCGGTCACCGCGGCGATCGGCCCCATCACAGGAGCGAGAACTGGGATCATGGCCAGCAGCCCCGCGATGCTGGAGATCTGCTTCAGCACGCCCGAGATCGCCTGCAGCACATCGACGTGGTCCTGGATCCACCCGACGACCGAGTTCTTCAGCCGTCCCCAGAAACCGGGCGGTTCCTCGAACCGCATGGCCGCGGCCCGATTGATGGCGGTGACGCACTGATCGACCGCGGCGGCGTGCTCGCCGTGCACCTGGTTGGCCGCGTCGATCGTCTGCTGCAGGGCCCCCTTGGCCGCCGCCAACTGTGACGACGCCTGCGTGGACTGGCTCTGATAGGTGTCGGCCGGCAACTTCTCGCCCGGCTCGAGCGCCTTCTTCGCGACCTCGACGTCCGCCGCGTGCCGGGCATCGGCGGTTGCCGCGTCGGCCGCCTCCCCGTCGGCGGAGCTCACCGCCCCCTGCTGATCGCCGGCCCGTGCAGCCAACGCCGCCATCCGGGACTGCAGGCTCTCCAGCGAGGATGCGTAGACCTTCAGCGCATCCGACACCGCTTTCCAGGCCTCGGATGTCGTGTCCAGATGCGGCGGCAGATCGCCGTTGAGCCGATCGTGATACAGCGTCGCCTCGTCCCCGATGAATCCGCCGGAATCGATCCTCCGTATGTCCTCGGCCGAATCGGAGGTCGCGGTGGAAAAGAATCCCCATCGGTCGGCCGAGGCCCGGATCGATTGGGGATCACCCTCCAGGGTCAATTTCGGCGAATTCATTCCCACCCCTTGAATACTTGCATTTCGATTTCCCGGCGGCGGATCGGCGACGGCCCGCGCCCGGCCCCGCGGTCAGCTCGCGACGAGCGCGCCGCGCACCCGGCTGCGCATGTCCTTGACCCCAGAGGTGGTGGTGCTCAGGGACTTCGACACCGCGTCGAGGATGTCGGACACCGTGTTAGCGGCCGAGTCCCATTTGGCCTGCACGCCCGCATAGGTGTCCTGCTCGTCGCCCTCCCAGGCCGACTTCACGGCGGCGACGAAACCGCCCAGGTCGGACAGGGTCGATTCAAGACCGGCGATCACCGACCCGATGGAGCTGCTCGAGGCTTCCGCCGTCGCCTCGTTGTAGGAGAAAATGCCGTCCGCCATGACAAACCGTCCTTTCGATCAGTGGAATCGGGAGCAGGTCAGAGCCGGAACTTGGTGCTGTCCCAGTCGGCCGAACCCATGACGGACGACAGCGCCTGCGTCATCTGGGCCTCGTAGGAGTCGTACAGCCCGCCGGCATTCTTGACGTTGCTCTTGATCGACCCCATTGCGCTGTTCAGGTCCTTCATCGCCGCACTCCAAGCCGCGGTCAGCGCTTCCCACGAGCCGTAGGACGACCCTTTCCAGTCCTGCGGCAACGGCTCGATCGCCTGGATGAACGCATTGGCCTGCGCGTTCAACGCCGCCTCGGACTGCTCCAGCTTCGACGCATGAACGTTGACCGCGTCGTTGTGCACCGCGAATTTCGGGCCCATCCACACCACCCCGTTTTCTCCCCGCCGTTGGCCTTCCCATCGGCACGTCAAGGACGGTAGTCAGCGCCACCCAGACCGTGGGGTGCCGCGAGAAGAATGTGGACAAGTCGGGGGCGCCAGGTCCGGGAGCGCACGGCCAGTAGGCTCCGGCGGTGTCCTTCTTCTCGAACCTGATCAACCGCATCCGGCGGCCGCGGCCCACGGCGGCCGCGCGCCCGGCGCCCGCCCCGACCGGCCGGCCTCGGCCGTCGGCACCCCGTGCGGCCGGTCCCGGGACCGAATCCCCGGGTCGGTTCGGCCCGGACCGCACGGTCGAGGTCGACCCGCACGTCATCGGGTCGGTGCGGACGTCGTACTCGCCGGTGCGGGACGGCGACCCGGATCCGGGTGAGATCGTCTGGACCTGGGTGCCGTTCGAGGAGAACGACGGCCAGGGCAAGGACCGGCCCGTGCTGGTGGTGGCGGCCGAGAACGCCGGAACCGTGCTGGTGGTCCAGCTGACCAGCAAGGATCACGACGGTGAGAGCGGCTTCGTCCCGGTCGGATCCGGTGACTGGGACGGCCAGCACCGCGAGTCGTGGGCCAACCTGGAACGGGTGCTGCGCGTGCATCCGCAGGGCATGCGACGCGAGGCCGCCGCGCTGGACCGCGTCCCGTTCGAGAAGGTCGTCGACCGGCTGCGGGCGCGGTACGGCTGGAGCTAGCGGCAACCGCCGGCGACAGACGGCAGCACCTGTACCTCTGACCCGGCACGCAACGGCATGTTCTGCCCGCCGCCGGTCCGGCAGTCCTCACCGTCGACGTAGACGTTCACGTATCGCCGGATCTCCCCCTGCTCGTCCCGGATCCGCCGGTGCAGCCGCGGCCAGGTGGACTCCATCTCGTCCAGCAGGGCTTTCAGGCGAGACCCGCACCGGACGGTCAGCACCGACTCGCCACCGCATTCGGGTCGGAGCATGCCCGGGACCAGCACCCGCACCTCCACCTCCGGCTCCGTCATAGGCCGATCGCCCGCACGCACAACACGTCCGGGAGGTGCTCGGCCACCAGCGACCAGTTCTCACCCTCGTCGGCGCTGGCGAAGACCTCACCGTCACGCGTCCCGAAGTAGACGCCGGCCACCGCGGCATCGTCGGTGCACATGGCGTCACGCAGGACCACCGGGTAGAAGTTGCCGTCCGGAAGCCCCTGGGAGAGCGCCTCCCAACTGGCCCCGGCGTCGGTGGACCGGTAGACCCGGCAGCGGAAGTCCGGCGGGAATCGCCGGCCGTCGGCCTGGATCGGGAAGGTGTACAGCACACCGGGTTTCGATGGGTGGGTCACCATGGCGAAGCCGAAGTCGGTGGGCAGCCCGTCGGCGATGCTGACCCATTGGTCGCCACCGTCGTCCGAGCGGTAGACGCCGTGGTGATTCTGGGCGTACAGCCGGTCCGGGTCACCCGGGTCCCGCGCCACCTTGTGCACGCACTGGCCGAACTCCGGCCACGGGTCGGGGAAGAAGTAGGCCTTGATGCCCTTGTTGGCCGGGCTCCAGCTGGAGCCACCGTCCGCGGACCGGTAGACCCCGCCGGTGGACATGGCCACCAGCAGGCGCTGCGGATCAGTCGGGTGAGGCAGAACCGTGTGCACCGCCTGCCCGCCGAACCCGGCGCCCCACTGCTCCCGGTGCGGGTGCTCCCAGAGGCCGGTCACCAAGTCGTAGTTGACGCCGCCGTCGACCGACCGGAACAGGGCCGACGGCTGGGTGCCGGCGAAGACGACACCGGGCTCGGTGGAACTCGGGGCGAACTGCCACACCCGTTCCAGAGACACTCCGGCCGAGGGTGGGAAGGACAACGGCGACGCCTCGGGTTCGTTCCAGGTCGTCCCGAGATCGTCGCTGACCGAGATGCTCGGGCCGAAGTGGGAACTGCTGACGCTGGCCAGCAGCCGCGGCGTATCGGGCCGGCGGTCGATGCCGACCGCGTAGATGCTCGTCATCGGGAACAGCGGCTCACCGACCGTCCAGGTGCGGCGGTCGTCCTGGCTGCGCGCCAGGAACAGGCCCTTCTCGGTTCCGATGCACAGAAGATGTTCCACCTCGTCGACCTCCCGGTGCGCTGTTGGACCCAACCGGCGTTCATTGTGACCCCGCGCTCCGCGGTCCGCTCGGTGACCGAGCGCCGCGACACGGCGCGAGCCGCAAACGCAGAAACCGCCCGACCAGAGGTCGGGCGGCTCGCGGGTGACGGCCCCTTGCCAGTGCGCCTCTCGGCACGAGGCCGCTCTAGGCGGCGTAAAGGGTTGGTACCCGGGGCATGTCCAAGGGACCGTCGACTCATCCAACACCATCGACCGCGGATCTGTTCCATCGTGCTGGTCGGGCCGGTCGGACCGCGGCCACCACGTCGCGTCCGGGTCGAGAGGTGGCGGTCGGAGCCGCGCACCGGTCCGCCTCCCCACCAGGGGTCTCAGGGCTGGCTTGCCACTGCCCTCATCCGGGCCACGGCCAACTCGATGACGACCTGACTGGCTCGGGACAGCGGCACGTCCCGCCGCGTGACGACGGCGAACTCGTCGTAGAGCCTGGGCCGCAACGGCACCCACTTCAGATCGGGCGACAGCCGGTCCCCCATGCGCCGCAGCAACCCCCGGGCCGTGATCGCGTCGGCCCGCCCGGTGGCCGCGACCTCCAGTGCCGTCTCGATGTCCTCGACGTCCACCAGCGGGGTCAGCGTGCCACCGACCGACTGCACCGCTCTGGACAACTGCCGGCGCGTGGAGTCCTCGTTCCCCCAGCTGGCTTCGGCCAGGACCAACGGCGCAGCCGCCAGCATGGCGGCCGACACCGGACGTTGCACCCGCTCCGGCACGGCGCTGATGTACACCACCTCGTCCCGCATGATCGGGGTCACCGTCAGGCCCGCGTCGGCGATCGGGAGAGCGATGATCCCGGCCTCGAGCCGCCCTCGACGCAGCTGCTCCTGGACATCAGTGGAGTTGAGTCCCATCAGTTCGATCCGCACCCCGGGGTGGCGATCGAGGACATCGCCGATCAGGTCGGCGTCCAGGTACAGGCGAGAGGTCCCGAACACGCCGAACCGGATCGTTCCCGACACCACTTCCTTGACGGAGGTGACGGCGGCGACGGCCCGTTGAGCCGCGTCGAGCGTCTCCTGTGCGTGGACGCGCAGTACCTTGGCCGCCTCGGAGGGCAGCAGCCCCCGGCCCACCCGCTGGAACAGCAGCGTGCCCAGGCTGCCCTCCAGCAGACGCACCTGTTCCGACACCGATGGCTGGGCGAGTCTCATGACGGCGGCCGCGGCGGTGACCGATCCCTCGTCGAAGACCGCGGCGAAGCACCGCAGCTGATGCAGTGTGATCATGAGGATTCTCCGATGGGTTCTAGAGGCAAGTGGAGGCTACTCCGATAGTCGAACGCCCCCTAGATTGATCCCGTGCCCGAGAAGACAACGTTGACGGACGTACCCCACGTCCGGGCGGCACCCCCGCGTCGCAGCGCGCCGCAACTCGGGCTCATCCTCTGTCTGGTCTCCGGGATCAGCTTCGGATTCGCCGCGGTGTTCGCAAAAGAGTCGTATGCCGCCGGATGGTCCGTGCCGTCGCTGTTGACGACCCGGTTCCTGCTGGCCGGACTGCTCTTCTGGATCGTCGTGGCGATCCGCCGCCCGCCGATGCCCTCGCCCCGGACGATCGTCATCTGCATCGGTCTGGGGGCAATCGGGTACGCGCTGCAGTCCGGGTTCTACTTCGGCGCGCTCACCCGGCTCGGCGCGGCCGTGGTGGCCCAGCTGCTCTACATCTATCCGGCGCTGGTCTTCCTGCTGGCCCTGGCGTGCCGACGCGAGACCCTGGCCGCCCGAAAGCTTCTCGCGCTGGCCGCGACCAGCCTCGGGTTGGTGCTGTTACTGCACGGCGGTGGGGGCGCCGGCGGTTGGGCGTTGACGGGTGTGCTGATGGCGTTGGGGTCCGCGGTCACCTACGCCATCTACATCACGGTCGCATCCACCCTCCCGCGTGACCTCGACCCGTTCCTGTCGGCCGCCGTCATCTGCACGTCGGCCGCCGTCAGCCTCGGCGCGTTCGCGACATCGACCGGCCGGCTGCAGTTCCCGACGCACGTGGCCGCGTGGTTCTGGCTGCTGCTGTTCGCCCTCGTCTCGACCGTGCTGGCCATGGTGACGTTCCTCGCCGGCATGCGCCTGGTCGGCCCCTCGGCCGCGGCCATCCTGTCGTGCGTCGAGCCGGTCGTGACAGCCGGCACCTCGGCCCTGTTGTACTCCGAACGCCTCTCCGGCTGGCAGATCGCCGGTGGCGTGGCCGTTCTCGGTGCCGTCGTGCTGTTACAGGCCCGTCGCCGTACGTCCTGACCGTCGCTCTACCGTTGGCCGATGGCCGAACCAGCCGGTCCGCGGCCCCGGGACCAGAGACGACCGAGCAACGTCACGCCAGCCGGCTCGAGCGACGCGCGAGAAAGGGCCGCCCCAAACGGGGCGGCCCTTCTTCTGGTGCCGATGTGGCGCGGAGTTCAGGACTCCGGGCGGTCGTGCCGCTGGGCCCGGGCACTGGCGTACAGGCAGATCGCCGCCGCCGTGGCCAGGTTCAGCGATTCGGCCGCCCCGTAGATCGGGACGTTGATCGACTCGTCCGCCGCCGCGATGACCTCGGCCGGCAGGCCGTGGGCCTCGGAACCGAACAGCCAGGCCGTCGGCAGGTCCAGGATCCCGTCGTCGGTGGCCTTGTCCAGATCGACCTTGGCCTGGTCGCCGCCGGTGGTGGCCAGCACGGACAGGCCGGCCTCGGCCAGCTCCATCAACAACATCCCCACGTCGGCCGCGCGAGCGACCGGCAGGTGGAACAGGCTGCCGGTGGAGGCCCGGACGGCCTTCGGGTTGAACGGGTCGACCGACTCGCCCGCGAAGACGACGGCGTCGGCACCGGCCGCATCAGCCAGCCGGATGATGGTGCCGGCGTTGCCCGGGTCGTTCGTCTCGACCAGGACCGCGAGCAGCTTCGGCGACGCGGCGATCACATCGTCGAGCTCGGCCAGCCTCATCGCGCACCGAGCCACCAGGCCCTGGGGCGACACGGTGTCCGACAGCGCGGCGGCCGCCCGATCGGTGACCTGGGTGACCTCGATCCGAGCGGCGAACGCAGCCCGGACCAGCTCGACGTTCTTCGCGGCCGCGTCCTTGGTGACGTACAGCTCCTTCACCGTTCCCGGTTCCCGAAGCTCGGCCGCGATCGCTTCGGAGACCGCCTGGACGCCCTCGGCCAGGAACTCCCCGGCCTCGACCCGGCGCGGCTTGCGCAGCAACCGGTGCGCGGACGCGATCCGGCTGGACTTGTCGGTCAGCACGCCTTCGTCGGCCGCGTTGGCCTCGGTGGTGGCGGCCGAGTTGCCCGGAGCGGTGCGCTGCCGGTCGGCCGCGGCCTGCTCGGCCCGACGGCTGCGCGGGGTGGAGACGGCCTGAGTGGTCGGGTCGGGAACCCGGCCACGCGGACTGGAAGCCGCTTGCGAGGTCGGGTCGGACACCCGGCCGCGGGGTGCGGCTCCGCGGCGGTCGCCGGACCCGGTGCGGTCCGGCCGTCGGCCCTGGATGTCCGGTCGCCGCGCGGTCGACCCGTCACGGCGGGCGGGGGCGTCCGCCGGGCCGTCATCAGCCGAACGCCCCGCCGGCGACGAACCGCGGGAAGCGGTGTCGCGGGCGGGGCGTCGGCGAGGATCTTCTTGCGGACTCAGGCTGCGTCCTCGTCATTGGCATTGCTGTCGGCGACGGACGGAACGGCTTCGCGGGCCAGGGTGACCAGGGCGGCGAAGGCCGAGTCGTCGTGCACGGCGAGCTCGGCCAGGACCTTGCGGTCGACCTCGACACCGGCGACCTTGAGACCCTGCATGAAGCGGTTGTACGTCATGCCGTGCTGGCGGGCGGCCGCGTTGATACGGGCGATCCACAGCTTGCGGAAGTCGTTCTTGCGCTTGCGACGGTCGTTGTAGGCGTAGTTGAGCGAGTGCAGGACCTGCTCTTTGGCCTTGCGGTACAGACGAGAACGCTGGCCGCGGTAGCCGCTGGCGTGCTCGAGGATCGTGCGGCGCTTCTTCTGGGCGTTGACTGCCCTTTTGACGCGTGCCACGGGACACCTGTCTTTCTACATCGGGTGGCCGTGATGACGCTCAGCGGCCGAGGGGACGAATAGTGGTGAAGGAAGCTCAGATACCGAGCATGCGCTTGACGCGCGGCACATCGACGGCGGCGATGGTGGTGTTGCCGTCCATCTGGCGGATGCGCTTGGTGGACTTGTTCTCCAGGTTGTGACGCTTACCGGAGCCCTGGTGGCGAATCTTGCCGGAGCCGGTGATCTTGACGCGCTTCTTCATCCCGGAGTGGGACTTCATCTTGGGCATGTGAGTTCCTCGTGATCTTCTCGTGTTCGTTGCCACCCTCTGGTGAGAAGGTGACCTGCGAGCAGCAAGTAATCCGCCGTCGGGCGACCGCTGGAAGCGACGTCCGGCAGCGGAATGACGCTGCAGGTGGTGCTGGTTACTCCGTGGCGCCGGCCGGGGCCGGCGTCGGGACAGGCTTCGGCTTGACCGTCTTGTGGGGGGCCAGAACCATGATCATGTTCCGGCCGTCCTGCTTCGGCGCGCTCTCCACGAATCCCAGTTCGGCCACATCGGCGGACAGCCGCTGCAGCAGACGGAACCCGAGCTCCGGGCGCGACTGCTCGCGACCGCGGAACATGATGGTGACCTTGACCTTGTCTCCGGCCTTGAGGAACCGCTCGACGTGACCCTTCTTGGTCTCGTAGTCGTGCGAGTCGATCTTCGGGCGGAGCTTCATTTCCTTGATGACCGTCAGGACCTGATTACGACGGGCTTCGCGGGCCTTCTGAGCGTTCTCGTACTTGAACTTGCCGTAGTCCATCAGCCGGCAGACCGGCGGGCGGGCTTCAGCGGCGACCTCGACCAGGTCGAGGTCCTGCTCCTGGGCCATCCGGAGAGCTTCGGTGACCGAGATGATGCCGATCTGCTCCCCGTCCGCCCCTACGAGACGAATTTCTGGAACGCGAATCCTGTCGTTGATACGTGGCTCGACGCTGATTGAATCCTCCTGGGTTCCTGCGGGTGTGTGGTGATGCCTACTGCTCGGTACTGCTCCCGCGGACCCTCTTGAACGAGGAAAAGGCCCCGCGGCGTGAACACGCGGAGCCCGAAACGACCCGTCGACTCGACCCCGGAACGGGGACGCGCACCACCGCTGCAAGCAACGGCGGACCGGGACCCGGCCGCTCGCCCTGATCGTCGTGAGATGATCCGGGCGGCAAACTCGGGTGGGAGTCGGGCTCCACTTTGGTGTGTCCCACGGGAGGCCCTTGAGCCCAACCCGAAGAACGTGCCCCCGAAATGCAGGGGCTGGTCGCGGCTTAGTCTACACGGTGTGAGCACTCCCCCACCAACGCCCGACCACTCCTTCCCCGCCGAGGCCGCAGCTGACCCCGACGGGCACGAACATCGTTACCAGGACCGGGATCTGGTCGACATCCCGGCTGTCGAGGTGATCAGCCGGGCCGCGGTCATGCTGATGTCGGCGGCGGCCGAGCAACTCGGGCTGGCCTCGCCCGACCCCCACAACCCGGACCATCGTGACCTGGATGAGGCCCGGACGCTGATCACCGCGCTGGCCGGACTGCTGCAGGCGTCGCTGCCCGATCTGGGGCCGCACGCGGCGGCTTTCCGGGACGGCCTGCAGGCGCTGCAGGGCGCGTTCCGCGAATACTCCATCGTTCCGGACGAACCGGGTGCCGGCCCGGGCGAGACGCTCCGCCGGCCGCGAGGTGGGCCGGAGGCGCACTGACCCGACGCCGGCTCCCCGCTTCCGGTGGGCCGGCCCGGCTCCGGACATCAGGCCCGGCGCCGGCCTACAGGTTGCCGCGCTTGGCCTGCTCCCGCTCGATCGCCTCGAACAGGGCCTTGAAGTTGCCCTTGCCGAAGCCCAGGGAACCGTGCCGTTCGATCATCTCGAAGAAGACCGTCGGCCGGTCCTGGAGCGGCTTGGTGAAGATCTGCAGGAGATATCCGTCCTCGTCCCGGTCGACGAGGATCTTGAGCTCCCGCAGGGTCTCGATCGGGACGCGGGTGTCGCCGGCCCAGTCCCCCAGTGTGTCGTAGTAGCTGTCCGGGGTGTCCAGGAACTCCACGCCCATCTCCCGCATGGCCCGCACCGAGGCGACGATGTCGGCCGTGGCCAGGGCCAAGTGCTGCACCCCGGGGCCGCCGTAGAACTCCAGGTACTCGTCGATCTGCGACTTCCGCTTGCTGACGGCCGGTTCGTTGATCGGGAACTTGACCTTGTGGTTGCCGCTGGCCACGACCTTGCTCATCAGGGCCGAGTACTCGGTGGCGATGTCGTCGCCGATGAACTCGTTCATGTTCGAGAAGCCCATCACCCGGTGGTAGAACTCGACCCATTCGTTCATGTGCTCGACGTTGCCGACCGCGTGGTCGACGGCCTGGAAGTAGGTCGCCGGGTGGTGCGCGGGCTTGCCGGCGAACAGCGGCGAGGCGGCGACGAAGCCGGGCAGGAACGGGCCCGTGTAGCGCGACCGGTCGACCAGGGTGTGGGTGGTCTCGCCGTAGGTGGCCAACGCGGCCGACCGGACGGTGCCGAAGTCATCGGAGTCGTCGTGCGGCTCGATGACGATCCGGGCACCGGCGGCGCGGGCGTGGGCCACCGCCGCGTCGACGTCGGGGACCTCGATGGCCAGGTCGGCGACCCCGTCGCCGTGACGGAGGACCGACGCCCCGACGTGCGTGCCGGCCCGCACCTCGCCGGTGATCCGGAAGCACGCGTCACCCGAGGTCAGTACGTACTCGGCAACGTCGCGAGAGCCGTTCTCCGGGCCGCGGTAGGCGACCACCGTCATGCCGAAGGCCGTGGAGTAGTAGTGCGCGGCCTGCTTGGCGTTGCCGACGTAGAACCGGATGTGGTCCAGGCCGAGCACCGGGAACGGGTCGTGGCTGTCGTCGTAGGCGACGGCGCCGATCAGATCGTCGGTGTTGATCGCGCCGGGGTGGATGGTGGTTGTCATGGTCGTGGACCCTTTCCTCCAGAGGAACCCCTCCATTGCGCACCATGACTACGCTGGCTGACAATGTCGACCACAGGAGCTGTGCACATTGCTCAGCTGAATCGATCCGAATCCGGAGTGACATGGCCGCAGAGCGCATCCACCTCGACCGCCTGGACGTCGAACTGCTGACCATGCTGAGGCGCCATCCGCGAGCCGGCTATCTCGAACTCTCCCGGCTGACCGGAGTGTCGCGAGCCACGTTGCAGGCCAGGGCCCAGCGACTCGAGGCGGCCGAGGTGATCACGGGCTACGGCCCGGACATCGATCTGGCCGCGGCCGGCTATCCGGTGCTGGCGTTCGTCAACCTGCAGATCTCGCAGGGCAACCTGGATGTCGTCGGCGCGGAACTGGCCGCGATCCCGGAGGTGCTGGAGGCGTACGGCACCACCGGCGACAGCGACGTGATGTGCAAGGTCGGGGCAGCCTCCCACGAGGAACTGCAGCAGACGCTGCTGCGGATCAGTGGCAGCCCGAGTGTGGTGCGATCCACCAGTGTGGTCGCGTTGTCCCAGGTGGTGGCGCCGCGATACCTACCGTTGTTGGAAGCCACGGAACGGCCTCGTCCCAGTCGGGTGCCGATCCGCCCGTGAGCCAGGCGGTCAGACCCGGGCCTGCTCCGCGGTGATGTTGCGGATTACGCGGTCGATGGTCCGCTTGAGCCAGAGGGCCCCGGACGCCTGAGCTCCGGTGACACCGTCGAGCTCGGTCCGCATCGCGGTGAGCTCAGCCAGGTATTCGGCCTGTTCGGACGGGGATCCGATCTTCCACTCGTCCTCGATGACCCGGAATCGTGTGTTCATTTCGTCGAGCGTCATATTTTCCTCTTTCGCTGCCCTCGACGGTACGCGCAGCCGGACGGACGATCGGCTCAGATCGGGTTCTTCTTGGCCGCCTTGACCCGATCGATGATCTCCAGACGACCCAGCGGGCGATTGTTCTCCTGCTCGGCCAGCGCCTGGAGCGTCGCCTCGTCCGGGATGACGGCGGCCGGCGGGGGCGGTGCGTACCGGGCGTGGAACTCACGCACCTTCTGCAACGCCTCGACCGCGCGGCCGCGGTCCAGCAACTGGATGGCCATCAGCGGGTGCGTCTCGTCGTCGGGCATCCGCAGCAGAGCCCACTGCGCCCCCTGCGGGAAGGAGACCTCGTAGATCAGCGCCCACTCGTAGAAGTTCTCACCCAGGATGTTGCGGATCAGCAGGCCCTCGGGGAAGACCTTGAGGGTGGGGCGGGCCATCATCAGGATGGCGATGCCGATCAGCACACCCAGCCCGGCCAGGCCGATCTGGTCCGACATCTGGAACGAGACCCCGTCGTTGGTGTCGTGCAGCAGGATCCCGACCACGAGCATGACGATCACCACGGCCGCCGAGGAGATCGCGGCGTAGATGGCGATCTTCCGGGGGCGGACCGTCAGCAGCGGCTCGGTGGTCGGCTTGCCCGTGTTGCTCATCGCTGGTCACCCATCTCGTCAGTCGTCGAACCGGACGTCAACGCCCGAAACCCATTCCGGAGCCCGGGTTGCGCAGCTTGCGCAGCACGAGCGCCGTCTCCAGCGCCGCGGCCGCCGCTTCGGCCCCCTTGTCCTCCTCGGAACCGGGGCCCCCGCTGCGGGCCACCGCCTGTTCCATTGTGTCGCAGGTGAGCACCCCGTTGCCGATCGGAACGCCGGAGTCCAGGGCCACCCGGGTCAGACCGGCGGTGACGGAGTCGCAGACGTACTCGAAGTGGGGCGTCCCGCCTCGGACGACCAGTCCGAGGGCGATGACGGCATCGTGGTCGGAGGCCAGTTGCTGGGCCACCACCGGGATCTCGATGGCGCCGGGAACGTGGACCACCGTTGGCCGGGCCGTGCCGGCCTCGGTGCACACGGCCAGTGCGCGTTCCAGCAGCCGGTCGGTGATCTCGGCGTTCCACCGCGTCGAGACGATCCCGACGCGCATCCCGGGGGCGCTGGGGGCCTGGAGCTCCGGGCGCCCGGTGCCGCTCACGCCCGGACCGGCTTCGGCTCGGACCGGTTGATCGGTGGCCCGCCGGTCACTTGACGCTCCCGGGCAATCCGAGCTCGGTGATGTCGTGGCCCATCCGGTCGCGCTTGGTGGTGAGATACCGGATGTTCTCCGGGTTCACCGACACCGCCAGCGGCACCCGGTCGAGGATGTGCAGGCCGTAGCCCTCCAGCCCGGCCCGCTTGGCCGGGTTGTTGGTCAGCAGCCGCATGGACTTGATGCCGAGGTCAGCCAGCACCTGCGCGCCGGTGCCGTACTCGCGGGAGTCCGACGGCAGGCCGAGACGGAGGTTGGCGTCGACGGTGTCGGCCCCCTGGTCCTGCAACTCGTACGCGCGAAGCTTCTCCAGCAGGCCGATACCGCGACCCTCGTGGCCACGGATGTAGAGCACCACACCGCGACCCTCGGCGACGACGGCGTCCATTGCGGCGTGCAGCTGCGGACCACAGTCGCACCGCAGCGAGCCGAGGACGTCCCCGGTGAGGCACTCGGAGTGGACCCGGACCAGGATGTCGTCGCCGTCGGCGATGTCGCCGTGGACCAGCGCGATCAGTTCGCGGCCGGTCACCTTGCTCATGTAGCCAACCGCCCGGAACTCACCCTGCGGCAACGGAAGCCGGGCATCGGCGACCCGGGTGACCTGGACCTCCCGGACGCGGCGGTAGGCGACCAGGTCGGCGATGGAGATCAGGGCCAGATCGTGCTCGGCGGCGAATTCCTTGAGTTCCGGCAAGCGGGCCATCTCTCCCACGCTGGCCGAACTGACGATCCCGCAGAGCCCGGCCACCGGGCGCAGCCCGGCCAGCCGGGCCAGGTCGACCGCGGCCTCGGTGTGGCCCGGTCGAACCAGGACACCGCCATCGCGGGCGCGCAACGGCAGCACGTGGCCGGGCCGGGTCAGATCGTCGGCGGTGGCGCTCGACTGGGCCAGCACACGCATGGTGTGGGCCCGGTCGGTGGCCGAGATACCCGTCGTCACGCCATTTCTCGCGTCCACCGACACGGTGTAGGCGGTGCCCTTGCGTTCCTTGCGGACGTCGTACATCGGTGGCAGACCGAGCCGGTCGCAGTCCTCGCCCGTCATCGGGACGCTGACCAGGCCGGACGAATGACGAACGGTGAACGCCACCAGCTCCGGGGTGGCCAACTCCGCCGCGAAGATCAGATCGCCCTCGTTCTCGCTGTCCTCGTCGTCGACGACGATGACCGCCCGCCCCGCCGCGATCTCGGACACAGCGAACTCGACGGTGTCGAACCCGGCCTCGGATGTGAGGCGTTCGGTGGTGGACGTCATGCCTTCTCCACATCCCGGAACGACAGCAGCCGCTCCACGTACTTGGCCATCACGTCGACCTCGATGTTGACGCTGGAACCGACGGCCGCGCCCCCGAGGGTCGTGGCCGTCCTGGTTTCGGGGATGATCCCGAGAGTGAAGACGGCGCCGGTCGGCGAATCGTTCACGTCGATGACGGTGAGCGAGATGCCGTCCACCGCGACCGCGCCCTTGCTCGCGATGTAGCGGGCCAGGTCCTTGCCGACCGAGATGCTGAACTCGTCGTAGCCGTCGTGCGGAACCCGGGCCACGATGGTCCCGATGCCGTCGACGTGGCCCTGGACGACATGTCCACCCAGCCGCGTCGTCGGGGTGACCGATCGTTCCAGGTTGACCGCCCGCCCGGGCGCCCACTCCTTGGCGCTGGTGCGCAGCAGCGTCTCGGCCATCACGTCGGCCGTGAAGGTGTCCTCGTGCGAGGCGACGACGGTCAGACAGACGCCGGAGACGGCGATCGACTCCCCGTGCTGGACGTCCTGCGTGACGAGAGGTCCCCGCACCGTCACCCGCGCGTCGGCGCCGTCCGGCGCGAGATCGAGCGCGACGACCTCGCCGCGCTCCTGGACAATCCCAGTGAACATGAGCCAATCCCTTTCCGTCGGCCCGCGGCGACTGTGCCGCTGCGGCCTGCACTCCATGATCCCCCACGGCGGCGGGCCGGCCGGGACGGGATCACGTCCGCCCGTCGCTGCCGGTGTGAGATCAATCCTGTTCGGCGGGCTCCCGCGGGGTGAATTGGGCGGCCTTGGCCCGGAGCGCGGCCACCGCGGCCCCGGGATCGGCCATTCCGTAGACGGCCGAACCGGCCACGAAACAGTCGGCCCCGGCCTCGGCGGCCTGCTCGATGGTCTGCAGATCGATGCCCCCGTCGACCTGGACGATCAGTGTGAGGTGCCCGGTCTGCACCATCTTCCGGGCCCGGCTGACCTTCTCGAGCATCTCCGGCATGAACGACTGGCCACCGAATCCGGGCTCGACCGTCATCACCAGCAGGGTGTCGTAGTGCGGGAGGACGTCGATCCAGTCCTCCAGGTCCGTGCCCGGCTTCAGGCTGAGCCCGGCCTTGGCGCCCGCCGCCCGGAGCTCGACCGCCATCGTGATCGGGTCGACCACCGCCTCGGCGTGGACCGTCACGTTGTAGGCGCCGGCCTCGGCGTAGGCCACGGCCCAGCGGTCCGGGTTCTCGATCATCAGGTGGCAGTCGAGCGGGAGGTCGGTCGCCTGCAGCAGCGACTTCACCACCGGCAGCCCGAGGGTCAGATTGGGAACGAAGTGGTTGTCCATCACGTCGACGTGCAGCCAGTCGGCGCCGGCGACGGCCGCCGCCTCGTCGGCGAGGCGGGCGAAGTCGGCGGACAGGATGCTCGGTGCGATCAGCGGGGCCACGCGCAACAGCCTAGGCGGTGGCCACCGGGCTGATCGGCCGTCGAGTGGAGGGATGGGTCACGCGCCGGCCGGGGTGCTGGGTCGACCGGCCTGAGAGCCGTCGACCGGAATGATATTCACGCTGTCAGGGCTCTGAAGCGTGAATATCATTCCGGTCGACGCGGAAGGGGGCGGGCGCGGAGGGGTCGGAAGGGGGCGAGCTACACAGCGCGCCGCATGAGCGCCAGGAACATCCCGTCGGTGCCCTGACGGTGTGGCCAGAGCTGGACCGTCGGGCCGGCGCCGAGGTCGGGCACGCCGGGCAGGTAGGGCCGCGCGTCGATCAGTTCGAGGTCGGCCGGGCGTCGCGCGATGACGCCCGTCGTCTCCGACAGGTGCGGCGAGCACGTGACGTAGGCGACCAGGCCGCCCGGTCGGACCAGCTTCGCGGCCGAGGCCAGCAACTCGCGCTGCAACCGGACCAGCGGCGCGACATCGGTCTGCTGCCGGCGCCATCGAGCTTCCGGACGGCGTCGCAGGGCCCCGAGACCGGTACAAGGCGCGTCGAGCAGGACCCGGTCGAACGCACCCTCGGGCAGGCCCGGATCCCGGCCGTCGGCCGTGTGCACGGCCACCGGCAACCCGGCCACCGCCTTGCGGACCAGCTCGGCCCGGTGCGGGGTGATTTCGACGGCGTCGACCCTGGCTCCGACCTGTCCGGCCCAGGCGCCGAGCAGGGCGGCCTTGCCGCCGGGCCCGGAGGCCAGGTCCAGCCAGCGTTCGTCCTTGCCGTCCAGCGGTGCGCCGGCCAGGGCCAGCGCGACCAGTTGCGATCCCTCGTCCTGGACGGCGGCCCGTCCGTCGACGATCGCCGAGATCCGCCCCGGATCGCCGGTCGGCAGGTAGACCCCGAACGGGGAGTACCTGGCCCGGTCCCCGGCGGCCGCGATCATCAGCTCGTCCTGGCTGATCCGGCCCGGTTTCGCCAGCAGGTGGACCTGGGGCGCGACGTCATTGGCATTCAGCGCGGCCTCGAGTTCGGCCAGACCCGCCTCGTCGCCCTTGGCCCCGAGCGCGTCCTGCAGCGCGGCGGCGATCCATCGCGGATGGGCCGTGGCCAGCGCCAGGTAACCGAGCGGATCGGTCACGCGATCCGGACCGATCTCGGCGATCCAACCGGCCAGATCATGCCGAGAAATCTTGCGCAGCACGGCATTCACGAATCCTGCGGCACCCGGGTTGGGCCCGGCGCGGACCAGGTCGACCGTGACCGAGACGGCGGCGTGGTCGGGGATGCGGGTGTGCAGCAGTTGGTAGGCGGCCAGCCGGAGGGCGTCCAGGACGGGTCCGTCCAGGTCGGCCAGCGGCCGGTCACAGCAGGTCCCGATGACGGCGTCCAGCTGACCCAGCGCGCGGCAGGTGCCGTAGGCCAATTCGGTGGCCAGAGCGGCGTCGCGGCCGGACAGGCCGCGGTCGTTGAGGATCCCGGGCAGCGTCAGGTTCGCGTAGGCGCTGCGCGAACGAACCGCGGCCAGCAGATCGAGGGCGGCCTGCCGGGCGTGGTCGACGTCCGGCGGGCGGCGGGTCTGTGGACGGCGGGGCGGTCCGTCGCCGGCGCGCCGATCGGATCGTCCGCCGCGTGGCCCCTGGCTGGGGCGGCCGCGGCCGCTGGTCGTGCTCATCTGGTCTTCCTCAAGGTGCTTCGCTCTCTGCTTGCGTCGACCCCAGGACGTCGCCCGGAGCCGGGCGGACGCCGCGGGCCCAGTCGGCCGCGGCCATCTGCTTCTTACCCGTGGGCTGCACGGAGGTCAGCCGCACGGCGGTGGTGCCGGTGCCGACCAGCACCTGCTTCTTCTCGGCCTGGATCTCCCCGGCGGCCAGGCCGTTGACCCCGGTCGGCTCGACCGGGCCGATGACGATCCGTCCCCAGCGGGAGTCGCTCCAGGCGCCCGGGGCCGGGGTGACGGAACGGATCATCCGGTCAACGGCGACCGCGGGCCGGGTCCAGTCGACCTGGGCATCGGCCACCGTGATCTTGGCCGCGTGGCTGATCCCGTCCGGGCTCTGCTCCACCGCGCGCAGCGATCCGTCGGCGATACCGTCCATGGTCGCGACCAGCAGCCGGGCGCCGGATCGGGCCAGGCGGTCGAGCAGAGTGCCCGCGGTGTCGTTGGGGGCGATCGGTTCGGTGACAATGCCGTAGACCGGCCCGGTGTCCAGCCCGGCTTCCAACCGGAACGTCGTGGCGCCGGTGATGTCGTCCCCGGCGCGGATCGCGGCCTGGACCGGAGCGGCGCCCCGCCAGGCCGGCAGCAGGGAGAAGTGCAGGTTGACCCAGCCGTGGGTCGGGATGTCGAGGACGTCCGGACGCAGGATGGCCCCGTAGGCGACCACCGCGGCGGCGTCCGGGGCGAGTTCGGCCAGGCGGGCCACGAACTCGGGGTCACGGGCCGTCACCGGGGTCAGCAGTTCGATGCCTCGCTCGCGGGCCAGTTCGGCAACCGGTGACGCGGCGGTACGGCGGCCGCGGCCGGTCGGGGCATCCGGGCGGCTGATCACGGCGACGACGTCGTGGGCCGACTCGAGCAGAGCCAGCAGCGACGGGACGGCGGGCGCGGGGGTTCCGGCGAACACGATGCGCATGGCGACGTCCCTCCTTTTCGGCAACTGCACGCTGCGCCGGCGAGTGCGGGCGGTGCCCGAGAAGTCTACGTACGTCCGGTGGTGGTGCCGTCCGCGTCGACCTGCGGGTCGGGAGGGTCCGCGACATGCGGGATCATGGTGCTGCGCCACATGTCCGAGCGCACCCCCGGCTGCCCGCCGTCACGTCTCGCCCCGCACTCGCCGGCTCCGGCCGCTGGTGCGAATCCCTGGAGGATCGATGTCTGTATTCGCACCGGACGGCCGCCCGCTGGTCGGCCGCTACGTCCGACTGGATCGCGCGGTCCTGGCCGATGCTCCGGCGCTGTTCCGGGCGCTGGACGACGACCGCGTGTACGCCGGCAACTTCATGGGCGGCCCGTCGGCGCGTCCGAACACCGTCGAGACGATGGGCGCGGTGCTGGGGGCGATGCTGTCCACGGCCGGTCGCACCCCGTACACGGTGCGGTTGACCGGCGCCGGTGATCTCGGGCCGGCCGGCACCATCGTCGGCACGACCAGCCTGGGCAACCTGTCGCTGACCGACGAGCGGGTCCACCTCGGCTGGACCGGGTACTGCTCGGCGGTGTGGGGCACGCAGGTCAACCCGGAATGCAAGTTGCTGCTGCTGGAGCACCTGTTCACCGACTGCGGGCTGGGCCGGGTGCAGATCCAGACCGACGCGGTGAACAACCGGTCGCAGGCGGCCATCGAGCGTCTCGGCGCGGTTCGCGAGGGAGTGCTCCGCCGGCACATCCAGCGGGCCGACGGCACCTTCCGCGACACCGTCGTCTATTCCATCCTCAAGGACGAGTGGCCGGGTGTGAAGACCGGCTTGGTCGAGCGTCTCGCCTGAAGCAGCCTGGCTTCGCGGGCGACCGCGCCGGTCCCTGCCGGGCCGGGCCGGGCCGGGCCTGCCGGGCCGGGCCGGGCCGGGCCGGGCCGGGCCTGCCGGGCCGGGCCGGGCCGGGCCTGCCGGGCCGGGCCGGGCCGGGCCTGCCGGGCCGGGCCGGGCCGGGCCGGGCCGGGTCAGAACAGTTCGTCCGGATCGATCCGCAGGCGGAGCGACTCGTCGTCCTTGCGTGTCGACCGGGCCGCGGCGAGGGCCTTGATCTCCGCCGCGAGCTGACGCCGGCCGCTCGGCGGGACCCGGACCAGTACCCGCGCGGTGCCGACGGCCGGCGCCGGTCCGCGCGCCCGGGATCCGGTCGGCGGGGGCAGATCCTCGAGCAACACCGGCCCGAGAATCTCGCCGCCTTCGGGCAGCCGCAGACTCTCGGCCGCATGGGCGGCGACCGTCTCCTCGCCCTGCAGGGACGCCATGGCCACGGCCGGCGGGAACCCGAGTTCGGTCCGGGCGGCCAACTCGGCGGCGGCGTGACCGGCCGGATCCCACCGGATCAGCGCCTGCACGGTGGGCAGGGTGCTGTCCGCCCCGACCACCACTCGGCCGCCTTCCGCCGCCGGCACGACCAGGGCGGCCGCCGCCATCCACCGCCGCATGGCCTCCTCCGCGGCCCGGAGATCGGCCCGGCCCAGTAGCGCGTACCCGTCGAGCAGCAGGGCAGCGCCGTAGCCGCCGGTGGCCGCCGGTTCGGCACCCGGCGTGGCGACCACGATGGCCGGCTCGGCCGGGACGCTGGACCGGACGGTGTCGCCCGACGACGTGATCAGCTGGGCGCCCGGGAACGCCCGCCCGAGTTCCTCGGCGGTCCGTCGGGCCCCGACCACGCTCGTCCGGAACGTGCCGGAACCGCAGGCCGGGCAATTGAAATGAGCCTCGGCGACACCGCACCACCGGCAGGCCGGCAGCCGGTTCGAGCCGCCAAGGGCGAGCGGTCCGTGGCAGTGGCGGCAGCGGGCCGGGCGACGGCATTCGGCGCAGTTCAGGGTGGGCAGGTACCCGCGTCGCGGGACCTGGACCAGTACCGGCCGGCCCGCGGCGAGCGCTGCGCGTGCCGCTGCGAACGCGGCCGGAGTGAGCCGGGCCCCGGCCGCCGCCGAGTCGGCGCCGATGGCGTACTCGTCGCCGGCCGCCTCGATCCGCGGCGACCGGGCCCGGACCGTGGCCCGATCGGCAACGACGGGCCGCGCCCACCCGGAGGCCAGCAGCAGTTCGGCCTCGGCTGTGCGCGCGAACCCACCGACGACGAGGGCGCACGGCTGCGCGGCCGACCGCAGCATCAGCACCTCCCGGGTGTGCGGGTAGGGCGCGCGCGGCTCGGACAGGAGGTCGTCGCCGTCGTCGAACACGGCGACCAGCGCCAGGTCCTTGACCGGGGCGAAGGCGGCGGCCCGGGTGCCGGCCGCGACCCGCACGTCCCCGCGGGACAGCTTGAGATAACGGCGGTACCGCTCGGCGGGCCCGAGGTCGGCGGCCAGTGTGACGAACAGGGACTTGTCGAGAACGTCCAGAAGCGCCCGTTCCAACCGCTCCAGGTCGCGGGCGTCGGGAACGACGAGCAGCGCCCCACGGCCGGCCCGCGCTGCCGTGGCTGCGGCTTCGGCGAGCCGGGCCGGCCAGTCCTCCCCGGGCAGGGCCTGCCAGACCGCGCGCACCGGGCGGCCGTCCCGCACAGCGCTCAGGAACGCGTCACCGGCCTGGTAGAGCTTCCAGGCGGCGCGGTCGACGGGTGCGATCTCCGGCGGCGTCGGTGCCGGGCCCACCGGCTCCACGAACACCGGCTCGTCGAGCGGCGGCGGGGCAACGGCCTTGAAGCCCGACGTCCCCTCGGCCCGGGCATGACGGGGCGGCACCGCCAGACGCAGCACGTCGGCCATCGACCCGGCATACCGGTCGGCCACCGCCCGGGCCAGCTGGGCCACGTCCGGAGTCAGGATCGGCTCGGGTGAGACCACCTTCTCGATGAATCCGAGTTTGCCCTCGTGCTCGGAGGTGGCCAGCCGCTCGAGCACGTAGCCGTCGAGGAGGCGCCCGGCGAACCGGACCCGCACCCGCGTCCCGGGCTGGGCGGCATCGGAGTCGGAATCGGCCACCTGATAGTCGAACGGCCGATCCAGATGGGCCAGGGAGACGTCGACCGCGACGCGCGCAATGGGCAGCACGGACGCCGCCACCTTCGTGCCGGCCGTTGTGCGGCGGGTACGGGTGGAGGTGGGCGTCATGTGTCCTGGATATCAGACGAGGGCGACAGGTGGCCGGGGCGCAGGCCGCGCGGGGCGAAACCCAGGATCGTCGAATCGTGGTGCCACCGGCCCGGTTTCGTCTGCTCGGCGGGCGGCGTTTGGAGCGCGGCCGCCCGGGCATGGATCAACTTCGTCATTCTGGGACGCAAGTGACAAAAGTGATCAAGTTCGGCCATGCCTACGAAGTTGATCCATGCGCACCACGCGGCACCAGGCCGCGCCACGGGGCATGCGCACCAGGCCGCACCACGCGACCGCACGCGGCGCCACGCAGCAGCGCGCAGCAGCACGGGACGCGCGCGCCACGGACACGACGACGCCGGCCGATCCGTCCAGGTGGAGGGCGGGTCGGCCGGCGTCGGGGTGGAGCGGAAGATCAGTCGGGCCGGGATCAGAAGCCGAGGATGCTCTTGAGGGCGTCGACGCGATCCAGGTTCTCCCACGGCAACTCGACGTCGGTGCGGCCGAAGTGGCCGTAGGCGGCGGTCTGCGCGTAGATCGGGCGCTTCAGGTCGAGGTCGCGGATGATCGCGGCCGGGCGGAGGTCGAAGACCTGCTTGATGGCGTCCGCGATCTTGTCCGGGTCGACCTGCTCGGTGCCGAAGGTCTCCACGAACAGACCGACCGGGGCGGCCACGCCGATGGCGTAGGCGACCTGGACCTCGATGCGGTCGGCCAGGCCGGCGGCGACGGCGTTCTTGGCCACCCAGCGCATGGCGTAGGCCGCGCTGCGGTCCACCTTCGACGGGTCCTTGCCCGAGAAGGCCCCGCCACCGTGACGGGCCATGCCGCCGTAGGTGTCGACGATGATCTTGCGGCCGGTCAGGCCGGCATCGCCCATCGGGCCGCCGATGACGAACCGCCCGGTCGGGTTGACCAGCAGACGGTGGTCGGAGACGTCGATGTCCAGCAGCGCCAGCTCGGGGGCGACGACCTGCTCGGCGATGTCGACGGCGAGCAGCTGCTCGAGGTCGATGTCCTCCGCGTGCTGGGTGGACAGCACGACGGTGTCCAGGCGGATGGCGGTGTCGCCGACGTATTCGATGGTGACCTGGGTCTTGCCGTCCGGCCGCAGGTACGGAACAGCGCCGCTCTTGCGGACGGCCGTCAAACGGCGGGACAGGCGGTGGGCCAGCGCGATCGGCAGCGGCATCAGCTCCGGGGTGTCGGAGCAGGCGTAACCGAACATCAGACCCTGGTCGCCGGCGCCCTGCTGGTCGATCTCGTCCTCGGCGCCTTCGACGCGGGACTCGCGGGCGGTATCGACGCCCTGGGCGATGTCGGCCGACTGCGCACCGATGGCGACGTTGACCCCGCAGGAGGCACCATCGAAGCCCTTGGAGGAGGAGTCGTAGCCGATACCGAGGACGGTGTCCCGCACGATGGTCGGGATGTCGACGTAGGCCGAGGTGGTGACCTCACCGGCGACGTGGACCTGTCCGGTGGTGACCATGGTCTCGACGGCGACCCGGCTGTCACGGTCCTGAGCGAGCAGTGCGTCCAGGATCGAGTCGCTGATCGCGTCACAGATCTTGTCCGGGTGCCCTTCGGTGACGGACTCCGATGTGAACAGGCGTGAAGCCATACCAGGTTCTCCTAGGAGGATCAGCGGGCCCTGAGGACCCGCGGGTGCGAAACGTGCTTCGTTACTGGGAAAAGGTCGATGCCCCGACCGCGCTGAACGGCGGAACGCTGCGCTGACACTACGCGAATTGCTCCCGGTCGCCGCTATCGAGCCTTGTCAGACGCTCGGCGACGAGGTCACAGATAGCCGCGGCGAGGTCGATCTTCGGCCCGAACGCGACCTGCACCGGCTCGGATCCGTCGGCGGCCAGGATGGTCGCGGCGTTGTCCTCCACCTCGAACGCGCGGCCCGGCCCGACCCGGTTGACGACGAGCAGGTCGCAGCCCTTGCGGGCCAGCTTGGCCCGGCCATGATCGAGCACCGACCCGTTCTCGTCGCCCGTTTCGGCCGCGAAACCGACGATGACCGGACGTTGGCCGGTCCGCTGTGCCCCGAGCTCGGCCAGGATGTCCGGGTTCGTGAGCAGTTGGATCGGCGCCGGGCCACGGCCGTCCTGCTTCTTGATCTTCGATTCGACGACGGCGGCGGGCCGGAAGTCGGCGACGGCCGCGGCCATCACCACCGCGTCGGCCGATCCGACGTGCGCCTGCACCTGTCGCTGCAGATCGCGGGCATCGGTGACCTCGACCACGGTGACCCCCGGCGGTGCGGCCAGCGCGGTGTTGGCGGCGATGACGGTGACCTGCGCCCCGCGGGCGACGGCGGCCAGCGCGATGGCGAATCCCTGCTTGCCGGACGAACGATTGCCCAGGTACCGCACCGGATCCAGAGCCTCGCGGGTTCCACCGGCGGTGACCAGCACCCGGCGCCCGACCAGGTCCCGGGGCAACGCATCCGGTCGGCGCAGCAACAACAGCGCGGCGGACACGATGTGTTCCGGTTCGGGCAGCCGGCCCACCCCGGAATCGGCACCGGTCAGCCGGCCGACCGCCGGATCGAGGACGAAGGTGCCACGGCGACGCAGGGTGGCGACATTGTCGACGGTGGACGGATGCGTCCACATCTCGCTGTGCATGGCCGGGGCCATCAGCACAGGCGCCCGGGTGACCAATAGGGTGGCGGTGAGCAGGTCGTCGGCGCGACCAGCGGCGGCCCGAGCCAGCAGATCGGCCGTGGCGGGGGCGATCACCACCAGATCGGCCTCCTGGCCGGTGGCCACATGGGCGACGTTGTGCACGTCGGTGAAGACGTCGGTGGCGACCGGATGCCCGGACAGAGCCTCGAACGTGGCCGAACCGACGAACTTCAGCGCCGCCGGAGTGGGGACCACGACCACGTCGGCGCCGGCCGAGCGGAGCAGCCGGAGGATCTCGCACGCCTTGTAGGCGGCGACCCCGCCGGACACCCCCAACAACACCCGGGGTGGCGCCGCCGCATCAGAACCGGTCAGCGCGCTGCTGGGTGACGTACCCGGCGTAGGCAATGGATTCCCGCCCGACCGGGTGACCGGTTGGGTCACTCGCCTTCGGTGTGCTCGAGCAGTCCGGCGTTGATCTCGCGGAGCGCGATCGACAGCGGCTTCTCCTTGGGGAGCGGCTCGACCAGCGGGCCGACGTACTCCAGCAGGCCCTCGCCGAGCTGCGCGTAGTAGTCGTTGATCTGCCGCGCGCGCTTGGCGGCGTAGATCGACAGGCCGTACTTGGAGCTGGTGCGGGTGAGCAACTCGTCGATCGGCGGGTAGGTGATCCCGGCCGCGGCGATCTGCGAAGCCGTCATGGGTGCCGAAGGAACAGCTTCGGACTGGGTTCCGGACGCAGTGCTCACGGTGACAACTCCTTGGAGAATGTGGGACATCTTCCCGGCGGCCGTCAGGCCCACCGGCAGAGCAGGTTCGATCAGGTTCGATCGGCCGGGGCCGGCGAACAGGGCTCAGCCAGCAATGCTACCAAGCCGGCCGTTGCGTCCTCGACGCTCGTGTTCACCAGGGTGTGGTCGAACTCCGGCTGGGAGGCCATTTCGTCCCGCGCCGCCTCGAGCCGGGCGGCGGTGGCCGCCTCGTCCTCGGTGCCCCGGCCGACCAGGCGGCGGATCAGCTCGTCGAAGGACGGCGGGGCCAGGAAGACCAGCACCGCCTCCGATCCGAGGCCGGGGGCCTGACGGACCTGACGGGCCCCTTGCACGTCGATCTCCAGCAGCACGTCCTGGCCGGCCGCCAGGTGCTCCTCGACCGGCCCTCGGGGCGTGCCGTAGTGGTTGCCGGCGAAGTAGGCGTGTTCGAGCATCTGCTGGTCGGCGACCAGACGGCCGAACTCGTCGGCCGAGACGAAGAAGTAGTTGACGCCGTTGGTCTCCCCCGGTCGGGGCGTCCGGGTGGTGGCCGAAACCGAGTACCACAGTTGCGGGACGTCCCGCCGCAGTCGGGCCAGGACGGTGCTCTTGCCGACTCCGGACGGCCCGGACAGCACAAACAGTCGTCCGCGTCGCGGGCTGTCCGTCATCGAAGTCCTCTCCTAACGAAACCCGGTCGGGAAGCCAGATCTGGCTTCCCGACCGGGATGGTGTCTCACCTCTCCGTCGTCACCGCTGGGCGGTCGCGACGGAGGTCGACGTTGATTCAGGAACCGAACTCGGCCAGCAGAGCCTGGCGCTGGCGCTCGCCGAGACCACGCACTCGACGGCTGGCCGCGATCTCGAACTGCTCCATCAGGGCAGCCGCGCGCACCTTGCCGACGCCCGGGAGGGCTTCGAGAAGGGCGGAAACCTTCAGCTTGGCGAGCGCCTCATCGGTCTCGGCGTCGATCAGCACCTGCTTCAGGGTGGTTCCGCCTCGCTTCAGACGCTCTTTGAGCTCGGCGCGCACTCGACGGGCGGCCGCGGCCTTCTCCAACGCTGCTGCTCGCTGCTCGGGGGTCAACTGGGGCAGTGCCACTTCGGCCTCACTTCTCGTTTTGGGTGTTCTTGACGGACAGGAACTACTGGGAGAAAAACCTCCGGGCCAACCGGCAACCTATCGCCGGCAACGCAGCCGATCTTCCTTCACACTGGAGGTCCTCGCTGGGTTGACCAGCGCGGACACGTTCGAACCTACCCAGGCGGCAGGCCGCGCGGCAAACGGCACACCGGTCCGGCGCGCCTTCCCGGCCGCTGTGATACGCGACACCGTGCCTGCGGGCGGCTCCGCAACGCGAACAACCTACCGGACACGACGGCCGGGTTCGCGGGCGGGCGACCCAGGGAGGTCAGGCCCGCATCCGGGCCACCAGCGCGGTGTCGTAGTCGCCGGAGACGAACTCCGGGTTCTCCAGGAGTTCGGCGTGGAAGGCCAGGTTCGACTTCGGCCCGACGATGGTGAAACCTGCGACGGCCGCGCGGGCCAGTTCCAGAGCGGCCGGCCGGTCCGCTCCGTGCACGATCACCTTGGCCATCAACGAGTCGTACGACGGGGTGACCGTGGTTCCCGCCGTGTAGCCGGCGTCCACCCGAATGCCCTCGCCGGCCGGCTCGACCCATTCCCGGATCGCCCCCGGGCCCGGCAGGAACCGCTTGGAGTCCTCGGCGTTGATCCGTAGTTCGATGGCGTGGCCGGCGACGGCCAGTGCGTCAGGGTCGAAGCCGGGATCCTCGCCGGCCGCCACCCGCAACTGCGCCTCGACCAGGTCGATGCCCAGCACCGCCTCGGTGATCGGGTGCTCCACCTGCAGGCGGGTGTTCATCTCCAGGAAGAAGAACTCGGCCGGCGCGCCGTCCTGGGCCGGGGCCAACAGGAACTCGACCGTCCCGGCCCCGGTGTAGTCCACGGCCTCGCCGGCCTTGCGCGCGGCGGTGAGCATCCGGTCGCGCAGGTCCGGGGTCAGGGCCGGCGACGGTGTCTCCTCGGCGACCTTCTGGTTGCGCCGCTGCACCGAGCAGTCCCGCTCCCCCAGGGCCAGTACCCGTCCGTCGGCCAGGCCGAGGATCTGAACCTCGACGTGCCGGACCCGGGGGAAGTACCGCTCGACGAAGACCGACGCGTCGCCGAACAACCGTCCGGCGAAGGCGGTCACCTTCTCGTACTCGGCGGCCATGTTGGCCGGGTCGGAGACGACGGCCATGCCCATCCCGCCACCTCCGGCCGAGGCCTTGATCATCACCGGGTACCCGATCTCGGCCGCGGCCGCGGAGGCCGCCTCGGCACTGGTCACCGGATCCTCGGTGCCCGGCGCGACCGGGACTCCGGCGGCGGCCATCAGGTTGCGCGCCGCGATCTTGTCGCCCATGGCCGTGATGGCCGCCGGGCTCGGACCGACCCAGATCAGACCGGCCTCGACCACGTCGCGGGCGAAGTCGGTGTTCTCGGACAGGAATCCGTATCCGGGATGGATGGCCGCGGCGCCGGTGGCCTTGGCCGCGCTCAGAACCGCGGCCGCGTTCCGATAGGACTCGGCCGGACTGGCCGGCCCGATCAGCACGGCCTCGTCGGCCTCCAGCACGAACGGCAGGCCGGCGTCGACCTCGGAGTAGACGGCGATGGTCCGGAGCCCCATGCGCTTGGCGGTCCTGATCACCCGCCGGGCGATCTCGCCTCGATTGGCCACCAGGAGTGAGTCGAACATCGGGGAACTTCCTTCCAGACGGCGGCGCGGATGAACTCGGGTGCGGGGCCGCCCATCGGGTCAGGGCGGAGTTGACCCGGGCAACCGTAGTGGATGAGCGGGGTATTACCGATCCAGCGCGCGGGGGCGCCGAGGTGGTCCGTACCGCGCATCGACCCGCGCCTGCGCCGTCGACTCGACGACACGGTGCGGGTTCGAGACGGCGCGGACGGGCCGGAGGTGCGGCTAGGGGGCGACCAGCCCGTCGGTGGCGCGGAAGGCGGTGCCGGATCCGGTGATCGTCACGCCGCGGTCGTCGGCCGCGATCCACACCGAGCGGCCGCGCTCGACCTGCACCGATTCGCCGGTGCCGTCGGTCACGGTGGCGCTGCCGTCGACCACCAGGACCACCTGCGGGCCCTCGTGGGTGAGGTCAAGGGGCGTCGTCGACAGGGTCAGCCGGGACAGGCGGAATTCCGGGGCCGGGGTCCGGTAGACCAGCTCGCCCGGACGGACCTCGTCACCGGTGAGGATCTCGACGTCGCCGGCGGTGAAGTCCAGGACGCGCATCAGCTCGGGGACGTCGACGTGCTTGGGCGTCAGTCCGCCGCGCAGCACGTTGTCCGAGTTGGCCATCAGTTCCACACCGACGCCGGCCAGGTAGGCGTGCAGGTTTCCGGCGGCCAGATAGAGGGCCTGGCCGGGCTGCAAGGTCACCCGGTTCAGCAAAAGCGAGGCAAGCACCCCCGGGTCGCCGGGATAACGCTCCCCCAGCTCCAGTGCGGTCCGGTACTCCGTGGAGAACGGCGATCCGTCACGCACCAGACGGACGCACGCCGCGAGCACGGCGCTCAGCAGCGGCGCGAACGACGACGACGGGATGGTCAGGATCGAGGAGAACAGGGCTCGCACGCCGTCCCGGTCGGGCTGGCCGGACAACAGCGAGAGGTAGTGATCCAGTTGCGGCACCCCGAGATCGGCCAGCAATTCGACCGTCAACACCGGGTCGCGGAATCCGCACAGGGCGTGGAATTCGGTGAGCGCGCAGATCAGTTCAGGCTTGTGGCTGCCGTCCTTGTAGTTGCGCCCGCCGGCGGACATCGGTACCCCGGCCGCCTCCTCGGCGGCGAACCCGGACGCCGCCTGCGCGGCCGACGGGTGGGCCTGTAAGGACAGCGGCTCGGCCGCGGCCAGCACCTTGAACAGGAACGGGAGCCGGGGACCGAACTCGGCCTCCACCCGGTCGCCCAGCATCAGCACCGGCTTGTCGGCGATGACGTCGAGCAGCGAGCGCTCGTCGGCCGCGCCGAGCAGGACCGACGAGTCACCGGGGTGGGCGCCCATCCAGAGCTCGGCCTGGGGGTGCGGGGCCGGGCTCGGAGCTCCGATGAGCTCCGCGATCGCCGTTCTCGAACCCCATGCGTAGGGCCGGATCCGGTTGACCATCAGTTCCATGAATTCACGTCCTGCTCTCGTTCTCGCCGGTCTCCGACGGTAGCTGGCCGGACCGCCCACCGGGTCCCGCCGGAGCGGCCCAGACCGTCCGGAAAGTCGATCGGAACGAGCTGACCAGTGGCTATCCCGACGTAGACGGCCGCGAAATCCAGCCGCAGACACGCCGCAACGGCAGCGTCGAAGCTGTCGGCCGGCTGCCCGGCAGGAGCCGGGACGAAGGAGCCGGGTTCCCGCGCGGCGCGTTCGGGGTCGAGCTCCGGGACACCCGCCACGGCCGGCAGCGAATCGGCCGACCCGTCCAGGTGCATGGCTCCGGTGAAGGCCCGGATCATGGCGGCCAGGGCCATCCGTTCGGCCACCGAATCGGGATGGCGACCGGCGCCGGCCTCCGGGCTGGTGGACACCAGCAGAGGCTTCACCGACTGGGGCCGCTCGTCGTCGTCGATCGGGTCGGCGAACAGGTCCTTGGGGCCGGCGATCCGGCGCAGCAGCGCGGGCGAGGACGCGGCCTGGGCCGCCGTGAGGACGCCGGCCACCACACCACCGAGATCGGCCAGCGCTCGCGCGCCGTGCCCGGCCAGGGCGTCGGCCAGCGGATCGCACCCGATCAACAACCCGGTGCCCTCGGCCAGGTACTCGGCCAGGTTCACCCCAGGGTTGAGGAACGTCTCGGCCCCCGGATGGCAGGCCAACGCCGTGGCATCGAGCAGATCGGCCGTCCGGGTCAGCTCGACCGACGGACCGAGCCCGGCCAGGGAAGCCACGACCGCCAGCAGCGACCATCGGGCCGGGGCGGCCAGGGCCTCCGGCACGGCGACGGCCGGAGCGAACAGCGACGCGCCGGCCGCCTCGGCGACCGGCCCGTGTTCGGCCCCGCGGACGATCACCGTCGCGCCCCGACGCCGGGCGACACCAGCCGCCTCGGCGGCCTCCTCGTCGTCCGGATGGGCGGCCAGGACGACCACCACGTCGAGGGCGCCGACCCAGGGCGGCAACCGACGGGCGGCGACGATCGGCGACGGTGCGGTCCGACCGATCAGAGCGGTCAGGAAGCCGGTGTCGGAAACCGCATCGGCCCCGACGACCACCATCGCCCGGGGCCGTTCCATCCGCGGGAGCCCGACCACGCCGGCCAGCACCGAACGGACCTGAGCTCCGGCGGCGGCGACGGCCGGGAGCAGACCGGCCCGATCGGCCTGCGCAAGTTCCGGGTCGCGCAGGATGCCGACGCCGGCTGGCCCGCTCATGACGCCGGCGTACCGGCGCCAACGTCGCCGGGCTGGATCGCCTCGTCGAGCAGCAGCACCGGGATGCCGTCCCGCACCGGGAACACCCGACCGCATTCGGAACAGGTCAGCGCGGCTGCTTCGGGATCGCCCGGCGCCCCGATGACCAACGGGGCATGGTGCTCGGCCGGGCAGGCCAACACCTCGAGCAGCACCGGATCCAGTTGAACCGTCATCTTGCGCGCATTCCCTTCGTCGTCGAGCACCATTCGTCCTGCCCGGCGTCAGCCGGTCGCCCGGATCAGGGCCAACAGTTCGTCACGCAGCTCGGCCATGGCCGCCGGGGTCGCCGCTTCCACATTAAGTCGCAACAGCGGCTCGGTGTTGCTCGAGCGGACGTTGAACCAGGATCCATCCGGAAGGCTGACGGTCAGACCGTCGAGTTCGTCGATCTCGGCGTCATGCTGCGCGGCCCACACCCGAACAGCGGCCACCCGGCCCGGTGTGTCCTGCACGGTCGAGTTGATCTCCCCGGACGCGGCGTAGCGGTCGAACCGGGCCACCAGCTCGGAGAGTGTGCCCGCCTGGCCGCCGAGCGCAGCCAGCACGTGCAGCGCGGCCAGCATGCCGGTGTCGGCCCGGAAGAAGTCGGCGAAGTAGTAGTGGGCCGAGTGCTCACCACCGAACACGGCGCCCGTGCTGGCCATCTCCGCCTTGATGAACGAGTGCCCGACTCGGGTCCGGACGGCCTTGCCGCCGGACTCGGCGACGATCTGCGGCACCGCCCGCGAGGTGATCAGGTTGTAGAGAATCGTCGCCCCCGGGTGCTTGACCAGCTCTCGGGTGGCCACCAGGGCGGTGATGGCGCTCGGCGACACCGCCTGGCCCCGCTCGTCGATCACGAAGCAGCGGTCCGCGTCGCCGTCGAAGGCCAGGCCGATGTCGGCGCCGGTGCGGAGGACCTCGGCCTGCAGGTCGACCAGGTTGGCCGGCTCCAGCGGGTTGGCCTCGTGATTGGGAAAGTTGCCGTCGAGCTCGAAGTACAGCGGGTCGATCCGCAGGGGCAGGTCGCCCAGCACGGCCGGGACGGTGTACCCGGCCATTCCGTTGCCGGCGTCAACGACGACACGCAGCGGCCGGATGCCCTTCAGGTCCACCAAGTGGTTGAGGTAGGCCGCGTACTCGGCCAACACGTCGCGTTCGGTCACGGTGCCGGGCACCGCAGCGACCGGCGGGGCGGCACCGTCGAGCACGGCCTGCGCCTGATCACGGATCTGGGCCAGGCCGGTGGCCAGGGACAGCGGCACCGCCCCGGCCAGGCAGAGCTTGATCCCGTTGTAGCGGGCCGGATTGTGCGAGGCGGTGAACATGGCACCAGGCAGTCCCAGCGAGCCGGACGCGAAGTACAGCATGTCGGTCGAGCCCAGGCCGGCCATGACCACGTCGACGCCGGCAGCCGTCACGCCCTCCGCGAAGGCGCCGGACAACTCGGGCGAGGAGTCACGCATGTCATAGGAGATGACCACCGAGGCGCGGGACGGGCGGTTCGGCTGCTGCAGGACCAATGTCGCGAACGCGCCGCCCAGGGCGCGGGCGCCGGCGGTCGTGAGCTGCTCCCCGACCAGACCGCGGATGTCGTAGGCCTTGACGATCTGGTGCAGAACGCCGGTCGATGACGGGACGTCGGTCTGGGTCACTTCGGTTTCGCTCCTCAAGGTGGCTGCCCGGATTCGGGCCTCGCTGTCTTCGCGTCGGCGAATTCCGGTACCGCCGGGAGGTCGACACCAGCACTCGCAACGACCCCGACCCTACCGGGGGCGACGGACATCGGGCCCCGAACGACGTCACTCAGGGTGAATTTACAGTGACGGGTGCTCTCGCCGCTTCCACCCGGCGGCAACCGGGAAGGGACGGCGCTACTCGGCCGGGAAACGCAGAACGCGCAGGTGACCGCGGCGACCGGTGGTGACCGGCGACGGTTCGTGGGCCCGCTCCACCCGGCCCGCCTCGCGGACGGCGTCGGCCAGCGCTTCGAGGTCGTCGGAACTGCGGACGTCGTCGTCGAAATCGGCGTCGGGCCGGACCACCTCCCAGCCTCTGGGGGCGGTGAGGTGAACGGCGTGCCGTGAACACAGATCGTAGGAGTGCGGCTCGGCCGCGGTGGCCAACGGCCCGACGACGGCCGTCGACTCGGCGTAGGCGTACGTCAGTGTCGCGACTGCCGGTTCGATGCACCCGGTTCGCGAGCAGCGCCTGGATCTGACCACTCCGGGACAGTAACTCCTGACGTCGCCCGGCCCACCGCGGCGCGCCGGACCGACATCGCGAAACGCGCGGGTTCCGGGCCCGGCCCGGCGTCGTCACCAGGGGTGGGCGGGCGTCATAAGCTGGCTGCGTCATGGTCGAGTACAGAGCAGGTTCAACCGGAAGTCCGCTGCCCGACGTCCAACGTCCGGCGCCGGTCCGCAGCGGCCCTCCGGCCGGACGGCGGAAGCGTCGGGGGGTGCGGGATCGACGCGGTCGTGGCCTGCGCACCCCGCTGCTCCCGGCCGACCTGCCGGCCGCCCGGACCAGAGCGGAGCAGTTCGACCACGCCGTACTGGAGGCGGTGGCCGATCTCGAGGAGCGGTGGCCGACCGAGTTGGCGTCGATCGAGTTCGCCGTCGACGAGGTCCCGGCCCTGCCGGTCGGCAATGTGGTGCCGTCGTCGGACGTGGTACTCGACGGCGGGGTGCCGCTGACCCGGTTCTCGCCGCCGGGCGTCGATGCCCGGGGTCGGGCCACGAAGGCCAGAGTGGTGGTCTATCGGCGTCCGCTCGAGGTCAGGGCGGCGGACTCGGGCGATCTGAACGAACTGGTGGCCGAGGTACTCGGCGAACAACTGACGGCCGTACTCGGCGAGGGCAACGACGACCGGCCGGCCTGACCGGCGAACCACCCGGCGCGCGCCCCCTGCGCGTCACCCGGTGCGGGACTGCGGTGAACGGCTCAGCCGGCGCTGCGCTTGAGGCGACGGCGCTCGCGCTCGGACAGCCCGCCCCAGATGCCGAACCGCTCGTCATTGGCGAGGGCGTACGACAGGCACTCGGAGCGGACCTCGCAGCCGGTGCAGATCTTCTTCGCCTCGCGGGTGGAGCCGCCCTTCTCCGGGAAGAAGGCCTCGGGGTCGGTCTGGGCGCAAAGCGCCCGTTCGTGCCAGTCGGCCTCGTCACCGGTCAGCAGGTCGGTGCCGATCTCGGAGCCGAAGTCGACGGCCTGCACATTCTCGACGGACCTGCGCCCGAGATCGATGAAGACCTCGCCGGCGGAGGCATCCCCCAGGTTCGACACGTGTCGAGTCCTTTCAACGGTTTCGGTGCCGGACAGGCAACCGGGCAATGAATTTCAGCCCTCACCAGGTGCAGGCACTGATACTGCAGTGGTGAGTCAGGTCAGCTTCAGGAGCACCAGCGAATCACACCGATGTGATTACACAGGTGTGTCCCGCGTCGCGTCAAGCGCTCCCCGTGCTATCAGGCGTTTTTTCTCCCGCACACTGGTGGCATGACGGAATCGCTCAGTAGGCAAGCCGCGGGCAGATGGGTGTTCCCCACCCTGGTCGTGATCGCAGTGCTGGCCGGTTACGCCGCCGCCACCAACGCGACCCCGGTGAATGTGTGGATCTTCCTCCTGGTGCTGGCCGGGTGGGTGATCTCGTTGTGCCTGCACGAGTTCGCCCACGCTGCGACCGCCCTGGCCGGTGGCGACTTCGCTGTCCGCGCAAGGGGTTACCTCACGCTGAACCCGTTCCGCTATCTGAACGCGGTCTACAGCATCGTGATTCCGGTGATCATTCTGATCGCCGGCGGGATCCCGTTGCCGGGCGGCGCGGTGCTCATCGAGAGCCACCGGCTGCGCCGGAGGTGGTGGTCCAGCCTGGTCTCACTGGCCGGACCGGCGACCAACTTCGCGCTCGGGGCGGTCCTGGTGCTCGTCGCGAATTCACTCCCTCGTGAATACGTCGACGGCTACTTCAGCCCCAGCGGTCTCTACCAGGCCATCGCGTTTCTGGCCCTGCTGCAGTTCGTCACGGCGATCCTGAACATCCTCCCCGTGCCCGGGTTCGACGGGTTCGGCATCATCGCGCCGTACCTGTCGGCGGCCACCCAGCGGGCCATCGCCCCGTTCCGCGGCTGGGCGCCCCTGGTCGTGTTCGTGATCCTGTTCTCCATCCCCAACGCCAGCACCGTCCTGTTCGAACCGGCCTACTACCTGATGCGCACCTTTGGGAGCATCTTCACCAGCAACGCCGCCGCCCAGGGGGCGCAGCACTTCCAGTTCTGGCGGACCAGCGGCTTCTGACGCTCCGCCCTGGCCCCCGGCCTCCCGCTGGTATCCAGGCCCACGCGCTCGCCTCACCCGTGGGTTCTCGACCACTGCCGCGTGGCAGGATCGGTCGGGTGAAGATCACTGTGTTGACCGGCGGAGTGGGCGGGGCCAAGTTCCTGCTGGGCGTCAAGGCCTTTCTCGGTTGGGACCCGACGGGGCCCGGGCCGGACGGCGACCCTGGCGCGGATCAGGTCACCGCGATCGTCAACATCGGCGACGACATCCGCCTGCACGGACTGCAGGTCTGCCCCGACCTGGATTCCTGCCTGTACACCCTGTCCGGGGTGGCCGACACCGAACGCGGCTGGGGGCGCAAGGACGAAACCTGGACGGCCGCGGCCGAACTCGCCGCGTACGGCGCCGAGGCCCCCTGGTTCGCCCTGGGCGACAAGGACATCGCCACCCACCTGGTGCGAACGCGGATGCTCGACGCGGGCTATCCGCTGTCGGCGGTCACCGCCGCGCTCGCCGCCAAGTGGCGTCCCGGCGTCACCCTGCTGCCGATGTCCGACGAGCGGGTCGAGACCCACGTGGTGGTGGCCGACCCGACCTGGACCGGACCGGCCGGCGAGGCACCTGACGTGGCCCTGCACTTCCAGGAGTGGTGGACCCGCTACCGGGCCTCGTTGCCGGCCAAGGCCTTCCTGACGATCGGGTCGGACGAGGCCCGCCCGGCGAACGGGGTGCTGGAGGCCATCGCCGAGGCCGACCTGATCCTGGTCGCCCCGTCCAACCCGGTGGTCTCGATCGGCCCGATCCTGGCCGTGCCCGGCATCAAGGAGGCCGTGGTCGCCGCGAAGGCGCCGGTGGTCGGGGTCTCGCCCCTGATTGCCGGGAAACCGTTGCGCGGCCACGCCGACGCCTGCCTGCAGGCGATCGGCGTCGAGGTGTCCGCGCAGGGCGTCGGGCGGCACTACGGCGCCCGGTCCGACGGCGGCCTCATCGACGCGTTCCTGGTCGCCGAAGGTGAGAACGCCGACGTTCCAGGGGTTCGGATCGGCGAGGCGCCGTTGTTGATGACCGACCCGAGCGCGACCGCCAAGATGGTCCATGCCTGTCTGGAGCTGACCCGATGACCGATCCCGACCCCGCCGGACGAACGGACCTACCGGACGGCCGCCCGGCCGCGGCGGCCGGGCTACAGGTGCTGCCGATCTTCGGCCTGCCCGACTTCCGCCCGGGTGACGACCTGGCCGGCGCGATCGCAGCCGCGGCGCCCTGGATCGTGGACGGGGACGTCCTGGTGGTGACCTCGAAGGCCGTGTCCAAGGTCGAGGGCCGCCTGGTCCGGTCCCCCACCGAGCCCGAAGCCCGGGAGAACTTCCGCCGCGACCTGGTCGACTCCGAGACGGTGCGGCTGGTCGCCCAGATCGGTCGCACCAAGATCGTCGAGAACCGGCTCGGGATCGTCGCCGCGGCGGCCGGGATCGACGCGTCGAACGTCCGGCTGGACGAGATCGCGCTGCTCCCGGAAGACCCCGATGCCTCCGCGGCGGCCATCGTGGCCGCCTTCGCCGCCAACGGCCTCAAGGTCGGCGTGGTGATCACCGACACCCAGGGCCGGGCCTGGCGCAACGGCGTCATCGACGTGGCCATCGGAGCCGCCGGGGTGCGAGTGCTCGAGGACCACCGCGGCGGCGTCGACGCGTTCGGCAACGAGCTGGTGGTGACCCAGGTCGGATTGGGCGACGAGATCGCCGCCGCCGGAGACCTGGTCAAGGGGAAGCTGGCCGGCGTCCCGGTCGCCGTTGTGCGCGGCCTCGGTGCGACCGGAACCGGGAGTGTCACCGCCCGGTCGCTGATCCGCCCCTACGAGGAAGATCTGTTCCGCCTCGGCACCGACCTGGCCATCCAGCAGGGACGCCGGGAGGCCGTCCTCCTCCGGCGCACCGTGCGGAGCTTCAGTGGCGAACCGGTCGACGAGGACGTGCTGCGGCGGTGCATCGGCACCGCCCTCACCGCCCCCGCCCCGCACCACACCCGGCCGGTCCGGTTCGTGCTGGTGCGCAAGCACCGACAGGCGCTGTTGCAGTCCATGCTGGCCGAGTGGGAAGCCGACCTGGCGGCGGACGGATGGCCGGACGACCGGATCGCCCGGCGCACGTCACGCGGCCAGATCCTGCACCACGCGACCGAGATCGTGGTGCCGTTCGTCACCGGCGACGGCCGGCACGACTACCCGGACCACCGCCGCCGGGAGGCCGAGCGGACCATGTTCACCGTGGCCGGGGGCGCTGCTGTGCAAGCACTGTTGGTCGCCCTGGCCGCCGAGGGGCTGGGCTCGGCCTGGATCTCCTCCACCATCTTCGCGCCGGTGGTGGTGCGATCGGTGCTTGGCCTGCCGGACGACTGGGAGCCGCTGGGCACGATCGGCATCGGCCACCCGGCCGGCCCGCTCCAGCCTCGGCCGGCGGCCGGGACCGGCGATGCGTTCCTGATTCGCTGACCCGACCGCGCCGGGTCGCCTGGACCGACCGTCCGCGCCTCAGGATGGAGCCGAGAACCGCACGCCGCCGTCGGGGATCGACACCCCCGGCCACACCCGGACGCCGGAGATCAGTTCGTTGTCCGCACCGATGATCGCATCGTCGCCGATGACGGCATCGGTGATGACGGCGCGGGCCCCGACCACGGCGCCGGTGCCGATCACCGACCGGGTGATCCGGGCGCCGTCGCCGATCCGGGCCCGGCCGAAGACGATGGATCCGTCGACCAAGGCCCCGGCGCCGACCTGCGCACCGGCCCCGATCGTCGTCCCGCCGATGATCCGGGCGTCGTCGGCCACGGTGGCCCCGTCCATCACCAGGGACTCGCCGACCGGCGCCGACAGGGCCGCGGTCGGGGCGATGCCGCGCACCAGGTCGGCCGACCCCTGGACGAAGGCCAGCGGGGTGCCCAGGTCCAGCCAGTAGCTGCTGTCGACATGGCCCATCACCTTCGCCCCGGCGGACAGCAGGCCCGGGAAGGTCTCCCGCTCCACCGATACCACGGTGTCGGCGGCGACCCCCTCGATCACCTCACGCCGGAAGACGTAGCAGCCGGCGTTGATCTGGTCGGTCGGCGGATTCGCGGTCTTCTCCAGGAACGCCTCGACCCGGCCGTCGGCGTCCGTCGGCACACATCCGAAGGCCCGCGGGTCGGCGACCTTGACCAGATGCAGGGTGACGTCGGCGGCGTTGTCGCGGTGGGTCGCCAGCAGCTCTCCGAGGTCCACCCCGGACAGAATGTCGCCGTTGAAGATCATCACGTCGTCCGCGCGCAGCCTGTCGAAGACGTTGCGGATGGCCCCGCCGGTGCCCAGGGGGGCCTCCTCGACGACGTACTCGATCTCCAGGCCGAAAGCACTGCCATCGCCGAAGTGATCACTGAAGGTCTCGGCGCGGTAGGACGTGCCCAGCACCACATGCGTGATCCCGGCCTCACGGATCCGCGACAGCAGATGTTCCAGGAAGGGCACGCCGGCCGTCGGCAGCATCGGTTTCGGTGCCGACAGGGTCAGCGGACGCAGCCTCGTCCCCTGACCTCCGACCAGCACCACTGCATCGACGTTGCGTTCGTTTTCCATCGGGCTCCCTCGTGACCAGGTTGGCCGACGGTTGCTCGGCACACGGTTGCTCTCACCGTCATTCGGACGGCTGGAGCACAGATCGGGCGTTCTTTCCCACGGGATGATACGGGCCGGGCTCGGTGCTCCGCCGGTAGTATCCGCGGCATGGTGTGGCCCGAGCGCTGTGTGCGTTGACCGACTCCGTTCCAGCGTCGGCCGGCCATCCGGCCTTGGACGAGCCGGTCCCGACCGGTCCGTTGCCGCTCGACCCGGCCCCGCGCGGCGACCAGCCGGATGACGACCGGCCGGTCGCACCCGCATCCGGTCAAACCGATCGGAAGTGGCTTCGCCGTCTGCTCGGCTGGCGGGTCGGCGCCGGTTGGCTTCTCCTCTATCTGACGCTGAGCCTGATCCTCCGCCGGGATCTGCTCCCGCACTTCGCCACGGTGACCCTGACCGGCGGCGAGGGGGATCCCGGGCTGTTCATGTCATGGCTGGGCTGGGCCGCGCACGCCATCACCCACGGACTGGACCCGCTCCGCAACAACTTCGTGCAGGCGCCAGAAGGAGTCTCCGGGGTCTGGAACACCTCCGTGCTGGCCCTGGGGATCCCGATGACCCCGATCACCCTGTGGTTCGGGACGGCCGCCAGTTACAACGTGCTCCTGATCCTGAGCCCGGCCCTGTCGGCCTGGACCGCGTCGATCTGGTTGCGCCGGCACACATCCGCCCTCCCGGCCGGAGTGGCCGCGCTGGTCTTCGGCTTCTCCCCCTTCATGCTGGCGCAGATCCGGGGCGGTCACCTGCACACCACGTTCTTGGCCCTCATCCCGGTCATCCTCATCCTGCTGGAGAACCTGCTGGTCCGGAAGGACCGGCCGCTGTGGCCCACCGCCCCGCTCCTGGGTCTGGCGATTGCCGTCCAGTACTTCATCGGCTCCGAGGTACTGCTGATGCTGGCGCTGACCTGCATCCCGGTGGTACTGATCCTGGCCGGCGTGCGGCGGGACGTGGTGCGCACCAGGTGGCGCCGAGTGCTGGCCGCGGGACCGGTCGCGTTGTTGGTCGCCGCACTGCTGCTTGCCTACGGTCTGTCCGAGCAGCTGTCGCCCCGCTATCGCATCGTCGATCCGGTCATCAGCCCGGTCAGCCACTACACCGTGCCGTGGGGGTACCTGGTGCACGGCACCGACAACCTGTACTTCGGCGGGAAGATCGCCAGGGCCACCCTCAGCCCGATCGAGAACGGATCGTTCATCGGCTGGCCGCTGATCGCGGCCCTGTTGATCACACTGGTGGTCCTCAGGCGCCGGGTTCTGGTGGTGGGCGCGGCGGCGGTGGTTGCGGCGGCGGCGGTGTGCGAGGTCGCACCCCGGATCGACCTTGGCTCCGGACGAACCCTCGCGCTCTCACCTCTCGAATGGGTCCAGCAGCACCTGCCACTGACCGACAACGTGCTGCCGGTCCGGATGGCGTTCATCGTCTCCCTGGCCGCGAGTCTCGTGCTCGCCGCCGGCCTGGCCGAGATGATCGAACGGGTCCGCGGCCGGCGGCCGGGCCGGCTCGTCGTCAACCGGACCGCCGGCACGGCCGGCATCGCGCTGATCGCGGTGGCTCTGCTGTCGACCGCTCCGGGTAAGAGTTCGCCGGTCGGACACGTCCCGGCCGTGCCGGCCTTCTTCACCGACGGAGCCCTCCAGCGGACGGTCCCGCAGAACGCGACCGTCATGCTGGCCCCGATGGCGACGGTCTCGAATCTGCACGCGGAGCACTGGCAGTCGAGCGCGCACTTCTGGTTCCGGCAGCTGGGTGGGTACGCCTTGCGGAGCAACGAGGACGGCTCACCCAACTTCTACCCACGTCAGAGAGTGCTGGTCCGGCTCTTCGGGGTCGACGGCCGGGGTGCGGCCTACTCCGGGCCGCTCACGCCGGCCCTGCTGGCGGCGGCCCGGACGGAGCTGTCCGACTCGGGTGCGACCTTCCTGATCGTCGGTCCGTCTGAGTCGACCAGCGCTCAGGTGTCCCTGGCCACACAGGTCGCGGGCCGAGGTCCGGACCGATCGGTCGGCGGGGTCGAACTGTGGGATCTGCGCGTGCACTGCGTCCGCCCGGCCACGGTCGGGCCGCTGTGTCCGGCTGAGCAACTCCGATAGGATCTGCCTGTGAATCCGACCGGCCAGAACGACGACGTGCGGCGACGGCATTCCATTTCGATTGTCATTCCTGTCTATCAGGGTGAGATCACCCTCCGTCCTTTGATGGAAGAAATAGCGGCCCTCACTGACGAATTCGTCACGCCGGCCGGCCACTTGATACGTATCGATGAAGTTCTGCTGGTGAACGACAACGGGCCGGACGACTCGGCCACCGTCATACGGGCTCTGGCCGACCAGTTCCCCTTCGTCCGTCCGGTGTGGCTGAGCCGTAACTTCGGGCAACATCCGGCCACCCTGGCCGGCATGGCCTCGTCCGGAGGTGACTGGATCGTCACCATCGACGAAGACGGACAGCACAACCCGTCCGAGATTCCGAATCTCCTCGACATCGCCATGCGGGAAAAGGCGGACGTGGTCTACGGCCGACCCACCAACGCGGCCCCCCACGGATTCCGACGGAACCTCGCCTCCCGCGTGTCGAAGCAACTTCTACGCCTGGCCAGCTCCGACACCGACGCCACGGTGTTCCAGAGTTACCGGCTGGTCCTCGGCGAGGTCGGCCGCAGCGTCGCCGCGTACGCGGGCACCGGGGTCTACCTCGATGTCGCCCTGGGCTGGGTCGCCCGCAAGGTGATCACCGGGCCGATCGTCCTCCGGGCGGAGGGCGAACGGCCCTCCGGTTATTCGGCCCGGTCTCTGTTCTCCCACTTCTGGCGGATGGTGCTCTCCAGCGGGACCAGGGCTCTGCGGATGGTCAGCCTGCTCGGCGCGGTCGTGGCCATCGGCGGGGCGTGCCTGGCGCTGTATTTCATCGTCGCCTCGGTGTTCTGGCACGTCGACACCCCGCAGGGCTGGCCCTCGCTGATGGTCGTGCTGCTGCTGTGTTCAGGTGCGATCCTGTTCTCCCTCGGTGTGATTGCCGAGTACATCGGCGTAGCGGTCAAGATGGCCATGGGACGCCCGCTGTACCTCATCGTGAGTGACCCCGAGCGGGGCCCGCTCGGCCGGCCGGCCGCATTCGATCTGCAGCCGAGCCCGAACCAGGTACCGCACGCGACAGCAGAGAAGTCGCCCCGGGTCGGGTCGTGACGTTGGCCGTTGTCCCCACGTCGTCTCCCGTGACCTGGGTCGTCGGCGCCGGTGGGTTGCTCGGGTCGGCGCTGTGCGCTCGACTGCGATCCGACGGTGGGACCGTCCTGCGCCAACGGGTCGGCTGGTCCGGAGAGCGAGCCGGAGCCGATCTTCTCGCCGGCCTCGCCCAGCTGTCGGCGCACCTGGAACGGGCCGGGGGGCCGTGGCGGGTGGTGTGGTGCGCCGGCGCGGGAGTGACGGGCTCGTCGGCCCAGGCATTGCAGCAGGAGATCCGTACGCTGACCTCGTTCCTCGACCGCATGACCGAGCGGGCGGCCGATCTCGGACCCGGGACATTCTTCCTGGCCTCGTCGGCCGGCGGCCTGTACGCCGGCACCCCGTCCGACGGACACGCGTTCTCCGAGCTGGATCCGGTCAACCCGATCTCGCCGTACGGCGAGGCGAAACTGGCCGCGGAACTCGCCGTGACCAGGTACGCCGAGGCCACCGGGAACCAGGTGCAGATCGGCCGCATCGCCAATCTCTACGGCCCCGGCCAGAATCTGTCGAAAGGGCAGGGACTGATCTCGGCCTTGTGCCGGAGCCACCTCACCCGGCGACCGATCTCCGTCTACGTCTCGCTCGACACCATCCGGGACTACCTCTTCGTCGACGACTGTGCCGACATGATCGCCGACATGCTGGACGTGACGACGCCGGGACGGCAGGCGGGCGAGGTGGTGCTGAAGATCCTCGCGTCGCAGCACGGCACCACGATCGCCACCCTGGTCGCGGCCTGCCGTCAGGTGTTCAAACGTCCGCCATTGCTGATTCTCGGTACCTCGGCGCAGGCCCGATTCCAGGTGCTCGACCTACGTCTGCGATCGTTCGTCTGGCCCGAGATCGATCACCGCACCCTGATGCCGTTGCCGGCCGGGATCGCGGCGACCACCGCCGCGATCCAACGCTCGATCCAGCGCCCCCACCGGGATCCGTCCCCCGATCGCCCCCGTCCGATCGCTTGACAGGGAACCAACGCTGTCCACGTCACGATCGCACGGAGCCGACGAGCATGCAGCTCGCGGGTAGCGATACGGCGCCGATCCCTTCGGCGCCGCCGATCTGGGAACGGGGTACGACGTGAACGGCGCCCCGGCCGAGGTCGAGACCGAGACCGGCCCGAGCCAGACGGCCGAGGTCGCGCCCACCCGGCCCATCGCCCGCCGCGCCTGGCCGCTGTACCTCTACAGCGCCCTGCTCACAGCCGGTTGTGTCACCTGGATGATGCGGCTGTGGCAGGCCGATCTGAAGGTGCCGTTCTTCTCGTCGGGTAACGCGGCGGTCAATGCCGGGCTGTTCAAGACCATCGCCGCGACCGGCTGGTACTCCAACCAGAGCGAGCTGGGTATCCCGTACGGCCAGCACAATGTGGATCTGGCGACCCCGGGCACGCTGAACGTCCTGTTGGCCCGCCTGCTGACCGCCGTCACTCCCGACTGGGCTGTCGCGTTCAACGTGTTCTACCTGCTCGGGTTCCTCCTCTGCGCCCTGACCGCGGTCTGCTTCTTCCGGGCCGTTGGCCTGGGCCGGTGGATGACGGTCGTCGCGTCCGTGCTGCTGGCCGTTGCGCCCTATCACTTCCTGCAAGGCCAGGACCAGATCTGGCTCTCGGCCTACTTCTGCGTCCCGCTGGCCATGGTGTTGATCCTGTGGGTGGCTCGGGGTGAATCGCTCTGGGGGCTGCGTCCGGGTTCGGCTCGGCTCGGCCGAGCCCTGCTCGGTCGCGGCGCGGCCACCGTTTCGGTGTTGCTGCTGATCGCCCTGGATGGGTTGACCTACGCGCTGTTCACCGGGTTGCTCCTGGCCGCAGCCGGGATCTTCGGCCTGGTGCGCCGGTTCAGTGCGGCCCGTCTGCTGGGCCTGGTCGCCGCCGAAGCAGTGCTGGTCCTGGTGGTGCTCGGCGACTCGCTCCCGCACCTGCTGCGCCCGGCCGTATCGGAACCGGTCGTCGCTCTGGTACACAACGTCAGCACCGAGTACTCCGAACTGAAGTTCGCCTCCCTGGTCTTCCCTTCTCCGGGCCACCCGATCGCCTACTTCGCCAAATGGCGCAGGCTCTACGACCTGCACTACCCAGATCCGGGCAACACCCCGGCGCTCGGCCTGATCGGTGCCGCCGGGTTTGCCTTGCTGCTGCTGCTCGGGCTGACCGCGCTGACCGGCCTGCGCCGCCCGGCCGACCCAACGCCGGCCCAGGTCCGGCGTCGCCGCACCCTGGGCCAGCTGGCGGCATTGGTCATCACCGCGTTCGCGCTGTCCATGATCGGCGGGCTCGGCTCGCTGATCTCCCGCTTCGCCGGTCATTTCGCCGGATGGGACAACATGGCGATCTTCATCGCCGTGCTCGCGTTGGCCGCCGCCGCGCTGGCCGTCGAAGCCGTGGCCGACCGTCTGTCCTGCGCTCTGCGAGATCGCTCAGCCGGCGCCCGGCGCCCGGCCCTCCTGGCCGGGGTGACACCAATGGTGGCCGTGGCCGTGCTCTTGTTCGGCATCTGGGACCAGGGCCTGTCCGGAGCGATACCGGCCTACCGGAGCAACCTGGCGGTCACCACGTCGGACCGGGCCTTCGTGGCCGGAATCGCAGCCAGGGTCCCGGCCGACGCGGCCATTTTCCAGATACCGGCCCAGACCTTCCCGACCGCCGATGCCCCGCACCTGACCGCGGCCGTGAACACCGGGAGCCAGTTGCGTCTGTGGCTGAGCTCCTCGGGCCTGCGCTGGTCCGGTGGCGGCATCACCGGTCGCCCGCAGGCCGACTGGCCGTCAACGGTGACCGCGTTGCCACCGGCCGAGATGGTCCGTGATCTGGCCGCCATCGGCTTTGCCGGTATCACCGTGGACCGTGCGGCGACCACCGATCACGGGCGTCAATGGGAACGGACTCTCGCCGCGCAACTCGGCCGCCCGGCCCTGGTCAGCCGGGACCTCAACTACGTCTATTACTCCCTGGCCCGCGCGGCCCGCGCGCTGAGGGCTGACACCACCGCCGCGCAGCGGGCCGCCATCGCCACCGCCATCACCGGGGAGCAGCAACCGTGAGTACCGACATCGTGAGTACCGCCGGGCCGGCCACCGGCGGTCCCCCGGATGAGCGCCGGCCCGGGCGGTCCATCCGGCCGTGGTACGAACTCGAAATCTGGTTGTACGTCGGCAGTGCGGTCCTGACCAGCGCCGCAGTGGTCGTCATGACCCGGTTGTGGCGGGCCAGCCTGACGGCGAGCCCGTTCACCTATGCCGGCGACGCGATTTCCTCCGCCATGTACTTCAAGACCGTTCTGCAGACCGGCTGGTACGAATACCAACCCGATCTCGGCGCACCCTACGGCCAGCACCTGCACGACTTCCCGTTCTCGGACCAGCTCCAGCCGTTCATGATCAAACTGCTGGGGCTGCTCTCGACCAACTGGGTGTTCGTGTTCAATTTCTACTACTTGCTCGGGTTCCCGCTGGCGGCCGTCACCGCCGTGCTCTTCCTCCGGCGCTGCGGTCTGTCGCGGGTCGTGTCGCTCGTGCTGTCCGTCCTGTACGCGACGACGCCGTATCACTTCATCCGTGGCCAGTCCCACTACTTCCTCGGTGAGTACTGGGCGGTTCCGCTCGGCCTGACGATCGTGCTCGCCGTGATCCGCGGCGAGCCGCTGTGGGGCCGGCGCGCCCGGCTGCCCGGCCCGATCCAGGCCCTGCCGGCCCCGCTCCGGGGCACAATCGCACTAGCCTCGGGCCGCGGAGCCGGCACCGTACTGGCGGTGGCCCTGGTCACTCTCGACGGCGCCTACTACGGCGTGTTCTGCGGCATCCTGATGGTCCCGGCCGGGATTCTCGCCCTCCTGCGGACGTGGGACTGGCGGCGCTTCGGCGGCGTGGTGATGGCCGGGCTCGTGCTCGGAGTCGTCTTCGTCGGCGCCATGGTCGACGACGTGCTGTACGAGCGGGCCAACGGATCCAATTCGGCTGCCTTCGTCCGTCACCATCGCGACGCCGAGATCTACGCGGCAAAGTTCCTGTCCCTGATCCTCCCCGCATTCAGCTATCCCATCCGCGCCCTGGGCCGGCTCCGGACGGCGTACGAGACGTCGAGCCCGTTCGGCGGCGAGCGGACCGCTCTCGGCACGATGGCCGCCATCGGGTTCCTGCTGCTGCTCGGCGCCATCTTCGTCGTCCTGCTACGCCGGAATCGTCCGGCGGAGGTCGATCCGGAAGCAGCCCGACGGCGCCAGACCTTCGGCTTCCTCTCCGCCCTCACCTGGTTCGCGTTCCTGGCCGGCTCAGTCGGCGGGTTCGGCACACTCATCTCGTTCCTGACGCCGTCCATCCGGGGGTGGAACCGGATTTCCATCTTCATCGCGTTGATGGCGCTGGCCGGCCTCGGACTGGTCGTCGAAGGCGCCGTCCACCGCTATCGCGCTCGGCCGGCCACCGCCACGCCGCACGCCGCACGCCGGTGGTTCGCCCGCGCCGGGCGCAGCCTCCCGGCGGTGGCCACGGTCATCCTGGTGCTGGGGGTCGCCGACCAGTCGCTGCTCTCGGCCCACGTATACAACAGCGACACCTACGCCAGCGACGATCAGTTCGTGCGAACCCTGCAGACTATGATCCCGTCCGGCTCGATGGTGTTCCAGGATCCGTACGTCGCGTTTCCGGAGGGGGGGCGGATCGGCGTCTCGAGCGTCGACAGCGACTCGCTGCGCCCATGGCTCCACTCGACCACGCTGCGCTGGTCCGGGGGCGGTATCAAAGGACGTCCGCAGACCAACTGGCCGGCGGCGGTCGTCAAGCAGCCGGTCGCGACCATGGTCCGGAATCTGGCCATCGCCGGGTTCGTCGGCATTCTGGTCGACCGGGACATGACCGCCGACAACGGGAGTGCGCTCGAGGCCAAGCTCCAAAGCCAGCTGGGTGCGCCGTTGCTGGTCAGTACGAACCAGGAGTGGGCCTACTACTCGTTGAGCCGGCAACTCACCGAGGTGGCCACCGAGATGAGCCCCACTGAGCGGGCGCGGGCCGCGGCCCGCATCGTCGGTGCGGCGTCCTGATCCGATCGCCGATCAGGCCGGGACGATCGCTTCGACGTTGAACTCGTTGTAGATGAACACCTTTCCGAGCGCTCGCGGAAACGGGAACGAGCGGCTGCGGACCGGCTGCAGCCCGAGTTCGACGGCCAGGCGCCGAAGGACCGCGAAATCGGAGAACGCGACGTGGGTCGGATCCGACGCGTGCCCGCGCTCCTGGGGAGTGATCAGCAGTACGCGACCGCCCGGCCGCACACACGGCAGGTAGGAACGCATCACCTCGACCGCCTCGTCGTACCGCAGATGCTCGATCAGGTGGGACGCCAGGATCGCGTCGAACGCGCCGGCGGCCGACAATGCCGGATCGGCGAAGAATTCGTCCGAGGTGTAGGCCTCAAGGCCGATCTCACGAGCCGCACGGACCAGGTGAGGGTTGTGGTCGACGCCAACGGACCCGGCGCCCAGAGCCGCGAGATTGCGTCCGTTGCCGCAGCCAACGTCGAGCGTGCGCCCGAGCCGGTATCGGCGCAGATTCGCCCGGTACGGCGCCTGGACGTTGAGCCACTTCTTCCACTTCTTGCTCTGAAGGGTGTTGAGCCGTTCCGCGTAGGCCTCACCCGCGGTCTTCTCACCGAAGCCGCCCGGCCCGGCGGCGGACGAGTCATCGGCCGTAGGTTGCGTCATCGGTCCAGTCTGTCAGACCGACGTCGACCGGCAGACCGATGCCGAGCATCGCGCGGATGTCCTCGTTCTCAGCCCGAGTGCCCCATCCGCCGCCGCAGCCAGATGTAGGCCGCTCGCCGCTTGTAGGCCATCAACGTGGCCCTGGCGTCCCCGAGCCGCACGTCCCACGGACTGAGCACCTCCGGATGTTCGGTCCTGATCAATTTGTGGAACATCCGGGCGTGCTCGGACTGCTCCTTGGACAGGGAGACACTCCACTGCTGGGCGCTGATCCTGAACCCGGCCAGGGAACGGCGGATCGCGACCATCGGCCCTCGCAGCAGAACCCGGGCGCAGGTGGCCTGGTCGATCAGATAGGGCGAGCGGGCATCCCAGCCCCCGTCGGCCAGAAGCGCCGTCCGGCGGAACAGCACGCAGGCCGGCTCGCCGAACACGTTCGTACCGGCTCTGACCGTGCGACGGATCGCCGTCGGGCCCTGGATCAGGCCGTGCAGGTGCTGCAACCCGCGGGCTCTGATCACGGGAACTCCTGTTTCGTCGACCACGTCGCGCTGACCGGCGACCAACACCGCCTCCGGGTGCTCGTCGAACGCCGCTACCTGCTCGGCCAGGCCGGTCGGGTAGAGAAGGTCGTCACCGCAGACCAGCTTGAGCAGTTCACCCCGGGCCGCCGCCGTCACCGCGTTCCAGTTGGCCGGTGCTCCACCGCCGGTCGGAACCCGCATCAACCGGACCCGCGGATCGCCTGCGAAGGACTGCAGTCGCTCCCAGGTGCCGTCGGTGGAGGAGTGGTCGGACAGGATGAGTTCGAAGTCCGTGTAGGTCTGCGACAGGATCGAATGCACGGTCGCATCGATGTGCCGCACGTTGTTGTAGGCCGGAACGACCACCGAGACGCGCGGTAGACGATCACCGGGATTCATGTCGCCCTCCGCGGCGGTTTCGGATGCGCTCCGGCCGCCAACTGGTCGGCCTCGGAGCGGTGGAAGGAGAAGGACCGGTGCAGGAAGAAGCTCGACACCACCCAGGAGAGGGTGAACCCGACCTGGGACCACAGCACCGGCCAGCCGAACCCCTTGGTCAGCACGGGGAGCACCACCAGGTTGACGGTGATCGGGATCAGGTTGACCATCACGAACCGACCGAGATCACGAGCGACGTGCCCGGTCACCTTGAACACGAACCGCCGGTGCATGGTGAACCCGATCGGGATGGCGACCGCCTGCGCCAGCAACACCGCCACGTCGCCACCCCAGGCCGACGTCCAGCGGCTGAACAACGCGAAAGCGACGAACCCGATGACGGTGTTGAGCCCACCGACCACGGCGAAAGCCAACCGTTGGTCGTGAACCAACCGGAGCAGTAGGCCCTGCTCCGGCACGGTGGGGGCGTCATCCCCGTCCGGCCCTGGGTTCCCCGTCGTCAATTCGACAGATCCGTGTCCACCATCGCCGCGACGATCTCCGGGAACGACTTGGTCGGACTCCAACCGAGCCGGTTCCGTGCTCGCGAGGCATCCCCGACCATATCGACGGCGTCGACCGGCCGGACGAACGCCGGATCGACCCTGACGTACTTGGCCCAGTCCTGGATCCCGGCCCGGTCGAACGCAGCGGCGACGAACTCGGAGACCGAACGGGAGACGCCGGTCGCCACCACGTAGTCATCCGGCGTCTCGGCCCGAGCCGCCCGGACCATGGCATCGACGTAGTCGGGCGCCCAACCCCAGTCACGACGGGCGTCGAGGTTGCCCAGGACCAGCTCGTCCGCCTCACCACGGGCGATCAGGGCGGCGGTCCGGGTGATCTTGCGGGTCACGAAGGTGGCGGGACGCCGCGGGGACTCGTGGTTGTAGAGGATCGCCGACACCGCGTGCAGCCCGCGCCCCCGGTACACATGCACCATGTGATGCGCGTAGGCCTTCGCCGCCCCGTACGGGGTCACCGGCGCGATCGGCGCCGACTCGTCCTGTGGGCTGACGGCGGGATTGCCGAAGATCTCGGCGCTCGCCGCCTGGACGACGCGGACCGAACGGCCTCGCCGTTCCGACAGTTCCCAGGCCGCCTGGAGAACGGTCGCCGCCGCCAGGCCGGACACCAGGCCGGTGGCCACCGGTTCGGCCCAGGATCGGGCCACCGATGACATGCCGGCCAGGTTGTAGATCTCGTCGGGGTCGATCTCGTTGATCAGGCCGGTCACCGCGGCTCCGTCGGTGAGATCGGCCACGTGTAGGTGCGCCGCGTCCAGCTGCGGCCCTGATCCGTCGGGGGTCGGGCGGTCCTGCTCCCGGACCAGCCCGTGTACCTCGTCCCCGGCGGCGAGCAACTGCTCGGCCAGGTATCCGCCGTCCTGCCCGGAGACACCGGTGATGAAGACCTTGGCCATACGGCAGCTCTACTTGCCGGAAAGGGCGCGCTGCTCGGCCAGATCCGAGTCGACCATCATGTTCACCAGTTCGGTGAACGAGACCTTCGGGGTCCAGCCGAGCTTCTCCTTGGCCTTGGTCGAGTCGCCGATCAGCAGATCGACCTCGGCCGGGCGGAAGAACTTCGGATCGATGAACACGTACTGCTCCCAGTCGGTGATGCCGACCCGGGCGAACGCGACCTCCAGCAACTCACGGATCGAGTGCGTCTCACCGGTGGAGATCACGTAGTCGTCGGCCTCGTCGGCCTGCAGCATCCGCCACATGGCGTCGACGTAGTCACCGGCGAAACCCCAGTCGCGCTTGGCATCGAGGTTTCCGAGCGAGATCTTGTCCTGCAGTCCCAGGCTGATCCGCGCCACGGCCCGCGTCACCTTGCGGGTGACGAACTCGCTGCCGCGCCGCGGCGACTCATGGTTGAACAGGATGCCCGAGCTGGCGTGCATGCCGTACGACTCGCGGTAGTTGATCGTCATGTAGTGGCCGTAGACCTTGGCCACGCCGTACGGCGAGCGCGGCCACAGCAGGGTCGATTCGCTCTGCGGCACGTGCTGAACCTTGCCGAACATCTCCGACGACGACGCCTGGTAGAAGCGCACCTTGGTCAGATCGTCCCCGCAGTACAGGCGCGTCGCCTCGAGCATGTTGAGGACGCCGATCCCGGTGACGTCGCTGGTCAGGGCGGCGTTCTCCCAGGAGTAGGCGACGAACGAAATGGCGCCGAGGTTGTAGACCTCGTCCGGCTTGGCCACGTTGTACGCCCGGATCAGGCTGGAGAGGTCGGTGATGTCACCCGTCAGGAGCGTCACGCCCGGAACTTCGGCCTCGACGAGCGCCCGCTTGGGGTTGTTCTGCCCACGGATCAGTCCGAACACCTGGTATCCCTTGGACAGCAACAGTTCGGCCAGGTACAGGCCGTCCTGTCCGGTGATTCCGGTGATCAGGGCGCGTGGCATGGTGCTCCTCGAAGGTAGACGTCAGCTGTTCTGCGCGCGGTCGATCCGACCGCGGACAACCGCGCCATCGTAGCCGCCGAACCGGGGCCGCGCGCCCATGCCGCACCGTCGGCGCCGTTCAGAGCGTTGCCGAGGCCCGGATCTCCGGCCGGCCCGGCCGTCGTGCCGGACCGGCCGATCGCGAGCAGCCACTAGGATTGCGGCCGTGACCACCGCTCCGTTCGTCTCCTATGCCCAGAACCGAGAGGACGTCATCCTTCATCGGGTACTGGGCGACCTCACGACCGGTCGATACGTCGATGTCGGGGCGAACGACCCCGTCGAGGACTCGGTGAGCAAGGCCTTCTACGACCGGGGCTGGTCCGGCGTCACGGTCGAGCCGGTACACGAGTTCGCCGAGCGCCAGCGGGCCGAGCGGCCGCGAGACATCGTCGTGGAGGCCGCGATCAACGAGCAGGAAGGCGGCACCGTCGAGTTCCTCGAGGTCAGTGACGCACGGCTCTCGACGCTGGTGGCCGACATCGCGGAGGGTCACGAGCGCAACGGCTGGGAGGTCTCCCGGACCCAGGTGCCGAGCCGTCGCCTGGACGCCGTCCTCGATGAGGCGGGCTGGGGCAACGAGACGATCCACTTCCTCTCGATCGACACCGAGGGGGCCGAGGAAGCTGTGCTGCGGAGCATCGACCTGTCGCGCTTCCGGCCGTGGGTGATCCTGGTCGAGGCGACCAAGCCGCAGAGCACCGAAGCCTCCCACGGGGACTGGGAACACCTGCTGCTGGCGGCCGACTACCGGTTCGCGGTGTTCGACGGGCTGTCGCGCTTCTACCTGGCCGCCGAGAAGTGGGACGAGTACGGCGACCGGATCAGCGCCCCCGCGAATGTGCTCGACAACTACGTCACCTACCGCTCGATGGAGCGGGAGACCGAGCTCGAGCGGCTGAGCCAGGCCACGGTCGATCTGAACGAGGCACTGCGCGTGACGTCGGAAGATCGTGACCTGATCCGGGCGTCGCGCGACGCGATCGCCGTGGACCGCGATCGGATCGCCGCTGCGGCAAGGGAATTCGAGCGGGCCAGTGCCGCGCGCGATCAACAGGCGACGGATGCGATCGTCCGCTGGCGTGCGGCCGCCTTCGGCGCTTGGAGCCGAGCCGCCACCAGTTCGGCCACCGTCACCGGGGTCGCCAGCAGCGAGGAACTGACCTTCCTCCGCAACCACACACATGCGGTCACCATGGAACTCGCGGCCATGCGGAACACCCTGTCGTGGCGGATCACGGCGCCATTGCGCAAGGTCCGCCGGCTCGGTCGGCTGGTCGGCCGGTGACCGCTCCTGACCTCGCGACCGCCGCGCAGGCGGCGCTGGCCGGGCGGCTACGTGCCGTCACGCCGATCCTTGCCGGTACCTCGGGCCCGGACACCGCGGCCGACCCCGCGGTCGATGCGGCCATCCTGTTCGAGATCGTCGTGTCGGCCGTCGAGGACGACCTCACCGACGAACGGGTCTGGTTGCTGATGGCCGCGCTGTCGGCGATCCTGCCCACACGGGCCGAGGTCGACGCCACACGCCGACGTTTCCAACTCGACTCCGCCATCGACCTGCGGATGCACCTGCTCGACACCGCTCTGGCCCGGGTGCAGGCCGCCGGGACGGCGACCACCGGGATCGAAGTGGTCGTCGGGGAGGTTCTGGTCGACGTCGACCACTCGGCCAAGCACGATCTGCACACCGGCATCCAGCGGGTGACGCGCAATCTACTGCCCAGGTGGGACACCGAACGGTCGATCGTCCCGGTCGTTTGGTCATTGGACAACACCGCCCTTCGGCGGCTGTCCCCCGCGGAGACCAGTCGCGTCATCCGCTGGGGCACCGTGACCCCCACCACCGCGGCCACCATCGACGTGGCCGAGCCGGTGACGGCGGAGCCGCCGGCGGTGGTCGTCCCGTGGCGCAGCGTCGTGGTCCTGGTCGAAGTGCCGCCGGGCCCGGCCAACGACCGCCTGGCCGCTATCGGGTCCAAGTCCACCAACGCCCTGGTCGGCATCGCCTACGACGTCATTCCGATCGTCTCCGCCGACGCCGTACCTCCGGTCGAATCGATGAAGTTCGCGCGCTACCTCACCGCGGTCAAGTTCGCCTCCCGGATGGCCGGGATCTCCGCCGCGGCCACCGCCGAGATGCGCGGTTTCGCCCGGATGCTGCCGACCCAGGGCCTGACCGGTCCGGTCGTGAGTGAGGTGTCGCTGCCGGCCGCCGGCCGTCAGGATCCGTCCGCGAGGGATTCTTCCCGTCGCGACGCCCGGGTCCCGATGGTGCTGTCCGTCGGGAGTCACGAGCCCCGCAAGAACCACCTGGCGATCCTGTTTGCCGCCGAACGGCTGTGGAGAGAGGGTCTGGCCTTCTCGCTGCAGTTCATCGGAGGTAGCGGCTGGGGCGACGAGTTCCCCCGGGTCGCGGCGGATCTGAAGGCAGCCGGGCGACCACTGGAAGTGCGCAAGGGGGTCAGCGACCGCGACCTGAACCGGGCGCTGACCGACGCGCTGTTCACCGTGTTTCCGTCGCTCCACGAGGGCTACGGGCTTCCCGTCGCCGAGTCGATGGCCCACGGCACACCGGTGATCACCTCGGACTTCGGATCGATGGCCGAGATCGCGGCCGACGGGGGCGCGGTGACGATCGACCCGCGGGACGACGAGCAACTGGTCGCCGCCATGCGCTCACTGCTGACCGATCCCGACCGCATCAACCGCCTGCGGCAGGAGATCGCCGACCGGCCCGAACGCGGATGGGCGGAGTACGCCGACGAACTCTGGGCCGCGCTCGTCGAGCCGGAACTGGCTCGTTGCACCGTTGCCGCGGCGGACTCACGGCGGATGGAAGGCACGCGATGACCCTCGCCAACATGGCCGAGAACCTGCGCACCACGGTCCGCCGGATCCGTCCCGTCGACTCCAGTGTCCAGGGCCTCGCCCGGTCCATCGACCACCACGGGAGCCGACGCAGGAACGGTCTGCGCCAACGGATCGCCGAGCTGATCGCGGCCCTGAACGGGGACCGCACACCAGTCGGGCGGCAATGGCAACCGTCGACCCCGACCCAGAGCACGCCGGAGTTGCTCGACCGCCTGGTGGCGACGCTGGCCGAAGTGACGCCGGCCAAGGCGTGGCTGCTGCTGGCCGTCCTGGAAGGTGAGCTTCCGTCTTCGGCGAAGGTGCGAAGTGCCGTACGCGCGGCCGCTCTGGACGGAGCGACGGCCGCCGTTCGCCTCGCGCTGTGGAACGGCCCGCTCCCCCGTTATCTGGACGCGGGACCATGGCATCCGGTCCAGGTCGTCACCGATCGTGTCCTGGTCGACGTCCACCACACCGCCCAGACCGACTTCGCCACCGGCATCCAGCGCGTCACTCGTGAGGCCACCCGTCGCTGGCTGGCCGCGCACGACGCGACCCTGATCGGCTGGCGGCCGGGGATGACCTCGATGCGTCAGCTGACCCCGAAGGAGGTGCACCGCGCCTGCTGGGGCGGTCCCGCGGTGACGGTTCCGGACGACGGGCCGGTCCTCGTGCCGTGGCACTGCACCTACATCCTTCCGGAACTGGCGGCCGAGGTGACCCGGACCGGGTACCTGCTGTCCATGGCCGAGCACTCGGGCAACCCGATGAACATCATCGGCTACGACCTGGTGCCGGTGACCACGTCGGAGACGTCCCACGAAGGGCTGATCCCGGGCTTTGCCGGAAATCTGGCCGCGGCCCGCTATGCCCGCAACGTCGTGCCGATCTCGGTCGGGGCCGCCGGGGAGTACCTGGGTTGGCGCGACATGTTGGCCGGCACAGGATTGTCCGGACCACGGATCGAACCCGTGGTCCTGCCGGCCGCCGCCCACCCGGTCAGTGCGGAAGCCATCGACAAGGCCCGGGCCCGCCTGCAGGTCGGCGGACTCCCGCTGGTGATGGTGGTCGGCAGTCACGAACCGCGGAAGAACCATGTGGCGGTGCTGCACGCCGCCGAGCTGCTGTGGCGGGAAGGTCAGCGGTTCTGCTTGACGTTCATCGGCGGCAATTCCTGGAACAGCGACGATTTCACCAACGGCCTCGCCGGCCTGCAGGCGGCCGGTCGCCCGATCGAAGCGATCTCGGCCGCCGACGACGACCTGCTGTTCGGTGGGCTGAGGGTGGCCCGCTTCACGGTGTTCCCCTCCATCAACGAAGGCTTCGGTCTTCCGGTCGCGGAGTCGTTGGTGTGCGGCACCCCCGTCATCACGTCGAATTTCGGGTCGATGAAGGAGATTGCCGACGCCGGAGGTGGCGCCCTGCTCGTGGACCCGCGGGACGACAGCTCGATCGTCGACGCGATGCGTCGGCTCCTGACCGACGACGCCCTGCTCGCCGAGCTCACCCGCCAAGCCGAGAACCGCCCGGTCCGGACGTGGGACGATTACGCCACGGAGACCTGGGCGGCGCTGATGCACGAGGACGCACCGGTCCGCCGATCGAACGGAAACACCACCATATGAGCGACGCAGGTATCACCCGCGCGGCAAGGCTGGCCCAGCTGCCGTTGGTTCCGTCCGGCCCGAAGAGCGGCTTCGTCCGCGGCACCCTCGGTTCGGTCAAGGGGGTCTGGGAGTACCGGGAACTCCTCGGACTGCTGGTCCGCCGGGAACTCAAGAGCCGGTACAAGGACAGCGCTCTCGGCTTCCTCTGGAGCCTCGTCCGTCCGTTGATGACGATGATCGTCTACGTGGTGGCCATCGGCCTCTTCCTCGGCGCCTCGTACAACTCGATCACCAAGACCGGCACCGTCGATTTCCCGGTCTACATTTTCGCCGGTCTGACCGTCTGGAATCTCTTCTCCGAGATCGTCGGGGTCGGCACCGGGGCCATCATCAACAACGGCGGGCTGGTCAAGAAGATCTACCTTCCCCGTGAAGTGTTTCCGCTGTCGGTCATCGGATCGGCCCTGTTCAACTTCCTGATCCAGATCGTGATCCTGTACATCGCCACCTGGTTCACCCGGTTTCATCCGACACCCCAGACCCTGATCTGGGCCTTGGCCGGAACGTTGCTCGTGCTGGTCTGGGCCACCGCGCTGGCCTTCCTGCTCTCCGCGGTGAACGTCTACCTGCGTGACGTGGCCTACCTGGTGGAGATCGTGTTGCTGTTCGGGTTCTGGCTGTCCCCCGTGGTCTACCAACTGTCGGCCGTCCAGGAACACCTGACGAACGGTCTGGTCAACGGCATCTACATGGCCAACCCGGTGACGCTGGCGGTGCTGGCCTTCCACCGTGCGTTCTGGGTCGACGGCTTCCAGACCCCGGTCACCGACCTGCCCCTGCGAATGGGGTTGAACTTCGCGGCCGGGCTGATCGCGTTGTGGCTGTGTCAGCGGGTCTTCGCCCGCCTCCAGAGCAACTTCGCGCAGGAGATCTGATGAGCACATCGGTCGTCAAGGTCACCGGCGCCTCCAAACGCTTCGTCATCCGCAAGGACAAGTCCCTCAAGGAGCGGCTGGTCAACCTGGGCCGGTCCAATCAGCACAAGGACGACTTCTGGGCGCTGCGCGACGTCGACCTGGACATCACCAGCGGTTCGACGGTTGGACTGATCGGGCCCAACGGGTCCGGCAAGTCGACGCTGCTCAAGCTGATCGGCGGCATTCTGCAGCCGACCACCGGCACGGTCGAACATCGTGGCCGGCTGGCCGCCCTGCTCGAACTCGGCGCCGGTTTCCATCCGGACCTCACCGGCCGGGAGAACGTCTTCCTGAACGCCTCGATCCTCGGGTTGTCCCAGAAGCAGACCGAGAAGTTCTTCGACCCGATCGTCGATTTCTCCGGTATCGAGCAGTTCATCGACACCCAGGTGAAGTTCTACTCGTCGGGCATGTACGTCCGGCTGGCATTCGCGGTCGCCGTCCACGTCGACCCCGATGTGCTCCTGGTCGACGAGGTCCTGGCGGTCGGTGACGAACCGTTCCAGCGCAAGTGCATGGACCGCATCCGGGAATTCCAGAAGGACGGCCGCACGATCATCCTGGTCACGCACGCCCTCGACCAGGTGGCCGAGTTGTGCGATCGGGCGATCGTGCTGGAGAAGGGTGTCGTCCAGGTCGACGGCGATCCGCTCCAGGCACTGCGTCACCTGCGGGCCGACTTCGAGTTGACGCGGCAGGACGAGATCGAGCGACAGCGCTCGGTGGCGGTTGCGGCCGCGGCCGCTCAGGCGGTGGACAGCTCGGCCGCGGCCGACATGACCCCCGGCCCGGATGGGGATCTCCCGGTGCCCGTGATCTCCAGCGGTGCGACGGCAGGGGCCCGGATGCTGTCGGTCACGCTGACCGATCCGGACGGCAATGCCCTGGTCTCCATCGGCCCCGGCGAGGCGCTGGACGTCACGGTGACCGCCGAGGTCGACGGGGTCATCGACGACGCCGTGATCGGCATCGGAATCGACTCCGCGCTCGGCCAGGTTGTCTTCGGTACCAACACCAAGCTGATGAACATCGAGCTTCCGCCGCTGAGCGGGTCGTCGACGTTCACCTTCCGGCTTCCGGAACTCTGGCTCGGCGAGGGTCAGTACTTCGTCCACACCGCCATCGCCCGCGACGGCGGGGTCGAACTGCATCGGCTGGTCAACGCAGCGTCCCTCGCGGTCTACGCCCGCGGCGACTGCATCGGCTTCGTGAACGCCCGCACCGAGTTGATCGTCGCTGAGTCGGACCTCGTGCGCCCGGCGGCGTCAGCCCCCTGACCCGCATTCGACAGTAGGCCCGGACGATGGGCGCCAGAACGCTCGGCTCGAAGGCGTTGTGCCGCCGAGGGTTCGCCACGGCATACCGCGCGTTCCGTCTCGAGGCTCGACGCGGTAGGGCCGGGCATCAGGCCGGCGCCGCGGCAACGTCCTGATACAGGTCCCACAGGCGGTCGGCCACGGCGTCCCAGGAATATGCCGCCGCCCTGACCCGTCCGGCCTCGGACAGGCGGGCGGCCAGATCCGGATCGGCCAGCACCGAGGTGATGGCGGCGCCGAGGGCGGCCGCATTGCCGACCGGCACCACCAGGCCCGCGCCGCCGGCCACCTCCAGCAAGGCCGGGGCGTCGGTGTGGACGACCGGGATGCCGCGGCTCATCGCCTCCAGCAGAGGCAGGCCGAAACCTTCCGACCGGCTGGGCACCACCGAGACCTCCGCCCCGGCCAACACGGCGGCGAGCTCCGCGTCGGGTATCCGGCCCAGTACGTGCACCCGATCGGCGATCCCCCGCTTCTCGGCGGCCGTTGCCAGGTCGGCACCGCCCCAGCCGGGCTGCCCGACCACCGCCAGATGAACCGCTGCGGCGTCACCGGCGGTGAGCGCGTCCAGCAGCACGTCCAGTCCTTTCCTGGGCTCCAGGGTGCCTACGGCCAGCACGTACCGGCCCGGCAACCGGAATGCCGTCCGCATCCGCTCGATCTCGGTCGCCGATATCGGCCCGTTCAGTGCCCGCGCAGTCCCCTCCCCGATCACCTCGATCCGGGCCCGGATCCCCACCGATTCGAGGTCCGCGGCCACCGCCGCTGTCGGTACCACCAGTGCTGACGCCAGCCGCGCGCCACGCTCGATCATCAACCGGTGCCATGCCGCGCCCCGCGGTGTGAGTGTCTCCGGGTGGGTGTAGGGCACGGCGTCGTGCACCGTCATCACCAGTGCCTGCCGGTGCCGCAACCGGGCCGGCGCCAATGGCGTCAGGGCGTGTACGACCGTTCCGCCGAGCCTGGGGCCCAGGCCGCGTTCCCACAATCGGGCGAGAACGCGGGGGTCCAGCAGCAGACGTCGGGGGCCCGCGACGCCGGGAATCCGAGCCGACGCGATGTCGCGGTGCCAGGCCGTCACCCCCCGGACGCGCCATCCGAAGGGGATCCGGGCCCCGAGGGCCTGGCCCACCTCGCGGGTGTACCGCCCGGTCCCGCCGGGGATCCGCGCCAGTGCCTGCTCCGTGACGAGGGTCAGCACCCCACCTCCGACGGTCGTTTGCCGGTCGTCCACTCCCGCACCCTCCAGATCTGTCGGCCGCGCCGGACGGCCCACCCAGGGCGAGCCGCACACCGAACCATCCGCGGCCGGTAAGTTACTGAAGAATGTCACGCGTCGCCGGTCGGTCCACCGCTCCCCGGGTTCTGATGGACGCGACCCCCCTCCTGGGCCAGCGCACCGGCATCGGGCGCTACACCGAGCACCTCATGTCCACGCTGGCCGGGCGGACCGACGTGTCGGTGGCCGCGACCGCGTTCACCCTGCGTGGTTGGCGCGACCTGGCCCGCACCCTGCCCCCCGGCGTGGCTGCTCGGTCCCGCCCCTTCCCCGCCAGATTGCTGCGAAAGGCCTGGCAGCGGATGGATTTCCCGCCGGTGGAGTGGCTCGCCGGTCGGGCCGACGTGGTCCACGGCACCAACTTCGTGCTCCCGCCCAGTCGACACGCCGCCGGCGTTGTGTCGGTGCACGATCTGGTCTGGCACACACACCACGGCACCCTCCGGACGGAGAACCAGGACCTGGCGGTGCTGGTCCCGAGAGCCCTCCGGCGGGCCGCCGCGGTCACCACCCTGGCAGCCGTGACCAAGCGAGCCATCGCCGACGAGTTCGGCTTCCCGCTGGATCGAATCTTCGTCGCCCCGCCCGGCGTGGGGCCCGACTGGTTCGATCCACCCGCGCTCACCATCGACGAACGCGCCATGAACGGCATCCCGGCCGATTACTTCGTCTTCGTCGGCACCCGGGAGCCCCGCAAGGGTCTGGACACCCTGCTGGCCGCCCACCGAGAGCTGCGGGCCCAGGTCGGAGCCGGGTGTCCGGACCTCCTGGTGGTCGGACCGGCCGGTTGGGGGACCGACCACGCCGCCGCCGGGGCCGGCGGCGTCCGACTGGCCGGGTATCTGCCTCAGGCACTGCTGCCGTCGGTCGTCGCGGCCTCCCGTGGCCTGGTGCTGCCCAGCATCGAAGAGGGCTTCGGGATGCCGGCCATCGAAGCACTGGCCGCAGGTGTCCCGGTGATCACCAGCGACATACCGGTGTTGGCCGAGGTCACCGGCGACGCCGGGATCCGCTTTCCCGTGGGCGACGCTCAGGCGCTGACCGACGCCCTGCACCAGGTGGTGCGGGGCGATGTCCCGGATGAGGCCGTTCGGCGCGCCCGGGCCCGGGAATTCACCTGGGAACGGTGCGCCGAGGCCACGATGCAGGCCTACCGGGCCGCGCTGAGCTGACTGCCCCGGCCGATCGGCCGATCAGTTCCGGGCTGCGTTACCGGCCGCCGCCCGGGCCAGTTCGACGACATATTGCCCGTAGGAACTCTTGCCCAGGTCGAGCCCGGCCTGTTCGCACTGCTCAGGGGTGATCCACCCCTCGAGTAAGGCGATCTCCTCCAGGCAGGCGATCCGGCCGCCCTGCCGGTGCTGGATGACCTGCACGTACTGGCCGGCCTCGTTGAGCGAGTCGTAGGTCCCGGTGTCCAGCCACGCGAATCCGCGGCCAAGGTCCTCCAGCCGGGCGCGGCCCTGGGCCAGGTAGACCTTGTTGACGTCGGTGATCTCGAGTTCACCCCGGGGCGACGGCTTCAGGGCTCGCGCGATCTCGACCACATCCGAGGAATAGAAGTACAGCCCGGTGATCGCCCGGTTGCTGCGCGGCACGGCCGGCTTCTCCTCGATCGAGAGCAACCGCCCCTCCGCGTCGGCTTCCCCCACCCCGTACCGCTCGGGGTCGGCCACGGCGTAGCCGAACAGCACGCAACCGTCGACCTCGTCCCGGGCCTTCTGCAGGATCCGCGTCAGACCCGGTCCGTGGAAGATGTTGTCACCCAACACCAACGCGACATCGTCGCCGTCGATGAAGTCCGCTCCGATGATGAACGCCTGGGCGATGCCGTTGGGCTCGGCCTGCACGGCGTAGCTGATCTGCATACCCCACCGGCTGCCGTCGCCGAGCAGCCGGGCGAAAGGCTCGGCATCCTGCGGCGTGGTGATCACCAGGACCTCGCGGATGCCGGCCAGCATCAGCACGGAGAGCGGGTAGTAGATCATCGGCTTGTCGTACACCGGAAGCAGTTGTTTCGAGGTGGCCAACGTGATGGGCCACAGCCGCGATCCCGTACCGCCGGCCAGGACGATGCCCTTCATACCGATCTCCTCCCGCGTCGGCCCCTCAGGGGCCGAGCAACTCGGAAACCATACCTGGCGCGCCATCCCCGATCGGCCCGTCGCCGGGCCGTACCCTGGGTTTCCTCAGCAGAGATGGAACGGGGTACGGCGTGGGTCCGTTGGAGCGCATGCGAGACGAACTCAGCCGGGCCCGCGATCGGCGCGGACGCGTCCTGCTACCCGAGGCTGCCGTCTCCCCAATGGACTGCAATCCGACGATCGAGGTCGCGGCGCAGGTGATCGCCGAGTGCCTGGACGAGGTCGACGCCCGATCGCAAGGGCCGCAAGGCGAACCGGTTGTCGATCAGGGCATGCTCGACGCGGCGGCCGGCCGGCCACTTCCCGCCGATGCCCGCCGTCGGGATCCGGCCTGATTCACCGGGCATCACTCGTCGCCCAGCCGCCGGCCGTCCAGCCGAGCGCCGGCAGACACCTTGCCGGACCGGACGGCGATCACCTGCCGCGCCTTGAGGGCAACCCGCAACCCGACGCGGATCGGCAACTGCCACCACGCTGGATGACGGGCAGCCAGGTAGCGGTAGGCGCTCCGGTGATGCTCGACCACCATCGCCGATCCCGCTCGTTCGGCCGCATGCCCCCCGATGTGCGTGACCACCGCGTCGGGGACGTAGACGCTGGTCCACCCGGCCTCGCTCAGACGCCGACCGAGGTCGACGTCCTCGAAGTACATGAAGTAGTGCTCGTCGAATCCGTCGATCTGCTCGAACGCGCTCCGACGCAGCAGGAGGCACGACCCGGACAGCCACCCGGCCACCCGCTCGTGCACGCCCGAGTTCTCCGCACGGTAGGCCCTGGTCCAGGGGTTCTTCGGCCACCCCCAGCCCAGCACGGCGTGGCCGGCCCCCAGCGCGATGGTGGGAAGGCGCCGGGCCGACGGGTACAGCGTGCCGTCGGGGGTGACGATGGCCGGCCCGAGCGCCCCGGCCTCGGGATGCCGGACCGCCGCCTCGAGGAGCACGTCGATCGATCCGGGGTGCAGGACCACGTCAGGGTTGACGACCAGCAGGAAATCCGCCTTCGGGTCGATCACCGCCGCCCCGCGGTTGGCCCCGGTGCCGAACCCCAGGTTGCCTCCGGTGCGGAGCAGACGAACGCCGGGGCGCTCGGCGGCCTGTTCGACCGAGCCATCGGTGGAGCCGTTGTCGGCCAGCACGATGTCGGTCGGGCCCGCGTAGGCGGCCGGGACGGAATCCAGGAACGCAGCGAGGGTCTCCCCCGGTGAGTAGGTGACAACCACGATGCCCAGCAGAGCGGTCACCGTGCGGACCGGGTTCGCTGGGTGGCCCGCGCACCGACCACGCGGCGGTACACGGCCAGGCAACTGCGCGCATGTCCGGACCAAGTGAATCCGGCTGCGCGCAGCACGGCTTGCCGGCCGAGTTCGGCCCGGCGGACCGGGTCGGCCAGCAACTCTCGCAACGCCGCCTCGATCTCCTGGGCGCTCACGCCGCAATAGGCGACCGCGTCACCGCCCACTTCGGGCAACGACAGTCGGCGGGTGGTCAGCACGGCGGCCCCACAGGCCATGGCCTCCAACACCGGAAGGCCGAAGCCCTCCCCCAGACTCGGATACGCCACCACCGCGGCCCCGCCGAGATACGCGGCCAGCAGATCCATCGGCAGGTAGCCGGCGCGGATGACCCGGATCCCGGCGGGCACGGCGGTCAACGCCGGCTCCACGTCGTCGTCCCACCCGGCGCCGCCGGCCAGCACCAGGGCCGGCGGGTTCTCCTCGTCCCGCACCGCGGCACAGAAGCCGCGAATCAGAGCCGGCACGTTCTTGCGAGGCTCAAGGGTGCCCAGGAAAGCCACGTACGGTTGCTCGCCGAGATCGAGATGCTCACGGAGAGCACGGATCTCGAGTTCCGACGGAATCTTGAAACGAGCCGGGTCGACGCCCAGCGGAATCACCGTCATCCGCTCTCGGTCCGCCCGTGCGTACCGCACGAGTTCGTCGGCCGTGGCCTGGCTGTCGACCACGCAGTGGGCCGCCCGACGCAGCGACAGTCGCGTCCAACTCCGGAAGAACCGGCCCTTGGCTCCGAGATGCAGCCCCGGCTCGGAGAAGAACAATGCGTCGTGCAGCGTGACGACGACCGGAACGGGCGAGGCGAGCGGCATCGTGTAGTGGGGCGCGTGGACCAGATCGACGCCCAACCGGCCGGCCAGCCGGGGCAGGGTGATCTGCTCCCAGGCCAACCGAGCCGGACGGCTCTGCAGCTCCTCGGCGATCGGGACGATCCGTGATGACGGCGTGGTGGCCGTGAAGTGTTCGGCGTCCCGACCCTGGCAGACCACCGTCAACGGCACACCGGCCGCATCCAGGGCGCGGGCCAGCTCGTCGACGTACCGCCCGACCCCGCCCCGGTCCGGCGGGAGGGCGGTGGCATCCAGCAGCACGTGGGGCATGGCCTCGGGCTCGTGGGCCACGATGCGTTGGGTCACCGGGGGACGACCATTCCGTCGGCCCTGGCGGTCCCGATCCACAGAGTGGTCTTCTCGGTCACCGTGTGCTGCGGCGGGTGCGACAGCACGCTTTCCCACATCGCGTACGTGACCTGGTAGGTGGGGACCTTCGGGGGCGCACTGGCCCACGGCACCCCGGTCACGTTGAACACGGCGACCTTCACCGGCTGCGGACCCCACATCGAGACGATCTTGGCGATCTGGGCCTGCTCCTTGGCCGGCGTCGAGTTCGGCACGTTGATGACCGTGCTGTTGCACAGATTCCGGAACGTGGGTTGGTAGTACCCCATCGGCGGAATGGCCCCGACGATCAGCACGTGCTGGTTCTCCAACTGCGTACAGGCGTTCTGCACGAAGTCGTACTGCCCGGCCCCCTCTCGGGCCTGGAACAGGGAAAGCCCGCTCCAACCGGCGATCGGGAAGGCCAGGACGAGCAGGCTGGCCACGGACACCAGACCGGTCACCCCCCGAGTCAACAATCTCGGGCGGAGGCGCGGCGCCAGACGAGCGGCGATCACGGCGCGACGGTCGTAGAGCTGACCCAGTCCCCACGCCATGATCAGCAGGCCGCCGGGCAGGATGACGGGCAGGAAGCGACGCATCGCCCAGATCTGGTCCGGCGTGATACTCACGACGCTGAGGTACAAGGCCGCGTTGACCGCGATCACCGATACCACCAGGACGAGCTCGGCCCGAAGGCGGCGCACCGCTTCGCGGATCGCCCACAGTCCGGCCGCCGAGGCCATGATCACGGCCGGCCAGCCCAGGTACCAAGCGATCCAGTTGACCGACTCCTGGTCGTAGCTGTTGGTCGGATCGCTGGGCAAACCCTCGCGAGCCTGACGGATCCGGACCTCGGTCTGCGTCGGGGCGTCGGTGATGTGGTGGCCCGTGTAGTACAGCGGCCGCAGCATGACCAGCACGATCAGGGCACCGACCACGCCCATCAGCGCCCGTCCGAGGAGGGTGGAACGCCGACGGAACCACAGCGCGACGCGGGGCACGCCGGGCAGCACGATCACGACCAGAACCAGTACGGCCGCGGCGAGGGAGGCCAGGACCAGCGGTTCGTAGCTGGGGGCCAGGATGTGCAGGTAGTCCGGGCTGTGGAAGCGCAGGTCGGTGTATCCCAACCCGGCGACCGGGAAGGCGGACAGGCAGAACCAGCCCCATCCGGCCCTGATCTGCCGGCGGACCGGGGCCGACGTCGCGAACGCGCCCCAGATACCGATGCCGACCAGGGCGCCGAGCACGACGATCCAGCCGTCGATCCTGGTCACCGGGACACATCCGGCGCCGAGCCCGGCCAGGATCCACATGGATCGGCGCTTGGTGAGCGCGGCCTGCCAGAGCCCGAGCAGGCACGCCATCACCGCGATCATGGACAGCGGCTCGGTGTAGGCGACCCGGGTGAAGGACACCATCGGCATGGACAACGCCAGCGCGGCAACCGGCAGCATTCCCAGTCGCGGACCGGCCATCCGGCGGGCGACCGCGTACATGCTCAGCAAGGCCATGCCGCCGATGAACACGTCCGCCTTGAGCAGCAGCGGCACGCCGCCGAACCAACCGGCTACGGCGATCAGGCCGGGTACCACCGTCGTGCTCTGGAAGTAGCGGGTCGTCCGGAAGGTCTCACCTCCGAAGTCGAGTCCGACGCCTGGGACAGCCCGGGCGATGTCGACCAGCTGTTGCGGCAGCACCACGTCCGGGCTGGCGTGATTCATCAGCCAGATCCCGCGCAGGGTGTAGATCGCCGGGTCGCGGCGGACCGACAGCAGTTCGGAGAAGTAGTTGTGTTGTACAGCCATCCAGGCCAGCAACAGCAGAACGGTGATCGCGACACTGATCCAGGCCACGCGGACGGTCTGCCGCATTCCGGCTCCGGGTGAGGCGACCTCCCCGGGAGGGACGTCGTCGCCGGTCACCTCCGGACCGGCCTCGCCGGTCGCCATCGCCCGATCGGGGGCCTCGCCGTCGCCCACGGATGCCGCATGGGGCCGGCGACGGTGCCACCGAACGGGTACGCCGGCGAACGGCGGTGGGGTCAGCTTCCAGGTCGCGGCAATCAGGACGACGAGCAGGGGGAACAGCGTATAGGGATGAAAGACGTTGAGCTGCACCGTGATCGCGGTTGCCACGATGGCGCAGAGCGAGAAGACCAGGGCGCGATCAGGAACGGAGATCACGGCCGCGGCCAACCAGGACGTCCGGGCGCGCGTACCGGTCGATCGGGCGTCCCCGGTGAGCATGCTGGAGGTCATGGCCCTGACCGTATCAAGGTGAGGCTCACGTTCCGGCCCACCGGGACGGGGTCGGCCCGACCCCAGCATCGCCAACGGCACTGCTCAGCGCGATCAGCCGGGCCGCCTTGAGTTGGGTCTCGGCCCATTCGGCACTCGGATCGGACGGGTAGGTGATGCCGGCGCCGGTCCCGAAATTCAGCCGGGCACCGTGCGGCGTGGTGCTGGTGAAGAACGTCCGGATACCGACGGCGAGGACACCGGTCCCGGCGTCGGCGTCGACGTAGCCGACGGCCCCGCAGTAGGGTCCGCGCGGCACCGGCTCCAGCTCGGAGATGATCCGGAGCGCTGTGTGCTTGGGTGCGCCGGAGATCGATCCGGCCGGAAATGTCGAGGCCAGTAGATCGCGCCACCCCACGCCCGGCCGCAGTTCGGCAACCACCGTGGACACCAGGTGGGCCAGACCCGGGTGTTCCTGGCGATCCAGCAGGGCGACCACCCTGACCGTGCCCGCGGCCGCGACCCGACCCAGGTCGTTTCGGACCAGGTCGGTGATCATGATGTTCTCCGGATAGTCCTTGGGCGCGAACTCCTCGCCGGGGGCGGCCGTGCCCTTCATCGGGGAACTCGTCACGAGGCGACCCGCCCGGGACAGGTACAACTCCGGCGAGGCGGTCACCACCCAGTCCGTACCCGTGTGCAACATGCCTTCGTACGGAGCGGGGTTCTCGGTGGCCAGCACCGCCGCCAGGGCGAGCGCCTGCGCCTGCGCGGGCAACGGGGCGGACAGCATCCGGCAGAGGTTGACCTGATAGACGTCGCCGGCCGCGATCCGCTCCTTGATGGCCAGGACGCGGCTCCGGTACCCGTCCTCGTCCAGGGAACTCCGCCACGATCCGGGAGCGGGACCCAGCCACGGACCCGACGGCACCGGCCGGGGAGACGGACGGACGTCGCGGAAGCGGTACGCGTTCAGGCCACCCTCGAACGTCGCGACGACGGCCCACCAGCCACCGCGATCAAGGGCGTCCGGATCCTTCGCCAGGTCGACCGTCTCGGCCAGATCGGTGGCCAGCAGGCCGTTGAAGTAGGCCATCGGCGTGTCCGGCGGAAACATCACCGGGGCGGGGGGTTCCTCTGACATGACGCAAACCAGAGTAGGGCGCGTCCGAGGCTCTCGGACACGCCCTACTCCGGCTGCGATCGGGACTACTACTTGGCCAGGTGCGCGTAGAACGTGTTGCTGCCGGCCAGGGTGATCGCCTTCGGGTCAACGACCGTGAACGGCTTCGGGCCGCCGACGAGCGACCAGGAGGTCAACCAGGTCGCCTTGCCGCCCATCACCCGGTAGATCTTCGGTGCCGAACCACCCTTGATCAGCGTGTTGTCGGCCGGCTGCCACCGCAGGTGCGAGTACCAGCCGGCCTGTCCGGCCTTGGCCACCGCGGCCGGATCGACGTTCAGGACGGGCTTCGGGCCACCGAAAGGCGCCCAGCTACTGACGTACAGGGGTGCGCCACCGGCGATCCGGTACACGGCGCCGGAACCAGGAGTCCGGATGAACGTGCCGTCGGCCGGGTACTGACGGAGCTTCTTGAACGTCACGTCCGTCACCAGTTTGACCCGCTTGACCCCGCCGAACGGCGCCCAGCTCGACACGTATACCGGTGCTCCACCGACGACCACGTACACAGCCGGTCCGACCACGTCACGGATGAAGTCGCCGTTGTTGACGACGGTGGTGGTGACCGGGGCCGGGGCGACGGCCTGCCCGGCCTCCACTTTGTCCGTGAACTCAGTGGTGTTGAACAGGCCGTGCGTGCCGCCGACCGTACCCATCCCCACGTAGTGGAAGCTCGACGACAGGATGTTCGCCTTGTGACCCGGCGAGTTCATGTAGGCGGTGAAGATCTGCTGAGCCGTGGTGGCGGTCGAGGACGACCAGGCGACGTTCTCGCCCCAGGAGGTCCGATTCGAGGCGCCGTACTGGGTGACCATGGTCCAGGCGTTCGGATTGTGGGCCAGGTTGTAGCTGGTGGCGCCGTTGCTCATCTGGTTCGACCACCAGACGGCCAACGAGGTCAGCCCCTTCGCCTCGGTGAGAGCGCCGACACCGGCTTTGACCCTGGCCCCATTGATCAGCGTGATCATCTGCTGGTCGAAGCTGACCATCTGTGCCGAGGCCGCCGCCGGGGCGATGACCGCCGCCGGAGCCGGAGCCGCCGCGTCGGCCGGAGCCACCACGGCAACCGCAGCCAGGGCCGTGGCCCCGACCATCGCCGTCAGTCGCAGCAGCCTCGCGCGGACGCGCTCTTTGCCGTTGTGCACTCTGATCACTCCAGTCACTCTGTGTAAGAGATATCCGCTATCTCTATTGCACCGAGTGTAGTTGGCGGTGCACGGGGAGTGACAGTCGTCAGCGGGGTGAAGAATCAGGCCGAGCCGATCCCGGAGTACTACCCATGGTGACGGTAAATTGCCGCACTTCGGCTAACGATCGATCGATGGCACCCTTGGCGGCCTCCGACCTACCCGTGCGGGGTCCGATTCGACTACCGGGAGTCACCGATCGCAGATGCCCACCGCGCGCCAGAGATGAGGGGCCGCGGACGCGAAGCGCCCGGTGACGAGTCGCGGCGGTCAGGACGCGGGCGGCGTGGGACGGAACTCGTCCCCATGAGCGGCGAAGGCGGCCGCCAGCGCATCGCGCCACGGCGGCAGCGGCGACAGTCCAGCCGCCACCCAGGCGGCCGGCGACAGCACCGAGTACGCCGGGCGGGGTGCTGGACGGACGAACTGGTCGCTGGTGGTCGGCCGCACTCGGTCGGGGTCGGCGCCGAGTTCGGCGAAGACCGCCCGCGCCAGTCCCCACCAGGTGGTCTCGCCACCGCCGGTGGCGTGCAGCACCCCGCCGGGCAGATCGGCCGCGGCCAGTTCCAGCAAGCCGGAGGCCAGGTCGGCCGACCAGGTCGGCGAACCGCGCTGGTCATCGACCACCGTGATGGTGTCGTGCTTGGACTCCAGCAGGGCCATGGTCTTGACGAAGTTGGGGTTCGGGCCGCCGGCGCCGTACACCCAGGCGGTCCGGACGACGTGCGCTCCGGGGTGCGCAGCGCGCACAGCCTGCTCGCCGGCCAATTTGGTGACGCCGTAGACGCTGCGCGGGCCGGTCGGATCGTCGACCTCGTAGGGCGACGTCGCGTCACCGGGGAAGACGTAGTCGGTGGACACGTGGATCATCCCGAGGCCGTGGGCGGCGGCCGACCGAGCCAGATTCTCCGGCCCGGTGACATTGACCGCGAATGCCCCACTCTCATCGGTCTCGGCCGCGTCGACCGCCGTGTACGCGGCGCAGTTCACCACTATGCCGCGGGTACCGACGGGAAGGCCGGCCGCGAACTCGGCCAGAGCGGTCTCGACGGCCGCCGCGTCGGTGATGTCCAGCCGGCCCGAGCCGGCGCCGATGGCCGGAATCCCGGCCTCGGCGGCCCCGGCCATCAGGTCGGAGCCGAGCTGTCCGCGAGCTCCGGTGACGAACAGCGCGATCGGGGTGCTCACGGGCGAAACCCTAACGGTCGATCGCCGCTCGGCCCTTGAGCGGCTCCCACCAGTCGCGGTTGTCCCGGTACCAACGAACCGTGTCCGCCAGACCCTGTTCGAACGGGACCTGCGGGGTGTACCCGAGCTCGGTGTGGATCTTGGTGATGTCCACCGAGTACCGCTTGTCGTGGCCGCCGCCGCGTGGGTCCTCGATCCGCTCGATGAACGATTCGTCCCGGCCGGTCGCCTCGATCAGGCGGAAGGTCAGCTCGGCGTTGGTCAGCTCCGTGCCGCCCCCGATGTTGTAGACCTCACCGGCCCGACCCTTGGCCAGCACCAACGCAATGCCGCGGCAGTGATCATCGACGTGCAGCCAGTCACGCACATTGGCCCCCGCGCCGTAGAGCGGCACACGCTGCCCGTCCATCAGGTTGGTGACGAACAGCGGGATGACCTTCTCCGGAAACTGATACGGGCCGTAGTTGTTGGAACAACGGGTGATGGCCACCGGCACCCCGTGGGTCTTCGCGTAGGCCCGGGCGATCAGGTCCGACGACGCCTTCGAGGCCGAATACGGCGAGTTGGGCTGCAGCGGCCAGTTCTCGTCCCACGATCCTTCGTCGATCGAGCCGTAGACCTCATCGGTCGAGACGTGGACGAATTTGGTCAGCTCGGTGGCCAGGGCGGCCTGCAGCAGGGTCTGGGTGCCCAGCACGTTCGTCAGGACGAAGTCGGCGCCGCCCAGGATCGACCGATCGACGTGGGACTCGGCCGCGAAGTGCACGACGGCGTCGGCCTCACCGACCAGCTTGGTGGCCAGCTCGGCGTCGCAGATGTCGCCGTGCACGAAGCTGTAACGGTCCGAGTCCTCGACGCTGGCGAGATTGGCCAGGTTGCCGGCGTACGTCAACTTGTCCAGAACGGTGACCTGGGCCCCCTCCAGACCCGGATAGGCGTCGGCCAGGACGTTTCGGGTGAAGGCCGAGCCGATGAATCCGGCTCCGCCGGTCACAAGGATGCGCATGGTCGGTCATTGTGCCGCACTGAACCGACGTCCTCCGCCACCTCCGCGTCAGCGGTGACCGAACGTGCTCGGTCACCGAGCACACGGTCACCCAGGACCAACGCGGCCATCCGCTCGGCGTACAAAACCGCGTCGTCGTCGGTCGGTTGACCCGTGGATCGCCCCGACGGTCGTTACCCTCGGGTCTGGGAGACGGCCGGCGCAACCGCACGCTGTGGCCGCACGTCCCGAGAAAGCGAGTTCAGCGCGCGAAGAGCCTGTGCTTGACCAACGAAAGGGTTCGCCGAACATGAACTGGCCCTCCGACCCCGATCCGCAGCGCGGGCCGCGTCGTTACGGACCCAGCCGCCCGGGTGATCCGTCCGGTGAGGATCCACACCGTCCCGGTCCGCGAGCATCGGGTGCTGCCGGACCGCCCTGGCCGCCGGCCGGGCCCAACGGCCCTGGTCCGTTCGGCCCTGGCCCGTTCGGCCCTGGCGCGGTTGGACCGGGTGCGGCTGGACCGCGCAACGCCGGACCCGGCGCAGTTCCCCCGGCCAACATTCCCCCGGGCAGCATTCCGGCCGGTCAACCGGTCCGTCGCCCCATCCCGCCCGGCCGCGTCCCGACCGGGCTGCCCGGTTCCGGCCGTCCGTCGGCTCAGCGCCCGACGCCCGACGCCCGGGGCGCGTGGTCCGACGTCCCGTCCGACCGGACGGCGGTCTACCCAGGGGGTATCCCGTTCGATCCGGTAGCTGACCCGCGCTCGCAGCGGCCGGTACCGCCGCGTGGCCGGGACGCCGGGCCGAACGCCCTGGTCGACCCGTCGCGAGAGTCGCACCGCCGCACCCACGGCGGGATCATCGCCGGCCGCATCGTTGCCGCCGCCCTGTCGGTGGCGGTCCTGGCCCTGTGCGCCTTCGGGTCCACCCTGCTGGGCAGCATCGACTCCAAGATCCCCAAGGGCAACAGCGCATCCAAGGCGGGGACGGCCGGCGTGCTGTTCAAGGGCGGCACCAACATCCTGCTGATCGGCTCGGACTCCCGCACCGACTCCTCCGGAAACCCGTTGAGCGCGGCCCAGCTGGCCGAGGTCAGCACCCAGGACGACGGCGGCAGCGTCAACACCGACACGATCATGATCGTGCACATCCCGGAGGGCGGCGGGAAGGCGACGGCGGTCTCCATCCCTCGTGACACCTGGATCCCGGCGTCGGTGACCAACCAGGTCAAGGGCCCCTACAACGACGGGACGTCCGGCACCTACAAGCCGAACAAGGTCAACTCCTTCTACAGCACGGCGAAGTTCTACACCCAGGAGTACGACGTCAAGAAGGGCGGCATGACGGCCGCGCAGCGCGAGGTCGACTCCAACAACGCCGGCCGAACCGAACTGCAGGCCATCATCCAGGCCTTCACCGGGCTGCGCATCGACCACTACGCGGAGGTGAACCTGATCGGCTTCTACACGCTGTCCCTGGCCATCGGCGGGGTTCCGGTATGTCTGAACAAGGCGGTCAGCGACCCGTTCTCGGGCGCGAACTTCAAGGCCGGCGTCCAGGAAATCTCGGGCAGTGCCGCGATGTCCTTCGTCCGGCAGCGTCATGGGCTGCCCAACGGCGACCTCGATCGGGTTCGGCGCCAGCAGGCCTTCCTGGCCGGCGCGACCAGCAAGATGCTCTCGGCCGGCACCCTGACCTCGACCAGCAAGCTGAACAGCCTGGTCGACGCGGCCAGCAAGGCCGTCATCCTGGACTCCGGTTTCGAGCTGGTCACCTTCGCCGAGCAGATGGCGAACCTCTCCGGCGGCAACGTCACCTTCACCACCATCCCCACGCACGGCGCGGCGACCACCAGCGGCACTGACGCGCTGGCCACCGATCCGGCCGAGATCCAGGCGTTCTTCCGGAAGATCGACGGGTCGGCGGGAAGTGCGGCCGCCACGTCCGCGTCGAAGAACCCGACCACCAGTGCCGCCGCGGCGGTCGACCCGTCGACCATCACGGTCGACGTGCAGAACGCGACCAAGGTCAACAACCTGGCCTCGTCGGTGTCGGCGACCCTGGTCTCGGCCGGTTTCAAGGCCGGGGACATCACGACGTTCCCCGGTATCACTGCGGCCACCGCACACGCGACCACGACCATCTCCTACCCGGGCGCGAACCAGGCCGCCGCCGCTGCGGTGCGGAAGGCATTGGGCGGCAAGGGAAAGCTGGTCAAGGACGACTCGATCGCGTCCGGTCACATCTCGGTCGCGGCCGGTCAGGACATGCCGGCCCCGTCCGGCCTCCGGGCCGCGGGCGCCGTCGGCATCGACCAGGGTCAGGTCGGGGCCCCGGCCAGCGCTCCGTCAACGGCTCCGATCAACGCCTCCGGCGTGGAGTGCGTCAACTGATGACGGGCGACCCCAATCTCGCGGCGGCCCTGCTGGGCCCGCTGCTGCGAGGCGATCCGCACCGGCCTCGGCTGACCACCTACGTCGGCGGCTTCCGGACCGAGTTGTCCACCGCCTCGCTGGCCAACTGGTCGGCCAAGGTGGCCGGGCTGCTGGTCGACGAACTCGGCCTGGGCCCCGGCGACGGGGTCCAGGTCGCGGTCGGCGCCGGCTGGCAGACGGCCCCGATCCTGCTGGGCAGCTGGTGGGCGGGCCTGACCGTGCTCGATGTCGAAGACGGCGCGGCGGTGGCCTTCGTGCCCGACGGCGGGGACTCCGGCGCGGACGACATCTTCGTCGTCTCCGGTCACCCGCTCGGCGCTCCCAGCCGGTCGGTGGCCCCCCATCAACGCGACTTCACCGGCGCGGTACTCCCCCAGGCCGATCGTTTCGCGCCGCGCGGCGCGGCCGCACCGATCGCCCTGCGGGCGGGCGACGGCCAGTGGTCGGTGACCGAGTTGCTGATGGCAGCGTCTTCGGTCGGGCTGGAACCGGGGTCACGGTTGGCCTCGATCGAGCCGTGGAGCATGCCCGACGGGCTGATCTCGGGGCTGCTGGCCACGCTCGCCGTCGACGGTTCCCTGCTGTGGTCGGACGCCACCGGGGCCACTCTGGTCGAGCAGGCGCGCGCCGAGCGGGCGACCGTGACGGCCGGGTTCACCGTCCCCGGTCTGCCCGAACTCGACTGACCGCAGAACTCGCCGGACCACCGATCCTCCGGACGTCGAACCCGGGCGGCCGATCCCCGCAAGGTGCCGGTCGGGCTCAGCGCAGCAGCGACCGGGCCATGACCAGCCGCTGGACCTGGTTCGTGCCCTCGTAGATCTGGGTGATCTTGGCGTCGCGCATCATCCGCTCGACCGGGAAGTCGCGGGTGTACCCGGCGCCACCGAGTAGTTGCACGGCGTCGACCGTCACCTTCATGGCTACGTCGGAGGCGAAGCACTTGGCCGCCGAGGCCAGGAACCCCTTGTTGGCGTCGCCCCGCTCGGAGGCAGCGGCGCTCTGGTAGATCAGCGTGCGAGCTGCCTCGATCTCCATCGCCATGTCAGCGATCATGAACTGCAGGGCCTGGAACTCGGCCAACTTCTTGCCGAACTGCTTCCGCTCCTTGACGTAGGCCACCGCCACGTCGAGCGCCCCTTGCGCGATGCCGACCGCCTGGGCCCCGATGGTCGGACGCGTGTGGTCCAGGGTGGCCAGCGCGGTCTTGAACCCGGTGCCGGGGGCGCCGATGATGCGGTCCCCCGGGATCCGGCAGTTCTCGAAATGGATCTCCCGGGTCGGTGAGCCCTTGATGCCGAGCTTGCGCTCCTTTGATCCGACCACGAAGCCCGGATCGTCCGAGTGCACGACGAACGCGCTGATGCCGTTGGTCCGCTTGTCCGGGTCGGTGACCGCCATGACGGTGTACCAGCTCGACACGCCGGCGTTGGTGATCCAGCACTTCGTCCCGTTGAGGATCCAGTCGTCACCGTCGGCCCTGGCTCTGGTCCGCATGGCGGCGGCATCGCTACCGGCCTCCCGCTCGGACAGGGCGTAGGAGATCATCGCCTCGCCGGAGGCGATGGACGGCAGCACCTGTTGCTTGAGCTCCTCGGACGCGGAGAGAATAATCGGCATCGAGCCGAGTTTGTTCACCGCCGGGATCAGGGACGACGACGCGCAGACCCTGGCCACTTCCTCGATCACGATCACTGTGGCCACCGCGTCGGCCCCGGCCCCACCGTAGGCCTCAGGGATGTGGACCGCGCCGAAACCCGATGTCTCCAGAGCCTTCTGGGCTTCGATCGGGTAGCGCTCGTTCTCATCGACCTCCGCCGCGAAGGGCAGGATCTCGCGTTCGGCGATCTCCCGAACGGCCGCGCGGACCGCTCGGTGGTCCTCGGAGAGACTGAACATGATGCTCCTGTCGGATCAACGGCGTCGTTGTTCAGAGTCGGCGCCCGGCTGGCCCCGACTGCCGCCGATCGGGTCCGTCGCGACCCTACTGGTCGGTAACTTCACAGTGTAGGCGCGCCCCGAACGTCTTTCCGTCTCGCACCGCGACCGTCCCTGCCACGGTGCGCACGACCCGCAGGGGACCGCTCGCCCGAATCCCGTGCGAACCGGCCCGCGGACTACCGGAGGTTCCCGGTGAAGGTCTGCCACAAGGCGCGGTTGCCGCCGCCCTGCGTGGTCCGCAGAATCAGGTTGCCGTTGTTGTACAACGTCAGCGTGTTGGTGGCTGACGCACTGGACGAGATGGCGGCACTCCCGGTTCGCGAATTCCACAGGGCCGCTCCGCCCGCGGAACGGACGACGAAATTCCCGTCGGACTGGACCGTTGCGTAGTTGCCGGAGCGGGTCTGGGTCGAGGTCCACCAGACCGCCTTACCCTTCTGACGCAGCACCAGGTTGCCGTCCGACTGCATGGTCAAGCTCGAGCGACCGTCCGGCGAAACAATCCCGGACCGGTATCCGGCGGCGTCTTTGAGCACATTGCAGGGCATGATCGAGATCGATACCGACCCGGTGGCCAGCGGCGTTCCCAGGGTGTCCAGGCCGAGCACCGAAATCGGCTCGGGAGTCGACACGCTGTACAGGAACCAGTGCATGGTCGCCGCGACGCCGTACTTGCCCTTGTCCCAGTCGAAGCCGGCGGAGGACATGGTGGCCGAGATGGTGCCTTCGGCCGACGCCGTCGCGCGCAGGTCCGGGTAGATGTCCTCGCCGCTGTAGGGGTGGCTCCCGGTGATCACCCAGTACCGGACGCCCGGGGTCAGGCCGGCCGCCGTGACCTTCGAAGTGACGCCGTACGTCACCCCGGCCACGTGACCCGGCTTCACCTGGGTGAGCGCACTCGACGAGCATCCGGCCACCGCCTCGCTGACCTGCGCGGCCGGCGTCGGCCCCGCGGCTGACCTCGGTGCCGCTCCGGAACCGGCCGGAGCTGCCCCGGCCGCCGTCGCCGTCAACGCCATTGCGCCGACCAACAGCCCGGCCATGAGCGCCGACAATGTCCAGCGTTGCCTGATCATCACAGATTCCCCCTCTTCATGTCGGTGTGCGCCCACCCGGGTTGCATCCCTTCGGCCACGAGCAGTCATCCGGACCTGACCGAGCGCCATCGACACAAGGCTAACCCCTCCCTGTGGACCGGGCCGGGCACACTGGTCGTAGCCTCGCCTGGCCGCCGGTAGCGTCTGTCGAATGGACAACGGCAGCAAGTTGGACGAGGTCGGCGATCGCGACGGGTGGCGCTGCTGGCTGTGCGATGAGCCGGTCGATCCGTCCAAGTCGGTCAACGACGCCCGCGGGCCGAGCGTCGACGGCATCGCCACCGGCAAGGCGGCCAAGGGCCGCCCGGTGACCGAACGGCTGGCCCACCGGTCCTGTAACACCAAGAAGGGCGCCGTCGCCGCCGTTGTGCCGTGGCCCGACCGGCTGTTCGTCGTCGATCCGGCCCCGATCATCGGGGTCGTCGAGCGACTGAGCCGCAAGGGCGGGCGCGAGGTCGTCGCCCGCTGCCCCACCCGTGCCGATGCCGACGAGGCCGGCGCCTGGCTGATCGACCGACTCTCCCGGCTGGCGCCCGACCTGAGCTTCACGGTCGGCGGCGAGCCGGGCGGTGGCCAGTTCATGCTCGTGCTCCGCACGGCCTGACATCCCAGCGATCAGGCCGAGGCGCCGGAGTACCGGCGCAGCCCGAGCCGGAAGTACCACCGGGTCACCACGGACAGGACGACGGCCAACCCGACAGCCAGGAGCCACGCTCCGATCGACAGCCGGCCGGTGAGCGCCTGGGCCGGCACCGTGATCGCGAACCCGATCGGCACGACGAAGGTCAGGCCGATCCGCAGCCAACCCGGGTAGATGACGATCGGCCACCGACCGGCCTGGAACAGCCCGTCGAACAGGTCGGCGATCTGTTCGATCTGCACCACCCAGAACGCGGTCGTGGTCAGCAGCATCCAGACGCAGTAGATGATCACCGCGCCGAGCAGGAGCAGCACCACAAAACCGACGACGGCTGCGGCCTCGAGACGGCCGCCGAGCTGGACGATGGCCACCACGATCACCACCAGCCCGGCCGCGATGTCCGTACCCTGCCAGATCTGCACCGCCTGGAAGCTGGAAAACAGCTGCGCCCCAACCGGTTTGGTGAGCGTGAAGTCGAACGTACCGTTCTGGATGTCCTGCATCAGTCGGGTCATGTTCGGCGCGATGACGGCCTGCACCACCCCACCCATCAACGTGAACACACCCATCACGAGCAGCAACTCCGGCCGGCTCCAGCCGTGCAACTCGTTGACCTGGTCGAACACCAGGGCCAGCACGACCAGCCCGGTGCCGAGCGCGATCATCGACTGGATCAACGACAGGAAGAAGTTCACCCGGTACTGCATCTCCTGCAGCACGCTCATCTTCACCAGCGTGCGCACCACCCGCAACGAGCCGGTCAATTGCCCACCGCCGTGTATCGCCGCACCGCTCGTTTCCAGACGAGCGCGACCAGGGCGGCCCCGACCCCGACCCACACGAACTGCTCGAGCAGACCGCCCCACAGGGCAGCCGGGCTGATGGGCCCGGTCAGGGACTGGATCGGGTAACCGAAGGTGGAGGCGAAGGGTAAGAATCTCGTCAGGTGCTGGACCCAGCCGGGCATGATCTGCAACGGCACCAGCCGGCCCGACATCAGCAGCTCGATCGCGAAGTACAGCTGGTATATCGCCGACACCCGGGTGGTCCAGAACGAGATCAGACCCAGCACCCACAGGAAGAGCGCGCGGATCAGGAAGGCGGCCCAGATGGCGATCAGGAACACCCCGACCTGGGCCGCCGACGTATGCAGCGCCGGATGGAAGATCAGCGAGAGCACCGCCGCGATGGGCAGCCAGAACACGATCACCGCGAACTTCCAGCCGGCGAAGTAGGCGATGTCCCCGTGCACCGGGTGGATCGGCTGCAGCAGCAATCCGGACATCTGCCCGGACCGGATTCGCTCCTCGAACCCATAGGGCGTGAAGACCAGGTTCATGTTCCGCACCAGGGTCCACACGATGTAGTAGGCGGCCAGGTTGCCGACGGTCAGGCCGGCCACCGTGCCGCCGGACTGCCGGGCGACGGTGGTCCAGACAACCAGGTAGATCACCGGCTCGGTGATCATTCCGATCATGTACAGGTAGTTGCCCGTGCGGTACTGGAACTGGGTGGCCAGGGCGATCTTCATGGTGGCGACGTAGAACCCGGTCAGGCTCCGCACCCGACCGACGGCGACCGGCGCCGTCACGTCCCGCCCCGGCCCGTCTGTTGCGCGAAGACCATCTCGATGATGTCGTCGATCGGTGGCTCCTCGACCGTCAGGTCGAGCACCGAGTGGTCGGCCAGCAGGCGGGCCGTGACCGCGGCGGTCTCGCCCTTGTCCACCCGGAGGGTGACCCGCTCGGCGTCCTGGCCGACTACCTCACCGAACGCGCTCAGGTCGGCCGGCCGCTCCAGCGTCACCTCGATCGTCTTGTAGGCCGCGAAATCGTGGGCCAGTTGGGACAGCTGCCCGTCGAACAGGAGGGTGCCGTGGTGGATGACCACCACCCGCCGGGCCAGCGCCTGCACGTCGGCCATGTAGTGACTGGTCAACATGACGGTGGCCCCGTACCGCTCGTTGTACTCGGCGACGAACGAGCGGATCCGCTTCTGCATCACCACGTCCAGACCGATGGTCGGCTCGTCCAGGAACAACACCTTGGGCAGGTGCAGCAACGAGCCGATGATCTCGACCTTCATCCGCTCACCGAGCGAGAGGGTTCGGACCGGTTTGCGGACCAGATCGCCCACGCCGAGCAACTCGATCAATTCGTCCCGGATGCGCTGGAAGGCCTCGGCCGGTATCTGGTAGACGGACCGGTTCAGTTCGAACGAGTCTGCGGCCGGGATGTCCCAGTGCAACTGGTTGCGATTGCCCATGACGAGGGCGATCTGCCGCAGGTACTCGCGTTGCCGCTGCTGCGGCTCGTAACCGAGCACCCGCACCCGTCCGGAGGTGGGAAACAGCAGACCGGACAACACCTTCAAGGTGGTGGTCTTACCGGCGCCGTTCGGCCCGAGAAACCCCACCACCTCGCCGCGCTCGATGCTCAGTTCGATCCCGCCCACGGCCGTCACGGTGCGGGTGCGGCGGCGGACAAGGCTCCGGGCCGCCGCCGCGAGACCGGCGTCGCGCTCGGGCACCTGGAAGCGCTTGACCAGACCTTCCACCTGGATGACCGAACCTTCGTCCACCGTGCCGCCCTCCCGCCTCACCCCGGCGCTCGCTCGTTACCCCACCGTAGGCCGCGGGTCGACCGAATTCTCTCGAGGCACACCGCATCCGACCGATCGGCGTCGGCCGGATCAGGGCGGCACCCGGGGACCCACCGGCTCCTACTCGCAGTCGGCCGGATTCGCCGCCGGGGGTACCTCCGCATCCGCATCCGCATCCGGAGCGACATCCAGCACCCGAAACGGCCGGCCCTGCTGCACCGTGGTCATCAGGCCGGTGACGAAGTGACCGGTCACCGTGACGCGAACCCCGTCGCGCAGCAGCGCTTGATCTCCGCCCATCAGCTGGGCCAGCACGGCATCCTGCTCGTCCACCAACACCACCGAGCCGCGCTCGACCCCGTCGCGCACCACACCTTCGAGGCGGACCGGACGCGGCGGCTTTTCCGGCCCTTCGCCCGGTTCGGGCGAAATGACCGGAATGCGGCGAAATCCGGAACGGTTATGGCTCGTCATCCAATCTCCTCTGGGTCGACCGCACGGAATGCCCGTCAATAACGACTGTGCACCCGGGTCGCCCCGATTCGGCGATGTTCGATCATTTGGCCCAGTCCGGTATCGGTCCGCCACTGGCGCTGCCTTCAAGAACAGGTAAACCGAGGCCGTACGAGTGATTCCGATGAGCTCCGCCGATGATCACCCCCGGTCAGCGAATGATCATGCCCCTGACGACAGGGTGAGGTCGAAGGCGAGGGGTTGCAACCCTCGCCGAGCCGAGCGAGTATGACGCCTTGACTCCCCCACAGATGTCTCACATCGATGTCTTACGGACGTCGCTCGGGGGAATCACTCTGTTGCGGTCCTGGCTCCAACCCCGGAAACACCGACCCGGTGGCGTCCGGGGGCTCCGGCTCCACTCCCCCGGCACCCACCAGGGTGCTTCCGTGTTCCCCGGCCTGGAGGTCACATGTTCACATCGCTGACGAAGGCGAGACGGCCGATCGTCGTCACACTCGCCGTCGGCGCTCTCGTCGTCGCGTCCGTCCTACCGGCCGGTGCGCAACCCGCATCGCGCACCGGTTCGACAACGGTCGCGGCGGCCAGCACGGCGAAAGCAACCCCGATCGCCGTCGGCCCGGACGGGAAGATCCCGTCCGCCACCTACAGCGCGGGCAAGTACGTGGTCGTCCTGTCGAAGGCCCCGATCGCTTCGTACACCGGCGGTACAGCCGGCATTCCGGCGACCAAGCCCAAGACCGGTGACAAGGTCGAGGTCACCAGCGCCTCGGCGCGGAAATACGCATCGGTCCTGACCGCCGACCAGAACAAGATCGCCGCCTCGGTCGGCGCGCAGCAGAAGCAGAAGTACACGGTGTCGCTCAACGGTTTCAGCGCGACGCTGACCTCGGCCCAGGCCACCAAGCTGGCCCACACGGCCGGGGTGCTCGCGGTGGCCAAGGACACCCTGCGTTACGCCGACGACGACAAGGTCGACTACGACTACCTCAAGCTGGCCGGGAAGAACGGCGTCTGGGCCGGCCTCGGCGGCACCAAGAACGCCGGCAAGGGCGTCGTCATCGGCGTCATCGACACCGGCATCTACCCGGAGTCCAAGTCCTTCGCCGGCAGCGCGTTGAAGAACGCGCCGAGCGCAAGCGATCCGACCCTGGCCTACCGCAGCGGCTCGCAGATCGTGATGAAGAAGGCCAACGGCCAGACGTTCACCGGCAAGTGCGAGACCGGGGAGCAGTTCACCGCCAACGACTGCAACACCAAGTTGATCAGTGCCCGCTACTTCGGTGACGCGTTCATCGCCAGCGCGGGCAGCAACTTCGAGGACTTCGTGTCCCCACGGGATGGCGAGGGCCACGGCACGCACACGGCCTCCACCGCGGGGGGCAATCCCGGCGTGCAGGCCACCGTCGACGGTATCGACTTCGGGAAGATCTCCGGGGTGGCGCCGGCCGCCGCGATCGCCGTCTACAAGGCTCTGTGGACCAGCAAGGTCGCGTCCCAGTCCGGGGGCACCACCTCCGACATCGTCGCCGCCATCGACCAGGCCGTCGCGGACGGCGTCGACGTCATCAACTACTCGGTCGGCGGATCCTCGGAGTCGCTGACGGTCGACCCGATCGCGCTGGCGTTCCTGTCCGCCGCGTCGGCCGGTATCTTCGTGTCCGCCTCGGCCGGCAACAGCGGCCCCGGTGCGTCCACCTTGGACAACTCGGCACCATGGGTCACCACGGTCGCCGCCAGCACCATGAAGCCCTACGAGGGCACGGTCGTTCTCGGCAACGGCAAGAAGTACGCCGGAGTCAGCACCACCGTCACCAAGACCGTCGGCCCGGCGCCGTTCGTCACGGCCACCTCGGTCAAGCTCGCCGCGGCTGACACCGTCGCCGCGGGACGATGCACACCCGGCACCCTCGACCCGGCCCTCACGGCGGGCAAGATCGTCGAGTGTGACCGCGGCGTGGTCGACCGCGTCGCCAAGTCGGCCGAGGTCAAGCGGGCCGGCGGCATCGGCATGGTGCTGGTCAACCTGACCCCGTTGGACACCGACGCCGATCTGCACACCGTCCCGACCGTGCACCTGGACTCCGATCTCGGTCTCCCGGCCAAGGCCTACGCGGCGACCGCGGGCGCCACCGCGACCCTGGTTCCGGGCAACACCACCAAGATCAGCACGCCGTACCCGCAGATCGCCGGCTTCTCCTCACGGGGGCCGTCGGTGTCGAACAACGGAGACATCCTCAAGCCGGACATCGCGGCTCCGGGTGTCGGCATCCTCGCCTCCATCTCGCCGCAGCTCGACGGCGGCCGGACGGCCGACTTCCTGTCCGGTACCTCCATGGCCGCGCCGCACATCGCCGGCTTGGCCGCGCTGTTCGTCCAGAAGCACCCGAAGTGGTCCCCCATGGAGATCAAGTCGGCCCTGATGACCACGGCCACCGACACCAAGAACAGCGACGGCTCGAAGAACACCGACCCGTTCGCCCAGGGCGCCGGAGAGGTCAACCCGTCGGCCATGTTCAATCCGGCACTGGTCTACAACGCCGGTGACCAGGACTGGCTGTCCTACATCGAGGGTCTGGGATACGACACCGGAACCGGCGCTCCGGCCGTCGCTCCGTCGGACTACAACCAGGCGTCGATCGCCTCCGGTTCGCTCGTGTCCACCCTGACCGTCACCCGCACGGTGACGGCGGTCAAGACCGGCCTGTACGTGGCCAAGGCATCGGTGCCGGGCTTCAAGGTCACCGTCAGCCCGTCCATCCTGGTATTCAGCAAGGTGGGCCAGACGAAGTCGTTCAGGGTGACCATGACGCGGACCACCGCGCCGCTCGGTGAGTACTCCACCGGGTTCCTCACCTGGCACGGGGCGCACACGACGGTGCGCAGCCCGATCGCCCTGCAGCCGGTGGCGCTGCACAGCTTCGCCGATTCCGTTGACATCAACGGCACCGGGGGCAGTGTCAGCTGGCAGGTCAAGTCCGGGATCACCGGAGCGTTCCCGATCACCGGGTACGGGTTGACCGCCGGTCACCAGCAGGCGTCGTCGGTCACCTCGACGACCAGCAAGCAGTTCGCGGTGACGGTTCCGGCCGGTACCAAGCTTGCTCGGTTCGCCACCCGGGTGGCCAACGACAACGGCGCCCAGGACATCGATCTCGTCGTCTACTACGTCCAGAACGGTTCCGCGGTCGAGGTCGGGACCTCCGGGACGTCACTGGCGGACGAGACCGTTGATCTGGTGGCCCCCGAGGCCGGCACGTACATCGCCCTGGTCAACGGGTTCCAGGACGCGGCCGGCACCACGTCCACGCCGTTCTCCTTCCGCGACTACGAGGTCGGGGCCAACCCGAACGTCGGGAGCTTCACCGTCACCCCGGCCGCCGGCAGCACCACCGCCGGCCAGACCGTCACCGTCACGGCGACCGCCTCCGGGCTGGACGCCGACACGTCCTATCTCGGTTGGGTTCAGTACGTGGACGGGTCCGGCACCGTGGTGCAGGCCAATCCGGCGAAGTAAATCCCTGATGCAGTGAGCGGAGGGCCCCGGACGTTCCGTCCGGGGCCCTCTTCCGTTGTCCTCTTCTTCTGGTGCACGTCGTGCGTGGAGTGCGCGCATACGGAAGTCCTGTGCGCAGACACTTCTGCCCGTTGGGCGCGAAAATCGGCCCGGACCCGGCACTTTCGTATGCGCCGGGGCGTTCGGTATGCGCCGTAGTCAGTGACCGGTGCGCTCGTGGAGCGCTCGGTCCTTGGCCAGGACCATCGCCTGCAGGTCGTCGGAATAGGCGGCAAGTTCCCCGGCCAGGGCTCGGCCCGCCTCGTCCCCGGCGCTGGCCAGGATTCGGACGGCCAGCAGTCCGGCGTTGCGTGCCCCACCGATGGACACGGTCGCCACCGGGATGCCGGCCGGCATCTGCACGATCGACAACAGGGAATCCATCCCGTCGAGGGTGGACAGCGGCACCGGGACGCCGATGACGGGGAGAACGGTCGCCGAGGCGACCATGCCCGGCAGGTGGGCGGCGCCACCGGCCCCCGCGATGATGACGCGCAGGCCGCGGTCGTAGGCCGACTTCGCGTAGTCGAGCATCCGGTCCGGGGTGCGGTGCGCCGAGATCACGCCCACCTCGTAGGCGACGCCGAAGTCGTCCAGGATCTCGCCGGCCCCGGACATCACCGGCCAGTCGGAATCGCTGCCCATGATCAGGCCGACCACCGGCGTTGTCGGGTTCGTCATGACGCGCTCCTCGTGTTCGGTTCCTCGGGCGAGCCGCCGGCGCGCACGGCCGGCGCCGCACCGGTGTGGACTTCGTAACCGTCGTCCCAGACCCCGTTGCTCAGCCACGCGGCCGAGAGTTGGCTGATCCGGCGCAGTTCAGCCAGATCGGAGCCGATGACGTTGACGTGACCCAGTTTGCGGCCGGGCCGGAAGCCCTTGCCGTACAGGTGGATCTTCACTTGCGGGAACCGCGCGGCCAGGTGGTGGACTCGTTCGTCGAGCCCTATCTCGGACCCCGGGCGGTCGGCCGGGCCGCCGATCACGTTGCCCATCACGGTGAACGGTGCCACCGCGTCGGTGCGCCCCAGCGGGTAGTCCAGGACGGCCCGCAGGTGCTGCTCGAACTGGCTGGTCACCGAGCCGTCCATGGACCAGTGGCCGGAGTTGTGCGGGCGCATCGCGAGCTCGTTGATCAGGAGACCGTCCGGCGCGTCCGGCGACGGGTCGACCTCGAACAGCTCGACCGCCAGCACCCCGACGACGCCCAGCTCTCCGGCGATCCGCAGCGCGATCTCCGCCGCGGCCGCCGCCCGGTCGGGGTCCAGATCCGGCGCGGGCGCGATCACCTCGACGCAGATGCCCTCCTGCTGAACGGTTTCCACGACCGGCCAGGCTGCGGCCTGACCGAACGGCGAGCGGGCCACCACGGCCGCGAGTTCCCGCTTCATGCGGATGAACGATTCCAGGACGAGTTCCCCGGTCAGTTCGGCCGCCACCGGCTGCGCGTCGGCGGCCGATCCCAGAATCCACACGCCGCGTCCGTCGTACCCGCCGCGCGCAGTCTTGAGCACCACCGGCCAGCCGTGGCTCCGGCCGAACTGCTCGACGGCGGCCACGAGTTCACCACCCGCCGGGATCACCGTGTACGGCGGTAGCGGCAATCCGGCCCGCGCCAGACGTTGCCGCATGAGGCCCTTGTCCTGGGCGTACTGCAGAGCGTCGGCGCCCGGATAGACGGCGTGGCCGGCGGCGACCATGGAGCGGATGTGCTCGGTCGGGACGTGTTCGTGGTCGAAGGTGACGACATCGCAGCCCTGGGCGAATCGCAGGAGCGCATCCAGATCCAGGTGCGATCCGATCTCGACGTCCGCGGCGACCAGAGCCGCCGACTCGTCGGCACCGATGGAGAGCACACGCAGACTCTGTCCGAGGGCGATGGCCGACTGATGGGTCATCCGGGCGAGTTGCCCGCCGCCGACCATGCCGACCCTGGGCATACCAGTCCGAGGATCCACGAGGCACGACAGTAGCCGGACGGCTCCCTTCCGCGACAATTCCGGTCGGTCAGCGACCGAACTCGGCGATCAGGTCCATCGCGGCGGCGTGTTTGGGTGGAAGCGTCTCGATCCACACCGACGGCGACGGGATCGACACTTGGGAGTCGAGTTGGATCTGATCGGTGATCATCGAGCAGAGCAAGCGGGCCCGACGGGCCAGCATGGCGTCCCGCTCGGCGAGAACGACCGCCACCGAGTCGCCCAACAGGGCCAGCGTCTGGCCGCCGTCGAACACCCGCCGCATGCCGTCGCCGACCAGGATCATCGGCAGGGTCCGTTGCCAACTGCCCTGGCCGTGCAGAGCCAGCCGCACGACGACCAGGGCTGACGATGTCGAGACACTCGTCCCGGACACCTCGGCTCCGCGGTACAGCTCGCCCAGTCGAACCTGCAGATACTCCGGGGTGACCAGCCCGGTGAGCGGATCGGCGACGCTCGAGGGCGGGGCGGTGATGCGATCAGCCCACCCGAGGGAGACGGCGCGGCGCAGCGGATCGGTGTAGCGACGCGGGACGACGGCCGCCAGAGAGTCGATGTCGACCAGAGCCTCGGCCAGGGACACTCCGGCGGCGGCGCGGCTGCGACCCAGGCGTTCGGCGGCCGCCCACACATCCGCCTCGGCGACGATGGCATCGCAGACGGCGTCCACCGCGGGGACGTGCCAGTCGGACGGGAACGCCCAGCCATACGCGGACGCTCGTTCGTTCCACTGCCGACTCAACTCTGTGCTGGACCTCACGACGACCGGAAACCTGATGGCCACGCTCTCTCCTCTCACCCGGCGCTCACCGGTGATCCGAATGGGTCACCGTGATCGCTCTTGGAGATGAGACGCACCAGAGAGCGGCCCGTCACGCGGGTTTTGCAGCCTTTTGAACCGGCGGGAAGGGGGAACGCACCCGCCAGACTCTCAATCCGGTCACTGTGAGTAGCAGGATTCCGCCCGCCGATCTGATCTGGCACCCTAGAAGGGGCACGCTCCGTGATAAAAGCTGTTCAGCGCGTGATGAAACGGCGTCTCAGCCGTCACACTGGAGAGCGCAGGTCACGTCCGGAACCAGCCGGACGTGCTCGGAGGCGAAGTCGCCGGAGACAACTGATTTGGAGATGCCCGTGTCATCGGTCGAGGACCACGCACAGCTGGCGAGTGACGCCGAGCTGATCACGCGTGTCCGCGCGGGTGACCGCACCGCCTTCGGCGATCTCTATGCCCGCCACGCGAGTGCCGCGTCGGCTCTGGCGCGCCAGTTCGGCCGATCGTCGGCCGAGGCCGATGATCTGGTCTCCGAGGCCTTTGCCCGGGTGCTGGACGGCATGCTCGAAGGCAAGGGCCCGGACACCGCCTTCCGCGCGTACCTGTTCACCACGCTCCGTAACACGGCATACGACCGCACCCGTAAGGACAAGCGCCTGCAATTCACCGGCGACATGGAGACGCATGACGTCGCCGTCGAAGGGGACGACCCGGTCATCGCCGATCTGGAGACGGGTCTCATCGGCAAAGCCTTCGCCGGGCTGCCCGAGCGGTGGCAGACGGTCCTCTGGCACACCCAGGTCGAGGGGCAATCGGCGGCCGAGGTCGGCATCCTGCTCGGCATGGCCCCCAATGCGGTCTCGTCGCTGGCATTCCGGGCTCGGGAGGGATTGCGCGAGGCGTACCTGCAGGCCCACCTGGCCGAAACGGCGGCGGAGCGTTGCCGGACCACCGTCGACCGGCTCGGCGCCTGGACCCGCGGCGGCCTCTCCAAGCGGGAGAAGGCCCAGGTCGACGCCCACCTCGAAGAGTGCGACCGGTGCCCGGCCCTGGCCGCGGAGTTGTCCGAGATCAACACCGGCCTCCGGGGTCTGCTGGCGCCGCTGCTACTGGGCGGCGCCGCCGCCGGCTACATCTCCACGCTGGGCCCGGTGGCGCCGTTGGCGCAGCTCGGTGTCCTGGGCGGCGGACACGCGTCCGCCGGCGCCGCGGCACACGGCGGCTCGCACCTCGCCGGGCTGGCCAAAGTGGGCAGTTGGGGTCCCCGGGCGATGGTGGCCGGCGTCGCCGCAGCGGCCGTCGTGGTGGTCGGGGTGGCGATCGCTTTGACCGCCGGGCCGGGCTCGAACCCCAACACGGCCGGTGTCGGCAGCTCGGTGGCCGCCACCGTCGGTGGCGGTGGCGGTGGCGGTGGCGGTGGCGGTGGCGCGAGTGGGGCCGCACCCGGCGGTGGAACCGCACCCGGGGGCGCGAACGGCGCCGGCGGGTCCAGCGCGTCAGGTGGGTCCAGCGGGAGCAACGGCACCAGCGCGGGAACGACGAATGCCGCGGGTGGCGGCTCCCATATCCCGACAGGCAGCTCCGGTTCGAGCGGAGGGTCCAACCCCGTCCCGTCGACGCCGACCATTCCCCCGGCCCTCCAGGTCCCCCCGCCGACTTCACCCGGCGTCGGCGGTGTCCCGTCTTCTGTTCCGAACACCGCGCCGACGCCGACTGGCACCTCGGCGACCAGCGTCACCTCGCAGACCTCGCCCAGCAGCAACGGGCAGAGCACCACGTCACCGGCTGCCACCACCGCCCCGGCCACCAGCACCTCGGCTGGCGCACCGTCGACTCAGACGACCACCTCGTCAACCAGCACCGCACCACCCAGCGGGCCGGTGGTCGCCGTCGACCCGACGGGCAGCGCCGTGAGCACCGACCTGGCTGCCGGCGGCTCGGGCTCCCTGACGGTGAAGCTCACCAACTCGGGTGGGTCGGCGTCGACACCCGGGCAGACCATCGATGTCTCGGCACCTGGCGGATTCGTCCTGGGTCAGCCGACGATGAACTCTGGTCCCGCGCTGCGTGCAGCTCTCAGTGCGTTCGTCCCGAGCGACACCTCGTGCTCGATCACAACGGGCAGCCTGCATTGCGAACTTCCGGCCATCCAGGCCAACGGCAGCGTGACCCTGACCGTCCCGATCACGACCGATCCGTCAGCCGTTGACGGCACCATCGATGTCTCGCTGGACGGTGGGACAGCCCAGCCGATTGCCGCGAAGGTTTCGAGCGGTTACCGCACCGTGGCCGTCTCGGCCACCGGACTGGCTGTGGCGTCGACGGATCGAGTCAAGGTCGCAGCGGAGTTGAAGCCTGGAGTCTCCGATGCCGGCAGTCTGGTGATCGCGCGCAGCGCCGTGCAGCAAGCGCTACCCGACGGCATGACGATCGTCGGCCTGGCCCCGGCGACGAGCGGATCCTCGGTGTCGGGCTGCACGATGGACGAGACGCAGCTGACGTGTCCGTCGTCCCAAGCCGCCCTCACAGGGCTCGAACTGGCGGTTCACGTCGATGCGAGGGCCACGTCGGCCAGCACCACGCTCGAATCGGGGGCGACCGACCAGGGGGCCCGCCCGGTCGGCCTCACGACAACCTTGTCGGTCCTGTCCGGCGCCTCGTCGGGCGGGTTCAGCTCGGTGCAACTCGACGGCTTGTCCCAGCCCCTCCGGCCGGGAGTCGTGACCACCGTGAACCTCGTCGGAACGCGCACCAACACCGGCGTGATCAATCCCGGAGTCGTCTCAGTGCCGGTCCAGCTCACTCCCGGACTGAAGATCATCACCGCCTCCGACGGCTGTGCGCTCGGTGGCGCCGATGTGACCTGCACACCGACCGATGGCGGCCCTCTCAACTGGACGCTGACCCTGCAGGCCAGTTCGTCCGCATCGGGCGATCAGACTCTGTCTGACGCGACCTTGCCGACCGGTGACAGTCCGATCGGGTTGGTGCCGGGGACCGAACTCCTCGTCGACCCGCACCTGAGCGGATACGAATCGATCGCGTTGACCTCCCCCCAGCTGACGGCAGGGACGATGGGGACCCTGACGTTGAGCGGCACACCGGCCCAGGACGTGTCAGAGCCGGGATCGATCACGGTGCCCCGCCAGTTGTCGGACGGCCTGGTCGTCACGGCGACGTCCCCGGCGTGCACCCCCAGCGGCGCGACTTTCGTCTGCGCACCGGATGCGAACGCGCACGTGGCGGCCACGCTGACGGTCGCGGTCCTGCCCAGTGCGACCGCGGCCAGCGGCAGCGTCGCCCCGGCTCAACTCGATGGCGACCGGACGCTCCCGATGTCCGGCGCCGTCAGCATCGTTGCCCGGTCGCCCGGCGGCCCCATCGAGCTCGACGGAACGTTCGGCGGTGCGATGACGGGAGCGACGACGATGAGGTGTTCGAATCCACTCACCTTCCGTGGTTCGTGCACCAGCAACACCTCACACTCGATGACGTCCGTCGACCCCTCCACCGGGACGATCACCGTGCCGACCGGGGCCGTGGTTCTCAGCGCCGACCTGACGTGGGCCGCGACCGCCGTCCTCGACCAGTCGCATTCGCTGGACACCGTCACCTTTGGTGTGGACGGAACCTCCCGGGCCGTGACCGGCGCGGTACCGAGCGGAGCCGCCGAAACGGCCAACACGTTCACGGCGCGGGTCGCGGACGTCACGGATCTGCTGACCGGTCCGGGCACTCATGAACTCTCGGTTTCTGGCCTGGCTGCGAAGCTCACCAGCGCCGGCACCAGTCCGATGGGCGGTTGGACCCTGACCGTCACCTGGATGGCCGCGTCCGGCGCCGATGTACATCTCGAAGCACACAGCAACAATCTGTACAGCATCTCCGCATTGAATCCGGAGGCCATCACGCTCAGTCCGAGTGGTCGGCAGATCCAGAGCTACGCGGTGACCGTGTGGGCCGCCGATCCGTGGGCCCACAAGACGCTGTCGGTGGGCGGTGATGCGCCGTTGATCTCGTCGAAGCCCAACGAATACGGGGCCGGCCTCTTGACCGGAACCGACGGCTCGGGTCCGTCCGGCTACACAACTGGCTTCGACCTGGTCGCCGGGGGTGCGGTCGGAGGCGCCAGCGACAACGCTCTGACGTTCCTCAACCAGGAGCTGGCCGACGTCCCCTCCGGGCAGAACACTCAGGACGGATTGTGGGTCGGCCCGACTCTGGTAGTCCGCAGCCTCAGCTGACTGCGAGAGTCCCATGTGTGGTCCAGGTGAGCAACGCCTGTGCGGCCACCGGCCCTGACCAGCACAGACAACACAAGGTCGGCCCGTACACTGTGGCGGTGAATCTGATCGACCGCGTCCGCGAAGTCCTACCACCCAAACATCGTGAACTCGCGAAGTTCATCGTGGTGGGCGGGACGTCGTGGATCGTGGACACCGGGCTCTTCACCCTGCTGTCGCACACCGTCCTCGACGGCAAGGTCATCACCTCGAAATTCATCTCGGTGCTGATCTCGACCATCGTCAACTACATCCTCAACCGCGAGTGGTCGTTCAGCAATCGGGGCGGCCGGGCCCGGCATCACGAGGTGTCGCTGTTCTTCCTGTTCAATGCGGTGGCGCTGGGCCTGAACCTGTTGCCCCTGTGGTTCTCCCACTACCTGCTCGAATTCAACCAGCAGCATTACTCGCGCCTGACCGTCTCCATCACCGACTTCATCGCGGCCAACATCATCGGCACCCTGATCGCCATGGTCTTCCGCTACTGGGCCTACCGCCGCTGGGTGTTCCCGGACGACCTGAAGGACGAAGGCAAGCTGCCCGCCGTGGAGAGCCCGACGGCTGAGGCTGACACCACCCGCTGATCTCGGGCGATCGGTTACCGGGCCGTCCTGGGCGGCGCGGGCGCGTTCGGCACGACCGGCACCGGTGACTCGTCGGCGGCGTTCTCGGCGGTCAGGAAGATCCCGAAGACGGGCGGGCTGGCCCGGCGCAGTTCCAGCCGACCGCCGTCGGCCTCGATCAGGGCTCGCGCCAGGCCGAGCCCGAGGCCGGTCGAGGATGCCGTTGACATGCCCCGCTCGAAGATGTGTCCGACCAAGGGTGTCGGCACCCCGTTCCCCTCGTCCGACACCTCGATCACCACCGACGCGGCGTCTGGCCGCACGGTGACCCGGATGGCGCCGGCGCCGTGGACCAGTGCGTTGTCCAGGAGCGCGCCCAGCGCCTCGCGCAGGCGCACCGCCGTGGCCCGGACCGAAATGTCCTTGGGGCACTTGACCCGGAAGGTCCGTCCGGCGGCGGCGGCCCTGGGACGGAAGTCAGTGGCCAGATCCTCCAGTTCGGCCGACAGATCGAGTTCGGTGGAACCGGCGGCCCGCTGCGACCGGGCGTTGGCCAACAGATCGTCGACCACGGTGACCAGCCGATCGGTCTGATCCAGCGCGGCGTGCACCTCGGCGACCACCGCCGGGTCCGGGTTCAGCGCGATCTCCTCCAGGCGCAGCCGCAACCCGGTGAGCCGGGTCCGGAGTTGATGGGAGATGTCGCCGGCCAGGTCGCGTTCCCGGCTCAGCAGCGCCGCGATGTCCGTGGCCGACGAGTCCAGCACGTCGGCCACTCGGTCCAGTTCGGCGATCCCGTACCGGCGTCGGAACGTGCGGAAGTCGCCCGACCCCAGCCGCGCCGCCCGGCGGGCGACGTCGGACAGCGGGGTGGACAGCCGACGGGCCAGGATCAGCGCGATGGCCGTGGCGACCAACAGCGACAGCACGACGGCCGCCGCCACCAGCAGGACGGCCCGCCAGCGTTCGGCCCGCAGGTTGCCCATCGGCACGGACAGGATCAGCTGGCCGCCCCCGGGCAGGGCCACGGATTCGGAGTAGGAGTCGGACGACGCTGGTGCGCCCACCGCCCGGTCGGGCTTTCCCGGTTGACGGATCACCAGCCGGCCGTCCTCCGGGATCGCCACCTCGAGCCGACTCAGATCGATCGCGGAGGCCCGCTCCGACTGCAGGGAGATCGAGGTCTCCATGGACTGCAGCCGACCGGCCAGTTCCTGGTGCTTGAGGTCGTCGACCAGCCGCCACGAGACCACTCCCAACGGGAGGGCCAGCGTGACGACGATCGCGGCGATGACCAGCAGGATGGAGGTCAGGATCCGGCGACGCACCGGGGTGTCAGTCCGTGTCGAAGCGGAAGCCGACGCCGCGGACGGTGGCGATCCGGTGATCGACGCCCTCAGGCTCCGGGCTGAGCTTCCGGCGCAACCACGAGATGTGCATGTCCAGGGTCTTGGATGTCAGCAGCGACGGGTCGTGCCAGACCTCGTTGATGATGTCCTCCCGCGGGACGACTTCGCCGGCCCGATTCATCAACACCCGGAGCAGCTCGAACTCCTTGTTGGCCAACGCCACCTCGTAGCCGTCGACCACCACCCTCCTGGCCTTCGACTCGAGCCGCACCCCGTTGATCTCCATGACCTCGGGCGCCCGCCGACGCAGCAGGGCCCGCACCCGGGCCAACATCTCGGCCAGCCGGAACGGCTTGCCCACGTAGTCGTCGGCGCCGGCGTCCAGGCCCACGATGAAATCGACCTCGTCGGTGCGGGCGGTCAGCATCAGCACGAGGACATCACGGCCCGCCTCCCGGATCCGACGGCAGATCTCGAGCCCGTCGACCCCGGGCAGACCGAGGTCGAGGATGACCAGGTGAACATCGTTGTAGAGCGCGGCAGCCAGCGCGGCGTGCCCGTCGGGTGCGATCAGCACCTGGTAGCCCTCGCGTTCGAGGGCGCGCGACAGCGGTTCGGAAATCGCCGAATCATCCTCGGCCAGAAGCACGGTGGTCACGAAGGTCACCTTACGGGCAGTGCTCTCACCGACGCGCGTCCGTGCGTAGGAGACGGATGGGAGCTGGCGGACGAGCCACCGCCGCTCGAGGCCCAGTGCCGGGAGTACGGGCCGCTGGGGCGGGGTGGGTGTCAGACCGGGGTAACTCCGTGCCGACGCCGGGAGAAGCTCCGGTCCTTGCTCAGCGCGGCCGTCAAGCGATGGCTCAGCTCCGACCGGAGTTCCTCCGGCTCCACCATGACGTCCACCACGAGCTCGGCGGCCAGATGGACGATGTCGATGTCGCGCTCGTACTCCACCCGGAGGGCGTCGACGTAGGCCGACCGTTCGGCATCGTCGGTGATCGCCGCGATCTTGTTGGCGTACACCGCGTTCACCGCCGCCTCCGCGCCCATGACGGCGATCTTGGCCGTGGGCAGCGCGATCGTCGCGTCCGGATCGAAACCAGGCCCGGCCATCGCGTACAGCCCGGCCCCGTACGCCTTGCGGACCACCACGCAGAACTTGGGCACCGTTGCCTCGGACACCGCACTGATCATCTTGGCCCCGTGCCGGATGATCCCCTGACGCTCCACCGCGGCACCCACCATGAAGCCGGGGACGTCGGCCAGGAAGATCAAGGGGATGTTGAACGCGTCGCAGAGCTGGACGAAATGGGTTGCCTTGTCGGCGGAGTCGACGAAGAGCACACCGCCCTTGAACATCGAGTTGTTGCCGACCACGCCCACCACGCGGCCGTCGAGCCGACCGAAACAGACCAGCAACTCCTTGGCCCAGCCCGGGTGGATCTCGAAGATCGAACCCGCGTCGAGCAGGGCCCTCGCGTAGCGCCGCATGTCGAACGCCTGACGCTCCGACGCCGGGACCAGGGCACGCAGGTCACCCGGCCCTGGCTCGGCCGGCTCGGTGGTCGGGGGCAACTGGGTGTGGTTGGAGGGTAGGTAGCCCAGATAGGCGGCCACCGCGTCCAGGGCCTGAATCTCGGTGTCGACCAGCAGGTGTCCGACGCCGGAGACGGTGGTGTGCATCTTGGCGCCGCCCATCTCCTCCAGGGTGGTCCGCTCCCCCGTCACCATCTCCACCATGCGGTCACTGCCCAGATACATCGAGGCGTTGCCGGCCACCATGACCACGATGTCGCAGAAGGCCGGGATGTAGGCCCCGCCGGCGGCACTGGGGCCGAACAGGGCACACACCTGCGGGATCGACCCGGACGCCCTGACCTGGGTGTGGAAGATCTTTCCGGCCCCGCGCCGCCCCGGGAACAGCTCGACCTGGTCGGTGATGCGGGCTCCGGCCGAGTCGACCAGATAGATCATCGGAACGCCCGTGTTGTAGGCCTTCTCGATGATGCGGATGATCTTCTCGACGGTCCGGGCCCCCCAGGAGCCGGCCTTCACGGTGGAGTCGTTGGCCATCAGGGCGACCGGCCGACCGGCGACGGTGGCCGTCCCGGTGATGACCCCGTCGGCCGGCAACCCCTCGGCCAGAGCGTTGGCCAGCTGACCGTCCTCGCGGAAGCTGCCGGCGTCGATGAGGTGCTCGATCCGCTTGCGGGCGAACAACTTTCCCTTTGCTGCGTTTGCCTCGTGGTACCGCTGCGCGCCCCCTTGGCCGACCCGTGCTCGCAGTTCGGACAGGGTGGGACGGCCGTCGTCGGAGGTCATGGCTTCACGGTAGGTGATCGGTGTTCGACCTGCGCGAGCGGCGTCCCTCCGGCGCCTCGATCCACGTGGGTCGGGCCGCCGGCGGCGTGCGACCGGGCGGGCCGCGTCGCCCCAGGTCCTATTGCTGCGGCGGGTAGGTCTGGTCCGGCTGGTCCGACCGCCCGCGCGGCGCGGCGTTCGGTACTCCGTCGGAGCCGACGTTGTACCGGTTCCGGTCGTCCATGATCAGCTGGTTGAGCGTCGACTGGACCTTCGCCAGCGATGCCACGTTCTCGAACTCCAGCGGCTGGTCGGCCGCCGACTCCACGATCAGCGATCCGTAGCCGAGCAGGCGGCCCCAGAACGGCACCGAGGTCTCCATGTTCTGGATGTGGCCCAGCGGGATCTGATGTTCCCGCCGGTGCAGGATGCCGGTGCGGAAGAAGACGTGGAAGTTGGTGATCACGAAGTGCTCGGTCCGCCAGCGGATGAATGGCACCAGGGTGAGCAGGATCAGGCCGATGACGGCCACCACCGCGATGGCGATCCATGCGATCCCGTGATGGGACCAGTTCCGCAGGATCGCGGCCAGGGCGAAACCCCCGCCGATGAAGACGACGAATGCCACCGTGGGAAGGATCAGCACCTTCCAGTGCGGGTGCTTGTGCAACACCACACTCTCGCCCCGGGAGAGCAGATTGTCGGGGTAGGCCATGGTGCCCCTCTTCTCGTCATTCCTCCCGGTCGCGGCGCCGGGTGCAGCGGCAGAACTGCCTCTGCGGTGTGATCAAACTACCCGGTCGGAGCCGGTCGGCGCCCGAATACGGCCGAGCCGACCCGGACTATCGTCGCCCCCTCGGCGATGGCGTCGGCGAAGTCCCCGCTCATACCCATCGAGAGCTCCAGTGCCTGCTGCGCCCCCTCGACGCCGGCGGCGACCGCATGGTCGCGGAAATCGGTCAGCGACCGGTATCCGGCCCGGACGGCACCGAGGTCAGCCGAGTTCAGCCCGATCGTCATGTACCCGCGGACGGTCAGGTGGGGCCGGCGGGCGACGGCGGCCAGCAGTTCGGGCAGTTCCCGGAGGGTGACGCCCGACTTGGTCGATTCGCCCGAGACGTTCACCTGCAGCAACACGTCGAGAGTGCGGTTCAAGGCGGCGACACGGGTGTCCAGCCGGGCCGCCAACTCGGAGGAGTCGACGGTCTGGACGCAGCTGACGTACGGGAGCACCTGGTTGATCTTGTTGGCCTGCAGATGCCCGATGAAGTGCTGTTCGAATTCCATTCCGGCCAGCTCCGCCGCTTTGGCCACCACCTCCTGGGCCCGGTTCTCACCGATCAAGCGGTGCCCGTCGGCCAGTACGGCACGGATCCGATCGGCTGCGATGGTCTTGGTGGCCAGCAACAACCGGACGCTGCCCGCGTCGCGTCCGGAAGCCTGTTCGGCGGACGCCACCTGGCGCCGCACGTCGTGCAGCCGGACCAGGTCGGGGTTGTCCGTTTCCGGACCGTCAGGACGCACGTCTGGAAGGTTAGCCAACGGGGGTGGTCGGGTTCTGGCGTAGGTGCACCACGTCGCCGGCCGAATACCGGCCGGGGCGTCCGTCGACCGACAGGACGACCGCTCCGTCCGGGTCGACATCGACCACCGTCCCGACCACGGCCGCCCCATCCGGGAGGTCAAGGCGGACCGTCTGCCCGATGGTGACGCAGCTGTCGAGGTACCGCCGCCGGATACCGGCCGCGTCGACGTCCCCACCGGCCGAGGTCCACTCGTCGAGCAGGACGGCGAACCGGTCCAGAACGGCGGCCAGCAGCCGATCGCGGTCCACCGGAGCCGCGCCGGCCAGCAACAACGAGGTGGCGTCCGGTCGGGGCAGTTCCTCCGGTTGCAGCGAGATGTTCAGCCCGGCCCCGACGATGACGGCATCACCGGCCATCTCGGCCAGGATGCCGCCGGCCTTGTGTCCCCCGATCAGAACGTCGTTGGGCCACTTCAGTCCGGCCTCGACCCCGGCGACCTCGGCGAACGCGCCGACGATGGCCAGTCCGAGCACCGCCCCGGTCCAGCCGCGGCGACCGACCGGGATGCCGGCGAGATCGAGCCGGACCGAGAACATCAGGCCGGCCCCGGGTGGGCACGCCCACTGCCGCCCGGATCGTCCACGCCCGGCCCTCTGCTCCTCGGTGATCAGGACCGTAATGGCTCCGGCCGGGGCCGGGCCGGCCGCGCCGCGAGCGAGATCATCGTTGGTGGAACCGGTTTCGGTCACATACCGGATGTCCCACCGCCCGGGCCGGGCCACCGACGCCGCGACGCGGTGCGGATCCATCGGCTCACGCCACAGGTCGGTGCTCATTTCCGTGATGGTAGCTACTGTTCCGGCATCGCAATCGAAGGAGTGGATCACCCCATGGCACTGAACACCGCCGAGCTGGTCACCGTGCTCGCCTCGCGTTCCCCGGCGCGTCTGAGCGTGCTGCGCGCCGCCGGGATCGATCCCGAGGTGTTCGTGTCCGGCGTGGACGAGGCCGCCGTCGAGGTGAGCAGCGCGCATCTCGGGCCGGCCGGGATCGTCGTGGCGCTGGCGCAGGCCAAGGCCGACGCCGTACTGCCGGCTGTCATCGCCGCACACCCGGACGCGGTGGTGATCGGATGCGACTCGATGCTCCTGCTGGGCGGGCGGTTGCGCGGCAAACCGGCCGACGACCAGCAGGCACGCCGGGACTGGGTCGAGATGTCCGGGGCCACCGGCGATCTGCTGACCGGCCACGCGGTGGTGCTCGTCCGGGCCGGGCAGGTGGTGGCGCGAGCCGCGGCGCACGAGCGCACCGGTATCCGGTTCGGGACGCCGACCGACGACGAGATCACCGCCTACCTGGCCACCGGCGAGCCACTGGAAGTGGCCGGCGGGTTGACCATCGACGGGTACGGCGGCTGGTTCGTGGACGGCATCGACGGCGATCACTCGTCGGTCATCGGCATTTCCCTGCCACTGACCCGGCGGCTGCTGCGCGAGGTCGGGATCGGCGTCACCGATCTCTGGCGCGTGCGGCCCGACGTGAGCGCAGGGTCGTAAGGTTTGCTCATGACCAACAGCCACCTGACACCGCCCGGCGGAGACCCGGCCGCCGTTCGGGTCGGGGACGCCGAACGCAACGCCGCCGTCACCGCGCTCGGTGAACACATGGCGACCGGGCGGCTGGACCTGGACGAATACGGCACCCGCAGCGCCGTCGCCAACACGGCCCGAACCGTCGGCGACCTGCAGGCCCTGTTCACCGATCTGCCGGCGCCCCACCCGGTGCTCCCGGGGGCGCAGGTCCAACCCTTGAACCCCAGGCCGGCGTTCGTGCCAACCCAGGGCGCGACCGGGTCGGCGATGTCCATCGCCGACAACCGCAGCCGGGCCCAGAAGTTCGTGGCCGCGGCGTCGGCCAGCTCGGCGATCATCGCACTGCTGCTCTTCTTCGTGACCGGCCAGTGGTGGTGGTTCCTGCTGATCCCGCTAATCTCCACCGTGGCCGGCAGTATCTGGGGCGACAGCTGGAAGCGGCCGGACGGGCGCGACTGAAACCACTGCGGCCGTCCGGAACGACGGCGCTCCGACCCGGCGATTGTTACGCCCGGCAAACACCCCGCGCATTCGTGACAATTTGTCATTCTTCCGCACGGTCGCGTTGGCTGGACAAGGCCGGACGGTCGGCGCAGCATTTCCGGTATGCGACGAATTCTGGTGGCTTTGTCTGCCTTGTTGATCGTGCTGGTCTCGGTGGACGCCGGATGGCCGACCGATCACGGCGACAACCTGCGATCGGGCAATGCGACGTCGGCCGCCGCCTTCAGGAGTTTCAGCGCGGCGTTCGGCCGCACGCTGGACGGCGCGGTGTACGGGTCGCCGATCATGGCCGGGGGCAACGTGATCGTCGCCACCGAGAACAACACGGTCTACGCCCTGAACCCGACCACCGGCGCGGTGAAGTGGAGCCACCACCTGCGGTCCCCCATCACCAACACCGGTTCGGTACTGGCCTGCTCGGGGAACATCGACCCGACCGGGATCACCGGCACGCCGGCCTACGACCCGGTGACGAACCGTGTCTTCGTCGTCACGATCACGTACAACGCCACCACGGGGGTCACCCACGAGTTGTGGGGGCTGAATCCGGCCACCGGCCAGGTCGGTCTGTCCAAGCGGGTCGAGGTGCCCGGGACCGACAGCAAGGCGCAGCAGCAGCGGGCCGCGCTCGCCGTCGACCGCGGCAACGTCTACATCTCGTTCGGCGGCCTGATCGGCGACTGCGGCCGGTACAAGGGGGCGGTTCTCTCTATCAAGGCGAACGGCGCCGCCGGGGGCAAGGCCTACGTCGTCCCGACTCCACGGGAAGGTGCCGTCTGGGCGGCGGGCGGCCCGGTCGTGGCCCCCAACGGACGCGTGTTCTTCGCCGTCGGCAACGGTGAGTCGACCAGCACGTACGACTACAGCGATTCGGTGACCGAGCTCGATCCGGCGACGATGACCAGGGTCGACTTCTTCGCCCCGTCGTCCTGGGCCAACGACAACGCGAACGACCTCGACCTCGGTTCGATGACCCCGGCCTACACGTCGGCCGGATACATCCTGCAGGCCGGGAAGTCCGGCACCGCCTACACCGTCCGGATCGGCCACCTGGGCGGCATCGGCGGCCAGGTCAGATCCGGCTCGCTGTGCCGCGCGTTCGGCGTCTCGGCCGTCACCGGCTCCACGGTGTACCTGCCGTGCACCAACGGAGTCACCCGGGTGGATGTGCATTCCGACGGCACCTTCACCAAGCGCTGGACGGCGGCGAACATCCCGGGCTCGCCGATCACCGGGCCCGGTGCGTTGTACTCATTGGGTGGCACACGGCTGTACGCCCTCAGCGGCAGCACCGGCGCGACCTTGAGTTCGATCGCCGTCGGCAATACGACCCGGTTCGCCACCCCGATGCTGGTCGGGAACCTGGTCTACGTCGGCACCACCACCGGGATCGTCGCCGTCAAGGTCGCCTGACGCACCACCGGCTCCGGTGGACGTCTCCACCTCGAGGTTCCACCCGACCTCCACCCTGAGGTTGAGGCGCGATCGGGTCCGCCCGGCGAAGCTCGAGGCATGACAACCTCCGACTGGATCATCGACATCGTCCTCATCCTCATCGTCGTGCGGCAGATGCGCGAAGAGAAGTTCACGGCCCGGGTGGTACTGCTGCCGGCCGGCATCGTCGCCTTCGTCGCCCACTCCTACCTGCACTCATTCCCCACCGGCGGCAACGACCTGCTGCTGATCGGTCTGGCCGCGGCGCTGGGCATCGCGCTCGGACTGGCCGGGGGTCTGCTCACCCGCGTCCGGAGCGCCGACGGCGCGGCGTTCATCAAGGCCGGACCGGCCGCCGCCGGGCTCTGGATAGCCAGCATGACGGCCCGGCTCGGATTCATCATCTGGATCTCGCACCACAGCGGCGCGGTCAGCATCGCCGACTTCTCCGTGGCCCACCACATCACCAGCGGCGAGACCTGGCAGACCGCGCTCGTGCTGCTGGCCCTGACCGAGGTCGTCGCCCGCATCGCCGTCATCGCCGTCCGGTCCGTGCGGGCCGCCCGGCTCACCGCCCCCGCGACGGCCGTCGAAACCGCTCCCGTCGGCTGACCCGGCGACTGGATCACCCGGATATCACCACCAGCCCAGTCCGTGACTGAGCAGCAGTCCGAGCACGGTGACCAGAACCGCCCCCAGGCACCGGACCACACTCGGGATCAGGGCCGGCCACCGAACGGCCGAGCGCAGCGGCACGACGGCGGCCAGCGCGGACAGCTGGTGCACCAGGGGCAGCAGCAGCACCAAGGTGATGAGACGACCGTCCAACTGCGCCTTTCCGAAGAAGACCTGCATCACCAGGGTCAGGAGCAACAGGACCACCGGGGCCGACGACGCGGGCCGGATCGCCACCCACAGCGTCAGGGACACGGCGATCGTCCACTGCAGGAAGTTCTGCCCGCCGCCCTGCCCGTGCACGAACAAGTTCACCATGATCAGCACGCAGGCCAGGATGAGCAGGATGCGCAGCCACGCGCCGCCGCTGGGCAGGACCAGGGTCGGCACCTCACGCTGGACCGGCACCGCGGGATCCTCCCGTGGTGCCGTCATCGGCGGTGCCTGCGCAATCGCATGACGGCGGCCAGATCGGTCGCGATCTGTCCCTGGTCCCAGGTCAGCACGGGAATCCCCTTGGCCCGCAACCGATCCAGCCGCACGTCACGCTCGGCCAACAGGAGTTGCACCTCCTTGACGGCGTGCGGGAAATGATCCGTACGAGCTGCGGCCACCAACTCGTGGACGGGCAGCGCATCCACCACCAGCACCTGATGTCCGCGCCCGGCGGCATCCAGCCCCGCCTGCATGGCCACGTCGTCGATCATTGGCGAGATCAGGACCACCACGGCGGAGGACGGCAGTCCCCAGAGCTCCGGCATCGGCATCCACCGGAGCTTGGATCCCCGCACCAGCGCCAGTTGGTACCGAACCCGTTGCAGGTGGCGGGATCCGCTGCCCATCCGCACGTGCCGACGCACGTGGGCCAGGTCGAGGACGCCGACCCGGTCCCCGGCCCGCAGCTGGGTCGCGGTGATGGCAGCCGCGGCGGCCACCGTGAAATCGATACTAGACCGCGGGATCGACGGATCCCGGCCGTCCATCGGCTCCGCCACCCTGATCAATCCGCTGAGCAGGAGCCGCAGACGCGACCAGCTGCGCACCGTCCGCTGCCGGAATCGTTGCCAACCGGTCAGTGCCCCACGGGTCTGCGGCAGGATTTCGAAGCGGGTGTCCAGGCACAGCACGAACTCCGTGTCCGCGTCGCTCTGGGTACGCCGGACGAAGAGCCGCTGGTGCCGGGCGTAGGCCCGCCAGTGGATGCTGCGAAGGCGGTCGCCCGGCATGAACTCGCGCAGATCGATCAGATCACCGCCCTGGCCGGGGCGCCGGCTCCGATGCTCGCCGGCCCAGCCCCCCATGATCGGCGGCAGCTGGAGACCGTCGACCTTCTCCACTGCCGGGGGCACCGTGACCCGCAACGCCTCCCCGATCACCGGGCCGGCCACGTAGAGCGCGTCCGGGCCGGCGGCGACCAGATCGGGCCGCGCCAGCGGCATGACCCCCCACCCGGAGGTCCGGGTCCGGGTGCTGAGCGTGCCGTCCGCTCCGCCGGCCATGGTGCCGAACCCGCCTCCGGGAGCGCCGTCCTGGTCCGGTGTCCGCAGCGTCACCAACTGGACTCCGTCCAGTCCGACGACGTCGGTCGCCACCGTGGCCGGCCGGTCACCGAAGACCTCACCTTCGACGCGGGCCGATGCGCGGGGCAACCCCGGACCCGGCTGGCGGACCGACAGCGCGAGGACCAGGAGCAACGCGAACGGGATTCCCAGCACGGCGATGTCCGGGCGGCCGAACGCGATGCCGAGACCGATGGCCGCGGTCGCGAAGGCGGTGGCCCGGTACAGGGCCGCCGTCGGGCGCCAACGGCCCGGATCGGGGGTGCTCACCGGAGTTCAGCGCCCCGCGGCCCGCAGGGTCGGTGGGGTCGGCACCGTGGCCAGCAGATGACGCACCACGTCCTCCCCGGACACCGACTCGGCGTTGGCGGCCAGGGTGAGCACAAGACGATGCCCGAGACCGGCCACGGCCACCGCCTTCACGTCCTCGGGCACGACGAATCCGCGGCCGTCCAGGACGGCCCAGGCCCGGGCCAACAGCAGCAGGGCCTGGGTACCGCGGGGCGAGACGCCGGCCTCGACCGAGGTGTGCCGTCGGCTGGCCGTGGCCAGATCGACGCAGTAGCCGATGATGTCGGCATCGGCGTCGACCCTTTCCACCCCGGCCTGCAGCCGGCGCAACGATTCCGGGTCGGTGACCTGGGGCACCGGTTGGTCGCCCGCGGCCCGGGCGATCCGGCGGCGCAGCATCTCCGCCTCGGCCTGCGCCGGCGGGTATCCGAGGCGGGTGCGGACCAGGAACCGGTCGAGCTGGGCCTCGGGCAGCGCGTAGGTGCCCTCGTACTCGATCTGGTTGGCCGTGGCAATGACGTGGAACGGCCGCGGCAGCACGTGGGTGTGGCCCTCGACGCTGACCTGCCCCTCCTGCATGGCCTCGAGCAGCGCCGACTGGGTCTTGGGCGGTGTCCGGTTGATCTCGTCGGCCAGCAGCAGGCCGGCGAACACCGGTCCGGCCTGGAAATTGAACTCGGCCCGGCCCGGGTGGTACAGGTAGGAGCCGGTGATGTCGGAGGGCAGCAGGTCGGGGGTGAACTGCAGCCGGCGGAACTCCAACCCGAGCGCGCCGGCCAGACTCCGCGCCAGCAACGTCTTGCCCAGACCCGGGTTGTCCTCGAACAGGACGTGCCCGCCGGCCAGGATGGCGGCCAGCGCCAACCGCAGCGGGTACCCGTTGCCGACCACGGCGGTTCCTACCGCTTCGGCGATACGCCCTGCGGTGTGGGCGATCTCGGCCGGGGACGCGACCGGCTCACCGGGCCGGGCCGGGCTCCGGCCCAGGTCGGCGTTCTGGGTCAGGTCGGGCGCCGCGGGTACAGGCGTGGTCATCAGGGTCCTTCCGAGGGGGAGCTGGAGCCGAGTTCGAGGAGACGGTCGATCAGGTCGATCAGCTGCGCGCTGGTCGGCGGGTCCGGCCGGGGATCGCCCTCGGCCCGTTCCGGCGGGAACAGCAGGTCGTGATGGCCCCGGCCGAGCAGCGCGATCGCGGCCGGCGACCCGATCACGACGTGCCGACGCGCGGCGATGGCGCTCGCCAGAGCGGCCAGGCGACGGCGGAGGTCCGGGCTCAGGCCGGGCGGCCGATGGGTCAGGGCGTCGAACCCGTTGAGTCGCCATCGCTGGATCTGCCCGAGCTCGTCCGCCTTCGACGGCGGTGTGGCCGGCCACGCGAGAGCGGGGACCTCCGATGCCCGGAGCAGGACGAACGAACCGACGGCGAAGACCACGCCGGCGGCCAGGGACCGGGACAGCGGGGCCCGGATGACGTAGAGCACGAGAGCGGCGACCAGACCGATGCCGGCCGCGACGACCAGGTGCGCGCCCCGCGAGGTCGTCCGGGTCGGCGGGTAGGCCGGGGGTGGCCCGGTCACGGCGGGGACCACGAGGCGGTGATCGCGCCGAGCACGATGTCGGCGCAGGCCCGGGCGCGCGCGGCCGTGTCCGGCCGCAGCCGCACGTGATCGAACCGGGCCCGCTGGTACAGCGCCAGCAGTTCGGCGCAGGCCCGTTCGTCCATCGGGTAGGCCGCCCGCAGCGCGTCGAGGAACTCGGTCGGCGTCTGGGCGGGACCGCGGCCGAAGCCGGTGGCCCCGGCCTGCCGCTCGACCTGCTCCCAACTGGCGATCACGTAGTCGGCCGCCTCGCGGGTGTCGAAGGGTCGCGCCGGGTCAGGTTGGGACGGCGATGGGATCACCTCGTCCCGGACCGGGCTCTTCGGCCGTTTCGGGCCGGCGCCGTCCGAGCGGTTCCGGATCATCGAGCCGGCCATCAGCACCAGGGCCACCAGTAGGACGCCACCCAGGATCAGCAGGACGATGGTGGGGTCGAAGGAGCTTCCGGTCCCGGTCCGCGGGTTGACCGGCGCCCGGGTCGGCAGCGTCGGAGGGGTGAAGGTCGGCAAGGTCGGGAGGTCGGTGGGCTCCGATCGGGTGCGTTCCGGACGTCCGGTCCACGGTCCGTTCGCCCCGGCCCAGAGGGCGGCCCCGGTGAGGAGCACGCCGGTGGCCACGAGCAGCCCGACCCGTACCGGCGCGGTCGGCGTCGGCCGGCGGCTGCGGATCACCTCGACCCCCCCATCGGCTCATCATGGCCTGCGGCGCCCACGTGCGGCACGGCGGGCGTCGTGGTCGCGCTCGACAAGGGTCAGGCGACCGGCGAGACGAGCAGGTCGCGGATCTCCGGTGCCTGCCGGCGCACCTGATCGGCCGAGGAGTCGCTCGGCTCGGTCTGCGACCGTCGTTCGGCCTCCACCCGGGCCAGATAGGTGGCCACCTCCTGATCGCGCTGGGCGTCGGTCCAGCCCAGCACGCCCGCCATCAGCTCGGCCACCCTGGGGGCGGTCTCCGTCCCCCGGTGTGCATACTCGATCGAGATCCGGGTCCGGCGGGCCAGCACGTCCTCGACGTGCAGGGCCCCCTCGTGCGTCGTCGCGTACAACGCCTCCACCTGCAGATACTCGTCGGCGCCGGGCAGGGGCTTCCACAACTCGGGGTCGGCCGAGGCGAGCGCGAGCAGCTCGTGGATCTCCGAGCCGTAACGGTTGAGCAGGTGCTTGATCCGGTACGGATGGACGTGGTGGTTGGCCGCGATCCGGTCGGCCTGGTTGACCAGCGCCCGGTACCCGTCGGCGCCCAGCAGCGGCACATCAGCCGTGCAGGAGGGGTTGATCCGGCCCGGCAGGTCCTCGGCGGCAGTGTCGACCGCGTCGGCGCCCATCACCCGGTACGTCGTGTATTTGCCCCCGGCGATGGCCACCAGTCCCGGCGCGACCCGGGCCACGGCGTGCTCTCGCGACAGCTTGGACGACTGCTCGCTCTCCCCGGCCAGCAGCGGCCGGAGACCGGCGTAGACGCCCTCGATGTCCTCGTGGGTCAACGGAACGGCGAGCACCCGGTTCACGTGGTCGAGGATGTAGTCGATGTCGGCCTTGGTTGCCGCCGGGTGGGCCAGGTCGAGGTTCCAGTCGGTATCGGTCGTCCCGATGATCCAGTGCGCCCCCCACGGGATGACGAACAGCACCGACTTCTCGGTCTTGAGGATGATCCCGGATTCGGAGGTGATCCGGTCCCTCGGCACCACCAGGTGCACCCCCTTGGACGCCCGGACCTTGAACCGGCCGCGGCCCCCGGACAGCCGCTGCAACTCATCGGTCCAGACGCCGGTCGAGTTGATCACGACCTTGCCCCGCACCTGCGTCTCGTCCCCGGTCTCGACGTCCCGGACCTGGACCCCGGTGATCCGGTCGGCCTCCTTGATGAACGAGACGACCTGGGTGGACGTGCGGACGACGGCGCCGTAGGCGGCCGCCGTCCGGGCCACGGTGAGGGTGTGACGGGCGTCGTCGACCTGCCCGTCGAAGTAGCGGATCCCGCCGACCAGGGCGTCGCGCCGCAGGCCGGGAACCAGACGGAGGGCACCGGCCCTGGTCAGATGCTTGTGTCGCGGAACGGATCTCGCGCCGCCCATCGAGTCGTACATGATCAGCCCGGCCCCGACGTAGGGCCGCTCGATCAGCGGCTTGGACAGCGGGTAGAGGAACGACACCGGCTTGGCCAGGTGCGGGCAGATCTTGGTCAGCATCAGTTCGCGTTCCCGCAGGGCCTCGCGGACCAGGCCGAACTCGAACATCTCCAGGTAGCGCAGGCCACCGTGGAAGAGTTTCGACGACCGGGAGGACGTGCCGGACGCGAGGTCACGGGCCTCGACCAACGCGACCGACAGACCGCGGGTCACCGCGTCCAGGGCGGCCCCGGCGCCCACCACGCCGCCGCCGATGATCACCACGTCGAACTCCTCGGCGGCCAGTCGCCGCCAGCTGTCGGCCCGGTGGACCTGCCCCCAGGTCGCCCCGGCGCCCCCGCCGTCGGCGCCCTGCTGGTCGCTCGTCTGCGTCGTCATCCTCGCCTCACCGCCCCTTTGCTGGGTTTGATCCACTTCGATTGTGCTGGTTCGCCGGTGTCAGGTCACCAGCTGGACCGTCGCGCCGCGATGTCCCCACGCGTCGGCCAGTCCCACGGCCGCCGTCCAGGCGGCGTACTCGGCCTCCCGGCGCGCCGGGTCGATCGTCGGGCGCCATTCGGCGGCGCGCTGCCAGTTGCGCCGCAGCGCCTGGCGGTCGGGCCAGTAGCCGACGGCCAGCCCGGCGGCGTAGGCGGCGCCCAGGGCCACCGTCTCAGCCATCATCGGCCGCACCACCGGGACGTCCAGTACATCGGCCAGCATCTGCATGAGCAGGTTGTCGGTGGTCATGCCGCCGTCGACGGCGAGACTGCGGGCTGACAGCCGGGCGTCGGCCCGCATCGCCTCCATCACGTCCCTGGTCTGCCAGGCCGACGCCTCGAGAACGGCGCGAGCGATGTGGGCCTTGGTCACGAAGGCGGTCAAACCGACCAGGACGCCCTGCGCGGACGGGTTCCAGTGCGGGGCGAAGAGTCCCGAGAATGCGGGCACCACATAGCATCCCCCGTTGTCGGGCACGGTCGCGGCCAGGGTCTCGATCTCCGCGGCGGTCCGGATCAGGCCCAGGCTGTCGCGGCACCAGGCCACCAGGCCGCCGGCGACCGCCACCGATCCCTCAAGTGCGTAGTGGGCCGGCTCGTCGCCGACCCGGTGGGCCACGGTGGTGATCAAGCCGTGGCTGGATCGGACGATGTCCTGTCCGGTGTTCAGCAACAGGAAACTGCCGGTCCCGAAGGTGCACTTGGCCTCGCCGGCGTCGAAGGCGGTCTGGCCGAACAGGGACGCCTGCTGGTCACCGATGATGGCCCCGATCGGCACGCCGGGCACCGGGTGCACCGTGTGACCGACGACCCCGATGGTGGAGCGGATCTCCGGCAGCATGCTGCGCGGGACCCGAAGGGCCTGCAGCAGAACGGGATCCCAGTCCAGGGTCTCCAGGTTCATCAGCATGGTGCGGCTCGCATTGGTCACGTCGGTGACGTGCAGGCCTCCGTTGATCCCCCCGGTCAGGTTCCAGGTGATCCAGGAGTCCATGGTGCCGAACATCAGCTCGCCCCGCTCGCCCCGGGCCCGGATGTTCTCGTCGTGGTCGAGGATCCAGCGCAGCTTCGGGCCGGAGAAGTACCCGGTCAACGGCAGGCCGGTGCGGGCGGTGATCTCGGCCGGATCGATGTCGCCGGCGATCTCGGCCAGCAGGTCGGTGGTCCTGGTGTCCTGCCAGACGATCGCCCGGCCCACCGGCCGGCCGGTGATCCGGTCCCAGACCACCGTCGTCTCGCGCTGGTTGGTGATGCCGAAGGCCACCACCTGCCCGGGCTCGACGCCCGCGTCGGAGAAGGCCATCGGCACCACCTGCCGGACGATCGACCAGATCTCGGCCGCGTCGTGTTCGACCCATCCGGGCCGCGGGTAGTGCTGGTGGTGCTCCCGCTGGGCCATCGCCACCATCGTGCCGTGGACGTCGAAGATCATGCACCGGGTCGAGGTGGTGCCCTGGTCGAGGGCGGCGACGAACTTCTCGCTCACCATTCGCGACCGTGCCCGAGTTCGCGGGAGATCGACCGGCCGGCCCGGATCACGTGAGACACCAGGGCCGGGCGCGGGCGGGAGCGTTCGTCACACATCCGGTTCGTGTCTCCTTCGATGCCGACGGCGGCCACCACGTAGCCTCCTCCATCGCGGATCGGGGCGGCGACCCCGGTGACCCCGGCGGCCGACTCCTCCACCGCCGCGGCCCAGCCCTGATCACGGATCGAGGCCAGATCCCGTTGCAGGGCAACACGATCGATGATGGTCCGAAAGGTGTACCCGGGCAGCGGCTTGCCCATGATGCTGCGGGCCGCGCCCGGGTCGAAGGCGAGCAGCACCTTGCCCAGCGCGCTGGCGTGCAGTGGTACGGCGGAACCGGTGAGCAGTACCTGGTCGCTGAGGTCGGGCCGGAAGACATGGTGGGCGACCACCGCCTGTCCGTCGGCGAAGGCCGCCACCCGGGCCGACTCCCCCGTGCGCGCGGCCAGCGCATCGGTCCAGTTCAGGGCCTTCGACCGCAACTCGTTGAGATCCAGGCGGGCCCAGCCGAGACGGAAGATCTCGGGGGCGACCCGGTAGGGCCCGGTCGGGAAGGTCTGCTCGATGAACCCGACGTCCTGCAAGGTGCGGAGCAGGCCGTGGGCCGTTCCCTTGGCCAGACCCAGTGCCGACGCGATCTGAGCCAGCCCGATCGGCTCGTTCTCGTCGGCCAGCAGCCGGAGCATGGCCGCCGCGCGCTCGACGGACTGCACAGTCGCGGACACTCGATCAGCGTACTCGGTTGCACTTCACATCGTTCGGCAATGCCGAACCTTTAACCGTTCGGCATTGCCGAACGCTACAGGTTGTCCCGGTCCGCGGGGCACCGATACGGTGCACCACGAGGCACTTTCGGCGGTCGTACTGCGCCCGCGGAAGAGCCCAACCCGATTGATCAGTGAGGATCCGTCGATGACCTTGCGGCGTAAGAACCCCGATGGTCCCGGCCTGCCCGCCTCCTTGCTGCGTTCATCCCACCTCCTCCCCGGCCGTGATCACCCCACGGCCGCCGAGGGCAGCACCAACGAAGCCAATGGAGTGCCGTCATGAGTTTCCTGTCCACCGCTCTGAGCCCGTCCAACCGTGAGGAATCACTCCGGCAGATGGCCGAGACGCAGTTCGACGTCCTAGTCATCGGCGGTGGTGTGGTGGGCGCCGGCGCCGCGCTCGACGCGGCCAGCCGTGGGTTGAAGGTCGCCCTGGTGGAAGCCCGCGACCTGGCGTCCGGCACATCCAGCCGTTCGTCCAAACTGGTGCACGGCGGGCTCCGCTATCTCAAGCAGCTCAACTTCTCACTGGTCTTCGAGGCCCTGCGGGAACGCAAGCTGATCCTCGAGACGCTGTGTCCCCACCTGGCTCGCCCGGTGAAGTTCATCTACCCGCTGGAGAAGACCGCCTGGGACCGCGCCTACGTCGGCACCGGGGTCGGGGTGTACGACGTTCTTGGGGCCGGCCGCGGCGTGCCCAGTCACCTGCGCCACCTGTCCAAGAAGTCGACCCTGAAGTCCTTCCGCAGCGGCAAGATCGGGGGGATCAAGGGCGGCATCATGTTCTACGAGGGGCAGCTGGACGACGCTCGGCACACCATGATGATCTCCCGCACGGCCGCCTCCTACGACGCGCTGGTCGCCACCAGCGCGCGGGTCACCGGCTTCCTGCGTGACGGCGAACGCGTGATCGGCGCCGTGGTCAAGGATCTCGAATCCGGCCGCGACATCGAGGTCAAGGCCAAGACGACGGTCAACGCGGCCGGCGTCTGGACCGACGACATCCAGCACATGATCGGGGGCAAGGGCCAGTTCCGGGTCACCGCGTCCAAGGGCGTGCACGTGATCATCCCGCGCGACCGGATCGACTCCGACACCGGACTGATCACCGAGACCGAGAAGAGCCTGCTCTTCATCATCCCGTGCCCGTGGAGCGACGACTTCTGGGTGATCGGTACCACCGACACCCCGTGGAACCTGGACCTGGCCCATCCGGCCGCCAGCCGCAGCGACATCGACTACATCCTCGACCACGCGAACCGCCTGCTGGAGAAGCCGCTGACCCGCGACGACGTGGTCGGCGTGTACGCCGGCCTGCGTCCGTTGCTGGCCGGCGAGGAGGACCAGACCAGCAAGCTCTCCCGCGAACACGCCGTCGTGTCCCCCGTCCCGGGTCTGGTCATCGTGGCCGGCGGGAAGTACACCACCTACCGCGTGATGGCCAAGGATGCGGTCGACAAGGCGGTGGAGCAGCTACCCGGGAAGATCGGCAAGTCGATCACCGACCGGGTTCCGCTGATCGGCGCCGACGGCTATGCGGCGCTGGCCAACAACCAGGACAAGCTGGCCGCCGAGGTGCATCTGGACGAGCCGCGGGTCAAGCACCTGCTCGGCCGGTACGGCAGCCTGATCCGGGAGATCGTCGCCCTGATCGCCGAGCGGCCCGAACTCGGCGACCCGCTCGAGCACGCCCCGAAATATCTGAAGGTCGAAGCGGTGTACGCGGTCTCGCACGAAGGGGCGCTGCACCTGGACGACATCCTGGCCCGCCGCACCCGCATCTCGGTGGACACCTGGGACCGCGGAGAGGCCGTCGCTCAGGAGGTTGCCGATCTGGTCGCTCCTCTGCTCGGCTGGGACGCCGCGGCCGTCGCCAACGAGGTGGAGCACTACCGGGCCAGGGTGAAGGCCGAGATCGAGTCGCAGCAGATGCCCGACGACCAGACCGCCGATGCCGCCCGGATGGGCGCCCCGGAGGTGCGGGTCGGCGCGGAATCCCCCGGCGAGCGGCACGGGGTCGACGGGGCGGCCGAAGGCCAGGGCAAAGCCGATCAGGGGCTGTGACCGGAATGCGCGGACGACGGGCGTCGGTGACCGTGGCACCACGGGGCACGGGGAACCGACTGCGCGCCGGTGACGACCGGGAGGCGCCGATGCCACCCTGACCGATGGATCGGGCGTACCGCACGCGTCGTCATCACGAACCACCCATCAACCTCGCCGGCAACGAAGCCGGCCCAGTCCAATGGAGGACTTAGTTGAGTACTGTCAGCTTGGGCCACATCTTCCTGTACGAGACGATGGGCACCGCCCTTCTTCTCCTACTCGGGTGTGGCGTCGTCGCAACGGCAATTCTGAAGGGCAGCAAGGGCGAGAACGGGGGTTGGCTGCTGATCAACTTCGGTTGGGGTCTCGGCGTTTTCGTCGGCGTCTACGTTGCCTTCCCCACCGGCGCCCACCTCAATCCGGCCGTCACCGTCTCCCAGTGGATGATGGGCAACATTTCGGCCAAACAGGCTCTCATCTACTTCTGCGGGGAATTCCTCGGCGCATTCATCGGTGCCGTTCTGGCCTGGGCTGCGTTTCGTGAGCATTTCGACGCCGAAGCCGATCCGGGCAAGAAGTTGGGCGTGTTCTCCACCGGCCCCGCGATCCGCACCCCGGTGTGGAACATCATCACAGAAATCATCGCCACCTTCGTGCTGATCTTCTGGATCCTGATGTCGGGCGGTACCCCCGCCTCGATCGGCCCGCTCGGCGTTGCACTGGTCGTCGTCGGCATCGGCGCATCCCTGGGTGGACCGACCGGTTACGCGATCAACCCCGCTCGTGACCTCGGTCCTCGCGTGGCGCACGCCCTCCTCCCGATCAAGGGCAAGGGCTCCTCCGACTGGAGCTACTCGTGGATCCCGGTCGTCGCCCCCGTCATCGGCGCGATCCTGGCCACCCTCCTGTTCAAGGCGACCGACGCCGCCGACCTGATCAAGGCGGTCAAGGCCTGAGGACCCGTCCTCAACCCGGCCTCCGGCACACCATTCACGACGAAGTGAGACAAGGGAACCCCCAATGAGCGAACAGTTCGTAGCAGCAATCGACCAGGGCACCACCTCCACCCGGTGCATGATCTTCAACCACGAGGGCCGCGTGGTCGCGGTCGACCAGAAGGAACACGAGCAGATCTTTCCCAAGGCGGGCTGGGTGGAGCACAACCCGGTCGAGATCTGGGAGAACACCCGCGCGGTGACGGCCGGCGCCCTGGCCAAGGCCGACCTCAAGGCCGAGGACATCGCCGCCGTCGGTATCACCAACCAGCGCGAGACGGCGATGGTCTGGGACAAGAACACCGGCGAGCCGGTCTACAACGCGATCGTCTGGCAGGACACCCGGACCGACGCGATCTGTCAGCAGCTCGGGGCGCTGGGCGGCGGCGCGGAGCGGTACAAGGACAAGGTCGGGCTGCCCCTGGCCACCTACTTCTCCGGCCCCAAGGTGCGTTGGATCCTGGACAACGTCGAGGGCGCGCGGGAGCGGGCCGAAGCGGGTGACCTGGTGTTCGGCAACATGGACACCTGGACGGTCTGGAACATGACCGGTGGCCCCGACGGCGGTCTGCACATCACGGAGCCGACCAACGCCTCGCGCACCCTGATGATGGACCTGGACACCCTGACCTGGGACGAGTCGATCGCGAAGGACATGGGCATCCCCATGTCGATGCTTCCGGAGATCAAGTCGTCCTCGCAGGTGTACGGCGAGGTGCGTCCGCGCGGTGTGCTGGCCGGGGTGCCGATCTCCGGCATTCTGGGCGACCAGCAGGCGGCCACGTTCGGTCAGGCCTGCCTGTCCCCCGGCGAGGCCAAGAACACCTACGGCACCGGCAACTTCATGTTGCTGAACACCGGCACCGAGAAGGTCCCGTCCAAGAACGGCCTGCTGACCACGGTCTGCTACAAGATCGGAGACCAGCCGACCGTCTACGCCCTGGAAGGCTCCATCGCCGTCTCCGGGTCGTTGGTGCAGTGGGTCCGGGACAACCTCGGCCTGATCAACTCGGCCCCGGAGATCGAGGATCTCGCGAAGTCGGTCGAGGACAACGGTGGCTGCTACTTCGTCCCGGCGTTCTCCGGTCTGTTCGCCCCGTACTGGCGCTCCGACGCCCGCGGCGCGATCGTCGGTCTGACCCGGTACGTCAACAAGGGCCACATCGCGCGGGCGGTGCTGGAGGCGACCGCCTTCCAGTCCAAGGAGGTGCTCGACGCGATGAACGCCGATTCCGGGGTCGACCTGACCGCGCTCAAGGTGGACGGCGGCATGGTCATGAACGAGACCCTGATGCAGTTCCAGGCCGACATCCTCGGTGTCCCGGTGATCCGTCCGGTGGTGGCCGAGACCACCGCCCTCGGCGCCGCGTACGCCGCCGGCCTGGCCGTCGGATTCTGGGCAACGGAAGACGACATCCGCACCAACTGGGCCGAGGACAAGCGCTGGGAGCCAAACATGGAGGAAGGCGCTCGGGCCAAGGCCTACGCCTCATGGAAGAAGGCCGTCACCAAGACCTTCGACTGGGTCGAGGACGAGGCCTGACCTTCGGCCGCCGCCGATCGACTTCGGCCCGCTTTGGCGTGGATCAACTTCGCAGGCATGGATGAACATGGCGACTCCTGTCCCATTCGTCACAAACCGGCGAAGTTGATCCACGCCGAGCCGATCGGGGTCGTCTTGGTCCACAGGGCGGGACGCACCGAGGGGTGCGCCCCGCCCTTCGTCGTCCCCCGCTCCGGCGGTCGCACACCTCGGAGTCACTCGGCCGGCGATCGGCGCAAGCGGGTGACCATCGGCCAAGGAATTGACCATCAGACTGACGAATTGTCACGCCAGGTGGCTGAACGGACGTCGCCGCCCCGCCCACATATCCCGGAAATTCACTCTCCAGATCGCGCTGCCCGGCAACAAATCTCGCCGCTCGGCCCGATTTCCGAAATAATTTCGGCGTGCACTCTTCACAATTTCTCATTGCTCGGGCAAAGTAACTTATCGTCCGGATTTGCCCCAAGCAGTCAGGAGTTCAGATGAGGACAAGCATCATCCTCGGCGCGGTGACGGCCCTTGCCGCCGCTCTGCTGATCGGGCCGGCCGGCCCCGCGTCGGCCAGTTCGACCGCGGACCACCAGAGTCGACATCGGGCGGATCGGGTGTGCGCCGTGGCCCCGGCCGGTCAGGCCGCCTGCCAGGCCCTGGTGCAGGTGGATGCGGCCGGCGCACCCGCCGCCACCGCCAGCCCGAGCGGCCTCGGGCCGACCGACATCCGATCGGCCTACGCTCTCACCTCGTCATCCAGTGGCGGGCGAACGGTCGCGATCGTCGACGCCTACGACGACCCGACCGCCGCGGCCGATCTCGGGGTCTACCGCAGTCAGTACGGGCTGTCGGCGTGCACGACCGCGAACGGATGCTTCCGTAAGGTCGGCCAGACCGGCGGGGCCGTGCCTCGCACGAACGCGGGCTGGGCCCAGGAGATCAGCCTCGACCTGGACATGGTCTCGGCCGCCTGCCCGGACTGCAAGATCCTGTTGGTCGAGGCCAAATCTGCGTCCTTCGCCGATCTGGGCACGGCGGTCAACTACGCCGCCACCCAGGGCGTCGTGGCCATCAGCAATTCCTACGGCGGTTCCGACAGCGCCTCGAGTTCGGCCTACAACCATCCGGGAATCGCGATCACCGCGTCCACCGGTGACGGTGGTTACGGCGTGGAGTCCCCCGCGTCCTTCGGCACGGTGGTAGCCGTCGGCGGCACGAGCCTGTCCAAGGCGTCGAACACCCGCGGCTGGACCGAATCGGCGTGGTCCGGGGCCGGCAGCGGCTGCTCGACCCTGAACGCGAAGCCGACCTGGCAGACCTCGGTCACCCAGTGCTCCGGCAAGGCCAACGCCGATGTCTCGGCCGTCGCTGATCCGAACACCGGCGTCGCCGTGTACGACTCGACCGCGTACCAGGGTTCCAAGGGCTGGATGGTGTTCGGCGGGACGAGCGCATCGTCTCCGATCATCGCATCGGTATACGCGTTGTCCGGCAACACATCGGGCTACCCGGCGTCGTACACCTGGGCGCACAGCTCCAGCCTGAACGACGTCACCTCCGGATCCAACGGCACCTGCAGCACCGCGATCTGGTGCACGGCTGGCACGGGCTGGGACGGCCCGACCGGACTGGGCACACCGATCGGCACCACCGCCTTCTGATCTCGGAACCGTTGGTGGGCAACGACAGAACGTTGCCCACCAACGGACCCCGACGTCAGGGGCGACGACTCAGCCGAGGTCGCCGTCGTAGTGCATGAGGCGACGGCCGATCTCGGTGATGGAGCCCGACAATGACGGGTACACGCTCAACGTGTACGCCAAATCCTTTGCGGTGAGCCCGTTCTGCACGGCCATCGCGATGGGGAGGATCAGCTCCGAGGCTTCCGGAGCGACCACCACCCCGCCGATGACGATGCCCGTGGCCGGGCGGATCATCAGTTTGATGAAACCGTTCCTCATCCCGGTCATCTTGGCGCGTGGATTGGTCGACAGCGGCATCATCATGGTGCGGGCCGGGACGGTACCCGCGTCGACCTCGGCCTGGCTGATGCCCACCGTGGCGATCTCCGGATGGGTGAACACGTTGGCCGCCACCGTCCGCAACCGCATCGGGGGAACTCCCTCCCCGAGCGCATGCCACATGGCGATCCGCCCCTGCATGGCGGCCACCGACGCCAGCATCAGCACCCCCGTGCAGTCGCCGGCCGCGTAGATGCCGGCCACCGACGTGCGAGACACCCGGTCGACCGGAATGAAACCGCTGTCCGGCACCTCGATCCCGACCTTGTCCAATCCGATTCCGGCCGTGTTCGGGATCGAACCGACGGTCATCAGTGCGTGGGAGCCGCGCACCTGCCGGCCGTCGGTCAGGGTCACCACCACCTCGTCGCCCTCGCGGACCACCGACGCGGCGCGGGCGCGGCGGGCCAGTCCGCCCCCGTGCTCGGTGAACACCGCTTCGATCACGGCGGCGGCGTCGGCGTCCTCGCTGGGCAGCACCCGGTCGCGGCTGGACACCAACGTGACCTTGACACCGATCTCGTTGTAGGCCGAGGCGAATTCGGCTCCGGTCACACCCGAGCCGATGACGATCAGGTGCTCCGGGAATTCCTTGAGCGTGTACAGCTGCCGCCAGGTGAGGATTCGCTCCCCGTCAGGCACAGCCGAATCGAGAATTCGAGGTGACGCCCCGGTGGCGATGAGCACCACGTCCGCTTCCAGCACGGTGTCGACGCCGTCATTGCCGTGCACCAGGATCCGGTGCGCGGCCAGGCCGGGCGCCGAATCGGCGAGTTCGGCCCGGCCGGCGATCATTGCGACGCCCTCGGACAGCAGCCGGGCGCCGATGTCCGCCGATTGCGCGAGGGCCAGCGACTTCACCCGGCCGTGGACGACCTCGACGTCGACGTCGACCTTCTGCGGCGGCACGATGACGCCGAGCTCGTCCGCGTCACGGACCGAGGTCCGAGCCCCCGCCGAGGCGATGAACGTCTTGCTCGGCACACAGTCGTAGAGCACGCATCCGCCGCCGGGACCGTCCGTCTCGATCAGCGTCACCTCGGCGCCGTACTGGGCGGCCACCAGCGCCGCCTCGTAGCCGGCGGGGCCGCCGCCCATGATCACGATCCGGGTCATCGGTTCTCGTTCCTGTCCATCGCGGTGTTCGGTCTTCCGGCGGGGCCACAACTCGGCCCGGCCGCTGTTTTCGGAGAATTGCGGAGCGTCAGGAGTTGCCGGCCTCGGCGTCGTACTCGACCGCCGTGACCGTGGGTCCACTGGCCTCGAGCACACTGCTCATGTAGCCGGACGCGGCGCCGAGTTCGAGGACCCGTCGGCCTCGACCGCCCATCAGGACGAGCTTCGAGTGCGTGGTGGCGGTGTTCTCCAGATCGATCTCGGCAGCGTAGCGAGTGTTCACGGTGCCCTCCGGTACTGGCGTCGCGCGGTCAGGGGACGACCGCCCGCAGAACCGTCACGGTAGCAGCGGTCGGGCTCGTCCGGGCGAACGCACCGATGGACATCGCCGACCGGCGCCCGTCCACTCGAAGAAGTGGTCGACGCCGGGGTCTCGCACGGCGGCCACGACGGGCCACCGCGAGAACCGCCGCGGCGGATAAGCTCCCCTCATGGCCCTCTATGCGGCGTACGGATCCAACATGGATCCGGCGCAGATGTTGCAGCGCTGCCCGTCGTCACCGGTGGCCGGGAGCGGATGGTTGCCCGGGTGGCGCCTGACGTTCGGCGGCGAGGACCTGGGCTGGGAGGGCGCGCTGGCCACGGTGGTCGAGGACCCCGACAGCAGCGTGTTCGTCGTGCTCTATGACATGGCCACCTCGGACGAGAAGAACCTGGACTCCTGGGAGGGCGCCGACCTGGGCCTGTACACCAAACTCCGGCTCCGGGTGCACACGTTGGAGGGCGACAAGCTGGCCTGGCTCTACGCCCTGCAGGCGTTCGAAGGCGGCGTCCCGTCCGCGCGCTATCTGGGCGTCATCGCCGATGCGGCCGAGGCCGCGGACGCGCCGTCGGAGTACGTGGCCGAGTTGCGCCGTCGGCCCTGCCGTTCGATCGGCAGCTGACGAGGGCGAGGATCGATGGAGCAGCGAGTCAGCCTGATCACGCTCGGCGTCACCGACCTGACCCGAGCCCGCTCGTTCTACGAAGCCGTGGGCTGGCGGGGGCAGGAGGTGCAGGAGACGGTCTTCCTGCAGCTCGGCGGACTCGGGCTGGTGTTGTGGGGCCGGGACAAGCTGGCGGAGGACTGCGGCCTGCCCGACGACGGGCGGCACGGTTTCGGCGGTTTCGCCCTGGCCCAGAACGTCCGCTCCGCGGCCGAGGTCGACGAGGTGATGGCCCAGGCCCGGCTGGCCGGGGCCACGGTCACCCGACCCGCGGCGACCACCTTCTACGGCGGCTACGCCGGTTACTTCACCGACCCTGACGGCCACCCGTGGGAAATCGCCTACAACCCTGGCTTCACGATCAACGACGACGGGACGCTCGTCATCCCCGACTTCGGCTGATCGATCCTCGACCGGCAGCACCCGCGTGTGGCGTGGCCATGGGCGGCGCATCGACCGGAATGAAAATTCCGCGATTGGCGGCCTGGAGCGCAAATGTCATTCCGGTCGACGCAGACAACGCGGGCGACGCCGCTCGACTACGGCCGCGGTGCGTCCAGGGCTTCCAGTGCGGTGTGGACCAGTAGCCGCACGGCCACCGGCAGGGCTCGTTCGTCGGCCCGGAACGCCCCCGAGTGCAGGTCGACCTGTGGGCTGACCCCGTCCCAGACACCAACGCGGGCAAGGGCTCCCGGCACATGGTCGAGATAGATGGCGAAGTCCTCGGCTCCGGTCGACTGTTCGGCCACCGCGGTGTGCTCCAGCCCGGCCGCGCCGCCGACGGCCAGCCGGAGGATCTCCGTGCAATCCGGGTCGTTGTCCACCGGCGGGACGCCGCGCAGGTAGTTCAGCACGAAGCCGGCCTTGGTCGGGGCGAGCAGGTCGGCGATCAGTTCCCGGACGAGGCCCTCGGCCTGGTCCCAACCCGCCCGATCCATCAGCCGCAGCGTGCCCCGCAGCACGCCGGTCTCCGGTATGGCGTTCGCGGCGACGCCGGAATGCACGTTCCCCCACACCATGACGGGCACGGAACGCGGGTTCATCCGCCGGGTCAGCAACGCCGGCAGGCCGGTGATCACCACGCCGAGGGCGTAGATCAGGTCGGCCGTCAGGTGGGGGCGGGCGGTGTGGCCGCCCGGCCCGGTGAGCTCGATCTCGACGACGTCGCTGGTGGAGGTGATCGGGCCGATCCGCAGACCGACCCGGCCCACTTCCAGCCGCGGATCGCAGTGGATGGAGAAGATCTGTTCCACGCCGTTCAGCGCTCCGGAGGCGATGACGTCGTGCGAGCCGCCGGGCATCACCTCCTCGGCCGGCTGGAAGATCAACCGCACCCGGCCCGGGAGGTTGTCCGCCGTGGCCAGGGCCTGGGCGGCGCCGATCAGGGCCGTGGTGTGGATGTCGTGGCCGCAGGCGTGGCACACCCCGGGGACCGTCGAGGTGAAGGGCAGCCCGGAGGTCTCCCGCAGCGGCAACGCGTCGATGTCGGCCCGCAGCGCGATCACCCGGTCACCGCGCCCGAGCTCGGCCACCACGCCGGTCCCGCCCGGCAGCGGACGGCCGGTGATGCCGGCCGCCCGCAGGGTCCGCAGGATCAGGGCGGTGGTGGCCGATTCGGTCCGCGCCAGCTCGGGGTGAGCGTGGATGTCCCGGCGCATGACGACCAGTTCGCCCAGCGACCGGGCCAGATAGGCCTCCAGGAAGTCCGGGCCACGGCCCGAGCCGAGGTCGTCGGGAACCTGGAGTTGCGCCGTCGCGCCGGAGGAGGTCATCTGCTCGCCATCACCGTCGAAGTTCGTGATCAGTGAAGATCACGATCACTGTAGATTTTGTCCGCACCACGGGGCGCAGCCCGCACGTCACGTTACCCGTGTGGTTGGCTGTGACCGGTGTCGCAAGCAGCGCGGCCGGCAGTCGCTTCAACCCCAGGAGGCACCATGGGCGACGACATCTCCAGCGGCTCCTTCACCCGCGAGCAGCGGCAGCGTTACCGCGAGAAGGTCCGTCGGTGCCTCGACGTGTTCGAGAAGATGTTGGCCGAGCACGTCTTCGACTTCGACCAGCCGCTCACCGGGCTGGAGATCGAACTGAACCTGGTCGACCGGAACTGGCAGCCGGACATGGCCAACGCCCGGGTGCTGGCCGCCATCGCCGATCCGGCGTACCAGACCGAACTCGGCCAGTACAACATCGAACTGAACGTCCCGCCGGGGCCGCTCACCGGCGACTCCTTGCTGGAACTCGAATCGATGCTGCGGAAGTCCCTGAACCACGCCGAGGCCAAGGCCAACGAATCCGGCTCGGAGATCGTGTCGATCGGGATCCTGCCCACCCTGGCCCCCGAGCATTTCCAGGATGACTGGATGAGCGCCAATCCCCGGTACGCGGCGCTGAGCGAAGCGATCTTCGCGCACCGCCGGGAGGACCTGGAGCTGGACATCACCGGCGTGGAGTCCTTGAAGATGTTCGCCGACACGATCGCGCCGGAATCGGCGTGCACCTCGGTGCAGTTGCACCTGCAGGTGTCGCCGGCCGCGTTCGCCGCCAACTGGAATGCGGCGCAGACCCTGGCCGGCCCGCAGCTGGCCCTGGGCGCCAACTCTCCGTTCCTGTTCGGCAAGCGACTGTGGGCCGAGACCCGGACCGAATTGTTCCTGCAGGCCACCGACACCCGCTCCCCCGAGCTGCGGAACCAGGGCGTGCGGCCGCCGGTGTTCTTCGGCGAACGGTGGATCACGTCGATCTTCGATCTGTTCGAGGAGAACGTCCGCTATTTCCCGGCCCTGCTCCCGGAGACCACCGACGAGGACCCCGAGGCCGTTCTCGCGGCCGGCAAAGCGCCTCGCCTGCAAGAACTCCGTCTGCACAACGGCACCGTCTACCGATGGAACCGACCGGTCTACGACGTGGTCGACGGCGTCCCGCACCTGCGGGTGGAGAATCGGGTGCTGCCGGCCGGACCGACCGTCGTGGACGTGCTGGCCAACGCCGCCTTCTACTACGGGGCGGTGAAGATGCTGGCCGGTGACGACCGCCCGGTGTGGACGAAGATGTCCTTCGACGCGGCCAAGGCCAATTTCGACGCCGGTGCCCGTCACGGCGTGGACGCGATGTTCTACTGGCCCGGGTTCGGCGAGGTCTCCTGGGACGAGTTGATCCTGCGCCACCTGCTGCCGCTGGCCCAGGAGGGTCTGGACCGCTGGGGGGTCTCGGCGTCGACCAGCGATCGCTACCTGACCATCATCGAGGAGCGATGCAAGTTGCGGCGCAACGGCTCCTGGTGGCAGAGCGAGGCGGTGCAGCGGCTGGAGAGCAAGGGGATGAGTCGCCACGAGGCACTGACCGAGATGCTGCACCGCTATTCGGTCGGCATGCACTCCAACGAGCCGGTACACACCTGGGAGCTGCCGTGACGGCCGCCCTCGGCCTCCGCGACCGCCGGCCGTGACCGCGCCCGACCCGAAGACGCTGGCCGCGCTCGTCATCGGCCGGCACGGCGACGGGCCCGCTCGGGCCGCCCTGTCACGGTCGATCACGTTGATGGAGTCCACCCGTCCTGACCACCGCGTGGCCGCCCGGGAGCTCTACGCATTGCTCGCACCGCACGCGGGAGGGGCGGTGCGAGTGGGGATCTCGGGCGCGCCGGGGGTCGGGAAGTCGACCCTGATCGAGGCCCTCGGCACGCACCTGACCGCCGCCGGTCACCGCGTCGGCGTCCTGGCCGTGGATCCGTCCAGCACCCGGACCGGCGGCTCCGTGCTCGGCGACAAGACCAGAATGCCCCGGCTGTCGGCCGACCCGAACGCCTACATCCGGCCGTCTCCGAACGCCGGGACGCTCGGCGGCGTTGCGCGGTCGACCGCGCAGGCCATCACTGTGCTCGAGGCGGCCGGGTTCGACGTGGTGATCGTCGAGACGGTCGGGGTCGGGCAATCGGAGACGACGGTCGCGTCGATGGTCGACACCTTCCTTCTGCTGGCCCTGTCCCGCACCGGAGATCAGTTGCAGGGCATCAAGAAAGGTGTCGTCGAACTGGCCGACGTCATCGCGGTCAACAAGGCCGACGGCGAGCGCCTCGTCGAGGCCGAGGCGACCGCCCGCGACCTGGCCGGCGCGGTCCGGCTGGTCCGCGGGAAGGACGCCCGGATGTCCGTCCTGACCTGCTCCGGACTGACCGGTGCCGGGATCGAGGAGCTGTGGGCGGCCGTCATGGCGCACCGAACGGGGCTGACGGTCGCCGGTCTGGCTCGGAAACGCGCCGGGCAGCAGGTCGAATTGACCTGGACCCTGGTCCGCGACGAACTCGATCAGCGGCTGCGGAACTCGCCGCACATCGCGGCCATCCGCGACCGGATCACGCAAGACGTGGCGGCCGGCCGGGTGTCGTCCGCCGCCGCCGCCGACCAGTTGCTGGCCGCTTACGACTCCGACTGATCTTTCTTGCTCTGCTCGTACCGGGCCCGTTGGGCCTGCGCCCGCTCCCGGCACTGACGGAGGAACTCGGCGTCGGCCTCCGGATCATCGACCGTGGATCGGCCGAGTCGTTCGTACTCCGGGAAGCCCTGCGCCCGGGCGCCGGCGTAGAAACCCCGGCCAGCGCCCCGATCGCGCGCGGTCCCGGACCGCGGCCGGCCGGCGATCAGCCAGATGATGGCCCCGATCTCGAACAAGAAGATCACCAGGAGCAGCCAGAGCATCTTCGGCAGGTTCCGGGTCGCGCCGTCCGGAGTCATGATGACGTCGACGACACAGAAGATCCAGAGCGCCATCAGCGCCAGCCCGACGAACGAATCCAGGTACAACATCCGGTCCCCTCCTGTACCCCGCCCATGACTACGACGAGGTCATCATGGCAGATCGACGGGCCCGCGTCGCGGTTGCTTTGACCCGGCGTTCGCTCGAGTTCTACTCTCATCCCACTTGAGCCCATTTGCCGGACGGAGGATGAGGTGGAACTCGGCCTCTTCGCCACCCTCCGGCCGACGACCGGCGACCGTCCGGCCTACGCCCAGGTCCGCGACCAGCTACGGACCTTGATCGACTCCGGGGCGCTGCCGCCCGGGCACCGACTTCCGACCGAACGTGCCCTGGCGCAATTGCTCGAGGTCTCCCGCATCACCGTGCGACACGCCACCTCGGCCCTGGAGAACGAGGGACGGCTGATCCGTCGTCACGGTTCGGGCACCTACGTGGCGCCGCCCCGGGTGACGGCGGCCGCGGTCACGCTGACCGGGTTCTCCTCGGTCCTGAGCGACCAGGGTCGCGACTGGCACACCCGGGTCCTCAGTGCGGGGTTCGCGGCGCCCGACCCGGCCGTGCTCACCGCGCTGCGCGTGCCCAACGAGGCGAACCGCGTCGTCCGCCTGGTCCGGGTCCGGTACATCGACGGGATCCCGAGCAGCCTGGAGACGTCCTGGCTGCCGGCGTCCACGGCCGGACCCCTGCTCGACGAACCGCTCGGCGACGAGTCGCTCTTCCAGACCCTTGGCCGGGACGGTGGTTTCGCGCCCGACCACGCCGCCGAACGGCTCTCGGCCGTCGGCCTCGACCCGGCCGCCGCCCGCCATCTCGAAAATCGTTCCGGGGTACCGGCTTTCGGTCTCGAACGGACCACTTACGCCGCCGACGGGAGACCGCTGGAGTTCGCCCGCACACTGCTCCGCGCGGATCGATTCACCTTCGTCAACCGGAGGCCTGATGGCGCGCGGCCGCTGGATCCGGCGGTCCCGTCGTGACCGGCACCGCCGTGACCGGGCGGATCCGCGACGTGACGACCCTGGCCCTGCCCGACGGGTCGACCATGGTGGTGGCCTGCGACTCGGTCGGTGGCATCGGACCGAAGCCCGGCGACACGGTGGCCGCCGATCCCTACACAGTGGGCTACTTCGCCGCCCGGACGCCCGTCCTGGAGGTGCTGGCCGCGGGCGCCGTACCGCGACTGGTGGTGAACAACTTGTGCTTCGAAACCGGGCCGGTGGCGGACGCGATGATCGCGGCGATGAGCGATCTGGCGCGTGAACTCGGGCTCGATGCGGGGGCGGTCACCGGATCGACCGAGGACAACGTCACCACCACCAGCACCGCCGTCGGGGTCACCGTCGTCGGGATCGCCGAGGCGGGCCGGCTGCGGGGCGGGAGCAGTCGAGCCGGCGACATCGTGGTCTGCCTCGGTCTTCCGCGGTCGGCTCCGGCGCACACCCTGACGCCCGCCGACCGCGCCATGCCCACCGTGGCCGAGGTCGTCCGCGTGCTGCACATGCCCGGGGTGCGGGAGGTCCTGCCGGTCGGATCCCGGGGCGTGGCCGCAGAGTTCGCCGCCCTGGCCGCCACGGCCGGTCTCCGACATCAGATCGACGACCGACATAGCGGGCAGGACAGCGGGTTCGATGTGCACGCATCGGGCGGTCCCGCTTCCTGCGTCCTGGTATCACTTTCCTCCGGCGCACTTGTCGGCCTCCGCGCGATCCGCGCGGATCTGCCGGTCACCGTCATCGGGAAGCTGTCCTCGTCGCCCCCGACCTGATCGAAGTCATCTGCGAAAGGATCCACCTGTGACCACCGTCCACCCCGAGATCGAACGCTCGGGCGTCTCGGCGCCGATATTGGAACTCAACGGCATCAACGTCATCGACCCGGTCGAGCGAAAGGGCAAGCCGTCCAACCTGTTCTGGCCGTGGTGCGCGGCCAATGTCGGCGTGCTCGGCATGGGTTACGCCGCGTACCTGCTGTTCCATGGGGTCTCGTTCCTCCAGGCCCTGGTCGCCGGGGTGATCGGCATCATCGGCTCGTTCCTGCTGGTCGGGTTCTCGGCGCTGGCCGGGAAGCGCGGCTCGGCGCCGACCATGATCCTTTCCCGCGCCCCGTTCGGCGTGCTCGGCAACCGGCTGCCGTCGCTGGTCAGCTACCTGCTGCTGGTCGGCTGGGAGATCGTCACCATGGTGCTGGCCATCTCGGCGGTCGGGGTGATCTTCGAACGGCTCGGCTGGAGCACCGGCACGGCAACCAAGATCGGATCGTTCGTCGTGGTGGCCGGGGTGATCGCGGTGGCCGGCACGCTCGGTTTCGACGTGATCATGAGATTCCAGAAGTGGATCACCTACCTGATGATCCTGCTGACCATCGGGTTCGTGATCATCACCGCGTCCCACATCCACCCGTCGGCCCTGAAATCGCTCCCGACCGGCGGGGTCGCGGCCTTCGTCGGCGCGGTCATCTTCGCCTTCACCGGCTTCGGGCTGAGCTGGGCCAATACCGCTGCCGACTACAGCCGCTACCTGCCGACGTCGGTCCGCGGCTCGAGCGTGGTCGGCTGGACCACTTTCGGGGCGAGTGTCGGCCCGGTGCTGCTGATCCTCGACGGATTGCTGCTCACCGGCTCGGACCCGGCTCTGCTGACCGCGGTCGGCAACGACCCGATCGGCGGCCTGGGCACGATCCTGCCGACCTGGTACCTGGTCCCGTTCATCCTGGTCGCCCTGCTCGGCTTGATCGGGAGCGCGGTCCTGGACATCTATTCGTCAGGTCTGGCCCTGCTGAGCCTCGGTCTGAAGACCAAGCGGCACATCGCGGTCTCGATCGACGTGGTGATCATGGTGCTCGGCACCGTCTACCTGGTGTGGATCGCCGCGGGATCGTTCCTGGGCTCGTTCACCGGCTTCCTCATCACCCTCGGCGTGCCGATCGCCGCCTGGACCGGGATCTTCCTGGCCGACATGCTGCTGCGCCGCCGCAACTACGCCGAGGCCGACCTGTACTCGTCCCGAGGCCGCTACGGTGCGGCCAACGTCTCGGCGGTCGCGCTGATGCTGCTCGGGTCGGGCGTCGGTTTCGGGCTGGTGGTCAGCACGGCCGAATGGCTGGCCTGGCAGGGATACCTGCTCGCCCCGCTGCACCTTGGCCCGAAGAACGGCACTTGGGCGAACGCCAACCTCGGCGTCGTCATCTCGCTGGCCATCGGCTTCGTCGGCTATCTGGCGCTGAACCGGCGTCGGGTCCGCACGCAGGAGAGCGTCTGACGGCAGCGGTCGTTCCCGGTGACGACCGGCCCCGCGGTTCAGTTCAAGCTGATCCCTAGTTCCGTCCACAGGGCGTCCGTACTTCGCTCGTCCTGCATCCGGTCGTCGTTCGTCACCGGCCGAACCTAGCGGCGCGGCCGACACGTGTCCGGTGAATTGCGCCCCGCACGCAGGTCAGGGCTGGAACCGGTAGCCCACACCGGCTTCGGTGATCAGGTACTTGGGTTTGGCCGGGTCCGGTTCGAGTTTGCGGCGGAGCTGGGCCATGTAGACGCGCAGGTAGTGCGTCTCCGTCTCGTACGCCGGCCCCCAGACCTCGACCAGCAACTGCTTGCCGGGCACCAGCTTGCCCGCGTGGCGGACCAGCAGTTCCAGCATCGACCACTCGGTCGGCGTGAGCTTGACCGGCTCGCCGTTCCGCAGGACCCGGTGGGCGTCCAGATCGACGGTGAAGTCCGGCGTCACCACGGGTTCCAGCACCTCGCCGCTGGCCGGCGCGCCGCGTCGAACGGCGGCGCGGACCCGGGCCAGCAACTCGGCCATGCCGAACGGTTTGGTGACGTAGTCGTCGGCTCCGGCGTCCAGCGCCTCGACCTTCTCGGCCGAGGTCGATCGGGCCGACAGCACGATCACCGGGATGCTCGACCAGCCGCGAATGCCTTGCAGCACTTCCACTCCGTCGATGTCGGGCAGCCCGAGGTCGAGGATCACCACCTGCGGATGGAGATGGGCGACGCGGTCGAGGGCGGCCCGTCCGTCGTGCACGACGGTGACCTCGTAGCCGTGGGCGCGCAGGTTGATCCCGAGCGCGCGGGCCAGAGCCAGATCGTCGTCCACCACCAGTACCCGGTTCATCAGACCGCCTCCCCTTCGGATCGGCCGGAGGCCGGTTGCTCGTCGCGTCCGGCGATCGGCACGGTGATGATCATCGTCAATCCGCCCCCCGGAGTGTCGTCCACCTCGATGGAGGCGTCCACGGCCAGGGCCAGCCCGCGGGCCACCGCCAGCCCGAGCCCGATGCCGGAGCCTGACGGGGCATCCCCGAGTCGTTGGAACGGCGCGAACATCGCCTCGCGCTGAGCCTCCGGGACACCGGCGCCGTGGTCGATCACGCGGATCTGGATGGAGGCCGCCCCTGGCACCTCACCGGCCAGGATCCGCACCGGCTTCCCGTCCGCGCTGTGGCTGACCGCGTTCGACACGATGTTCGCGACGACCCGTTCCAGCAGCCCCCGGTCGGTGTCGATGAGCGGCAGGTCGTCGCTGATCTCGACGTCCAGACGGGCCGTGGGCAGACCGATGAGGGCCCGGTACACCACCTCGTCCACCGACACCGGGCGTCGCACCGGCGCCAGGACACCGGTCTGCAACCGGGAGAGGTCGAGCAGATTCGACAGCAGCCCATCCAGCTGGTCGGCCGCTTCGTCGGTGGCGGCGAGCAGGTCGTCCCGGTCTTCCGCCGACCAGGTGACGGCGCCGTCCCGCAGGCTGGACATGGACGCCTTGATGGTGGCCAGCGGCGTCCGCAGGTCGTGGGACACCGCGGCCAGGATCGCTGTCCGGACCACGTCCGACTGGCGGAGTCGCTCGGCCTGCGCGGCTTCCGCCTCCAGCTCGCTGCGTTCCAGGGCCAGCGCGACCTGGGCCGCCACCACGTCGACCAGCTGCTGGTCGGCGGCGACCAGCGGATGCCCGAACAGGCCCAGCACCAGTCCTTCCTCCCCGTCGGCGTCGACGACGACATCGGCGCCCGCCAACGGATCATCGGGATCCGGCATGGTGTCACCGGCCACCGCGAGGACACGGGGATCCGGTCGGGTCGTGCCCGGACCGCTCCGGACCAGCACCGCTCGACGCATGCCGAATCCGATCCGGGCCTGCTCCAGCACTGCGGTGAGAGGATCGCCGGGCAACGCCATCGTGTTGGCCACCGCGGCCAGCAGCTGCGCCTCGGCCTGACCGCGGGCGGCCTGCGCGGCGGCGGCCCGGCTCCGATCGACGATGCTGGCCACCGTCACCCCGACGACGACGAATACCAGCAGGGCGAACGCGTTCTGCGGTTCGGCGATGGTGAGCGACCCGTACGGCTGGGTGAACAGCAGGTTGGCCAGTACACCGGCCACCACCGCCGTGATCGCGGCCGGCAGTACGCCCCCGATCAAGGCGGTGGTCTGCACCCCGAGCAGGAAGATCAGCAGCACGGTCGGCAGGTTCAATCCCTCCCGGAACAGCCGCATCACGGCGGCCAGCAGCACCGGCACGCCGACCACGGCGGCCCACGCCCAGCGGGTCCGGACACTGGCCCGACGGCGGGCTCGGCCCGGCGGCCGCGGCATCGGTTGGTGGGTCACCACGTGCACGTCGATGTCGCCCGACCCACGGACGATGGCCATCGATGTGCTGGGGCGCACCAGCTGGGTGAGCCGACCGTGGCGGGAGGCTCCGACGACGATCTGCGTCCCGTTGACACCGCGGGCGAAATCCAGGACCGAGGCCGCGATGTCGTCCCCGACGATGAGGTGGAAGCTGCCGCCGAGGCTCTCGGCCAGCAGGCGCTGGCTCTCGATCTCGCCGGTGGGGGCGCCCATCGAACCGTCGGACCGGACGATGTGCACGGCCACCAGGTCCCGACCGGTCGCCCGGCCGGCGATCCGCGCCCCCCGTCGTAGCAGCAGCGGCCCCTCCGGACCTCCGGTCAACGCCACCACGATGCGCTCACGGGCGGCCCACGTCCCGGTGATGCCGTGCTCGCGGCGGTACCGGTCCAGCCCCTCGTCGACCCGATCGGCCACCCACAGCAGAGCCAACTCCCGCAGCGCGGTCAGGTTGCCCTCGCGGAAGTAGTTGCCCAGCGCGGTGTCGATGGCTCCGGCCGGGTAGACGTGCCCGTGGGCCATCCGCCGCCGCAGGGACTGCGGGCTCATGTCGACCAGCTCGATCTGGTCGGCCGCCCGCACCACGTCATCGGGCACGGTCTCGGCCTGGACGATCCCGGTGATGCCGGCCACCACGTCGTTCAGTGACTCCAGATGCTGGATGTTCACCGTTGTGATCACGTCGATCCCGGCGTCCAGGATGGATTGCACGTCCTGCCAACGCTTTTCGTGACCGATGCCCGGGGCGTTGGTGTGCGCCAGCTCATCGATCAGGACCACGGCCGGACGGCGGGCCAGCACCGCGGGAAGGTCGAGTTCAGTCAGCGTGATGCCCCGGTGCTCCAGTGTTCGCCGCGGGATCACCTCGAGGTCGCCCAGGCATTCACGGGTGTAGTCGCGTCCGTGGTCCTCGACGATGCCGACCACGACGTCGGTCCCCCGTTCCCGGCGGCGGCGCGCCTCGCCGAGCATCGCCACGGTCTTGCCCACCCCCGGCGCGGCACCGAGGTAGACCCGCAGCCGCCCGCGCGCCGCCGGGCGCTCGGTCGACGTGCGGGCACTGCCGCTGGACGCCGGAACGCTGCCCTCCTCGATCACCGCCCCATCCTGCCTCTCTCCCGATTCCAGCACTCGACATCCGACGGCGCGAGCGCTGCTGCCTCCACTGTGCCGGACGGCGGTCGCTCCATCGCGGTCAGCCGGCCAGGCGGTCGACCGCGACGTTCAGTTCGAGCACGTTGACTCCGCCTTGCCCGATGAAGCCGAGCACCTTGGATTCGACGTGGGACTCGACCAGATTCCGCACGACGGCGAGCGACAGCCCGCGGGCCTTGGCCACCCGATCGACCTGGATGAGTGCATAGGCCAGGCTGATGTCCGGGTCGAGCCCGGAGCCGGAGGCGGTGACCGCGTCCGGCGGCACGGCCGACTCGGGCACCCCGTCGGCCTTGGCCACCGCCGCCCGCCGGTCCTGCACCTGCTTGGCCAGCACCGCGCTGTCGGCGGCGAGGTTGCTGCCACCGGAGGACGTCGGGTCGTATCCGTCGGCGCCGGCCGCCGACGGCCGCGATTGGAACCATTTGGCGCCGGTGAAGTTCTGACCGATCAGGCTCGACCCGACAGTGGTGCCGTTGACCGAGACCATCGATCCGTTGGCCTTGGCCGGGGCGATCAGCTGGCCGATCCCCAGGACCAGCAAGGGATAGGCAATGCCGAGCACGACCGTCATGGCGAGCAGGAAACGTAGGCCGACGAGCAGCTGCCGACCGGCGATCGAGGCCAGCGTGCCGACCGAGGGGGACGACGCACCGGGGTCCGACGGAGTCGGGGTGGTGGGGGTAAGGGTGTCTGCAGACATGGTGATCAGCCGATTCCGGGAATCAGGGAAATGACGAGGTCGATGAGCTTGATGCCGACGAACGGGACGACGAGTCCGCCCAGTCCGTAGATCCACAGGTTGCGGGACAACAACTTCGCCGCCGAGGACGGGGTGTAGCGGACTCCGCGCATGGCCAGCGGGATCAGGGCGATGATCACCAGCGCGTTGAAGATGACGGCCGACAGCACCGCCGAGGACGGCGTGGCCAGCTTCATGATGTTCAGCGCCCGCAGCCCGGGGAAGACCCCGGTGAACATGGCCGGCAGGATGGCGAAGTACTTGGCGATGTCGTTCGCGAGCGAGAACGTGGTGAGCGCCCCGCGGGTGATCAGCAACTGCTTGCCGATCTCCACGATGTCGATGAGCTTGGTGGGGCTGGAATCGAGGTCGACCATGTTGCCTGCCTCTTTCGCGGCGGTCGTCCCGGAGTTCATGGCCACCCCGACGTCGGCCTGGGCCAGCGCCGGCGCGTCGTTCGTGCCGTCCCCGGTCATCGCGACGATCCGTCCGCCCGTCTGCTCCTGGCGGATGTAGGCCAGTTTGTCCTCCGGCGTCGCCTCGGCCAGGAAGTCGTCGACCCCGGCCTCGGCCGCGATCGATCGGGCCGTCAACTGGGTGTCGCCGGTGATCATCACCGTCCGGATCCCCATCTTCCGCAACTCGGCGAACCGTTCAGAGATACCGGGCTTCACCACGTCCTTCAGATGCACGACGCCCAGCACGCGGGAGCGCTCGCCGACCAGTTCGGCCACCAGCAGCGGGGTTCCGCCGCTGCCGGCGATCGTGTCGACCGCGTCCATGACATCCCGGCCGACCTGTCCCCCGTGTTCGGTGACCCAGGCTGTCACGGCCGAGCCGGCGCCCTTGCGGATACTGCGCGACGGGAGATCGACGCCACTCATCCTGGTGCGGGCCGAGAATTCCACGAACGTGCACTCGTCGCCGACGGAAGGTTCGGCGCCGTAACGGCTCTGGCACAGGTCCACCAGCGAGCGTCCCTCCGGCGTCTCGTCCGCCATCGACGAGTCGAGCGCGGCCGACGCCAGGTCGGCCATGTCCACCCCAGGTGCGACGACCAGTTCGGAAGCCTGACGATTGCCGAACGTGATGGTGCCGGTCTTGTCCAGCAACAGGGTCGAGACATCTCCGGCCGCCTCGACCGCCCGGCCGCTCATGGCCAGTACGTTCCGCTGCACCAGCCGGTCCATGCCGGCCACACCGATGGCCGAGACCAGGGCCCCGATCGTCGTCGGAATGAGGCAGACGAGCAGGGACACCAGCACGACGATCGACTGGTGCGAGCCGGAGAAGGACGCCATCGGCTGCAGCGCCATGATCACCAGGAGGAAGACGATGGTCAGGCTGGCCAGCAGGATGTTCAGGGCGATCTCGTTGGGGGTCTTCGAGCGGACCGACCCCTCGACCAGGGCGATCATCCGGTCCACGAAGGACTTACCTGGATCCGCGGTGATCCGCACGACGATCCGGTCGGACAGCACCCTGGTCCCGCCCGTCACCGACGAGCGGTCGCCGCCGGACTCCCGGACCACCGGGGCCGACTCCCCGGTGATCGCGGCCTCGTCGACGCTGGCCACGCCCTCGGTGATCTCGCCGTCGCCGGGGACGGTGTCACCGGCTTCGCACACCACCAGGTCGCCCTGGCGCAACTCGGAAGCCGGGACCTGTTCCTCGGTGTCGCCGGTCAGCCGGCGCGCGACCGCGGTGTCCCGGCCGGCCCGCAGGGATGCCGCCTGAGCCCGTCCGCGGCCTTCGGCCACGGAGTCGGCCAGGTTGGCGAACAGGACGGTGAGCCACAGCCAGATCGCGATCCAGACACTGAACGCGCTGTAGTCGGTGAAGCACAGTGCCGTGGTCAGAGCGGCACCGACCTCGACCACGAACATCACCGGGTTGTGCCACATCACCCGCGGGTCAAGGGCTTTCAGGGCGTTCGGGAGCGCCGCGAGCAGGCTGGCGGGCCGGAAGACGCCCGCCCCGACGCGGTGCGGCTCGGCGTCCTGGGAACCGGCGACGGCCGGTCGGTGCAGAACAGGCGTGGTCATGCTGATCCCTCGGCAATCGGACCCAGCGCAAGCGCCGGAAGGTAGGTGAGAGCGGCGACCAGGACCACCACCCCGATGAGGATGGTGATGAACTGGAGTTTGTGGGTGGGGAGCGTCCCGGAATCGTCCGGACGGAACCCTTGGCGTCCCAGCGATCCGGCCAGGGCCAGCACCATCGCGATGGGAACGAATCGGCCGAGGAGCATCACCACGCCCAAGGCGATGTTGTAGAAGTCGTTGTTGGCCGACAGCCCGGCGAAGGCGGAGCCGTTGTTGTTGGCCGCCGAGCCGAACGCGTAGACGATCTCGGTCAGTGAGTGGGGCCCGGAGTTCAGGACCGCACTCTTGGCCGACGGGACCAGCAGCGCCACACCGGTACCGAGCAGCACCAGGGCCGGGGTGGCCAGGATGTAGAGAGCGACGTACTTCATCTGCTCGCCGCCGATGCGCTTGCCCAGGTACGTCGGCGTACGCCCGACCATGAGGCCGGCCACGAACACACCGACCATGGCCAGGATCAGCATCCCGTAGAGACCGGATCCGGTCCCCCCGGGGGCGATCTCACCCAGCAACATGTTCAACAGCAGTGCGCCGCCGCCGAGACCGGTGAACGAGGAATGGGTGGAATCCACCGCCCCCGTGGAGGTCAGCGTGGTGGATACCTCGAACAAGGTGGACATCGGTACGCCGAATCTGACCTCCTTGCCCTCCATTGCGGCGCCGGCCGCGCGCAGTGCGGCGCCGGCGTGGCTTTCCTCCAGCACCAGGGTGGTGGTCAGGGACCCGGCCCACAACACGGCCATGGTGATCAGAATGGCGACGCCCTGCTTGATGCTGCCGACCATTCGCCCGAAAGTGCGTGGCAGGGCGAACGGAATGGCGAGCATCAGCACGATGGCCAGGAGATTGGTCCACTGGGCCGGGTTCTCGAATGGGTGTCCGGAGTTCGCGTTGAAATACCCGCCGCCGTTCGTCCCCAGTTGCTTGATCACCTCCTGTGAGGCGACCAGGCCACCGGGAATGGTCTGCGATCCGCCGGCCAGCGTGGTGATGTCGGTCGGCGCGTTCAGGTTCTGGATGACGCCACCGGCCACCATCACGAGCGCGATGACGGTCGAGATGGGCAGCAGCAGACGTACCGTGGTCCGGGTCAGGTCGACCCAGAAATTGCCCAGCCGATCGGTGTGCCGACGGACCAGTCCCCGGATGAGCGCCGCGACCACGACCATGCCCACCGCACCGGAGAGGAAGTTCTGGACCGTGAGACCGATGGCCTGCACGGTGTAACCCAACGCGGTCTCTCCGGAATAGGACTGCCAATTCGTGTTGGTCACGAAACTGACAGCGGTGTTGAAACCCTGGGCTTTCGGCAGGCCGGCCCGGCCGAAATCGAACGGCAGGTACGACTGCGCGGACAGCAGCGCCCAGAGGAGCAGGATCGACACCGCACTGAAGCCCAGAACGGACAGCAGGTAGGTGTACCAGCGTTGATCGGCGCGGCTGTCGATCCGGAGCAGTCGGTAGAACCCCCGCTCCACCTTCCAGTGCTTGTCGGAGGTGTAGATCCGGGCCATGTACTCGCCGAGCGGGACGTGGATGATCGCCAGCACGGCGACGACCAGAGTGATCTCCAGGGCCGCGGACAACCAGGGCGTCATCAGAAACGCTCCGGTTTGAGCAGGGCCAGGAAGAGATAGACCAACAGTCCGATCGCGGCCGCGGCCGCCACCACGGTCATGACGTTGCCCCGGAGAGCCAACGGGAAGTGAACACCTGGTGCCGCCAGTTCTTGTTTGATACCCAGTGTTTTCGCACGGTAGGGCCGGTCGGTCCCACTGGCGACGACGGTATGGCGGCCCGGCCCGACGGCTGATGGGTCCTGATACGGCCTTGACGGCCCGGGAAACGTTCTTGACGGAATCCTGATGCCAACGGGCCGGGATCCTCACTCCACTACCCTGGAGCGGTGGCCACCGTCTCCGACCCCGCGGGTGGCCGTGCCGTGCCCGAGGACGAGCCGACCCAGCGGCTCCTGGGTGGCCGCTACCGGTTGGAGCGCGTGGTCGGCAAGGGCGCCATGGGAAAGGTGTGGGCCGCCTACGACGAGGTTCTCGGCCGCCCGGTCGCGATCAAAGAAGTCGATTTCCCGGCCGGCATGCCGAAATCCGAGGTCGACCAGATCGCCCAGCGCACGATGCGGGAGGCCAGGGCGGTCGCGTCCGTCTCCGACCCGCACGTGGTGACCATCTTCGACATGCTCAGCCTGCCGAACGGGCCGGCCATCGTCATGGAGTTGCTCTCGGCCCGGTCCCTGGCCGAGATCCTGGCCCGGGACGGAACCCTGTCCGACACCGAGTCCGCAGTGGTCGGCCTGTCGGTGGCCACCGGCCTGCTCGCCGCCCACTCGGCCGGCATCACCCACCGTGACGTCAAACCGGGCAACGTGCTGATCTGCGACGACGGTCGGATCAAATTGACCGACTTCGGCATCGCGCGCAGCGCCGGGGAGCAGACCATCACGGCCAGCGGCCTGTTGCTCGGTTCGCCGGCCTACATCTCCCCCGAGGTGGCCGCCGGCCGCCCGGCCAATGCACAGTCCGACGCCTGGGGGCTCGGCGCCCTGTTGTTCGCCTGTGTCCAGGGTGGGCCGCCGTTCGACCAGGGCACCCCGCTGGCCACCCTGACCTCGGTGGTGCAGGACCCGGTCCCGCCGCACCCGAATTCCGGCCAGCTCAGCGGGGTGATCCGCGGTCTGCTCGTCAAGGACCCGTCGACCCGGATGTCGGTCGGACTGGCCCATCAGGCGATGCTGCGGATCGCGGTCGACACCGGGGGCCTGGTGACGCACGCCTGGAAGCCGGCGGCTCGGGCCCAACGCCCGCCTTCAGCGAACCGCCCCCCGTTGCCGCCCCCGCCATGGGCGACCTCGGCGTCGAACCGACCCGGGGACCTGCGGGCCGGTCCGGCCCTCCCGCCGCCGCCCTGGGCCGGGTCCGCGGCCACCGCGCTGCGCCCGATCCCGGTCACGGCACCGGCCCGGTCCCCGCGCCGGAAGCTCGCGCTGACCGCCGTCGCCCTGTTGGTGGCCGTCCTCGCCGCCGCCGCCGGGTATTTCGGTGTCCGCGTCGTCGCGCACCTGGAGAACGGCACGCCGATCGCCGCGGCCGACGCGGCACCGGTCGCGGCCCTGCCCTACGCTCCGCTGCATGTCTGATGATGCTGGGACCGACAACCGCGCCAAAGCCGAGGAAGCCGCGTCGGCGCTCGCCAAAGCGACGGGAGTGCTTCACCACGACGTCGCCCTGGTGATGGGATCGGGCTGGGCACCGGCCGCCGACGCGCTGGGCACGGCCACGGCGGAGATCAAGATGGCCGACCTGCCCGGCTTCCTGCCGCCGGTCGTGCCGGGCCACGGCGGTGCCGTCCGGTCCATCCCGATCGGCGACAAACGCGCCCTGGTCTTCCTGGGGCGGACCCACTTGTACGAGGGCCGCGGAGTGGCCGCACTGGCCCACGGCGTCCGCACGGCCGCCGCCGCCGGGGCGAAGCTGATCGTGCTGACCAACGCGGCCGGCGGACTGCGCGACGGCATGCGTCCGGGCCAGCCGGTGCTGATCGCTGATCACCTGAATCTGACCGGGATCTCGCCCATCGTCGGGGCGAACTTCGTCGACCTCACCGACCTGTACTCGCCGCGGCTGCGCAAGCTGGCCACCGAGATCGACCCGAGCCTGGAGGAAGGGGTCTACGCCCAGTTGCCCGGTCCGCATTTCGAGACCCCGGCCGAGATCCGCATGCTGCGCACGCTGGGCGCGGATCTGGTCGGCATGTCCACCGTCCTCGAGGCCATTGCCGCCCGGGAGGCCGGAGTCGAGGTGTTCGGGCTGTCGCTGGTCACCAACCTGGCCGCCGGCATGACGGGCGAACCGCTGAACCATCTCGAGGTGCTGGCCGAGGGCCGCGCCGCCGCCGGCCGGATGGGCTCGCTGTTGGCCGACGTCGTGGCCCAGGCATGACCGTCGGTTCGGAGTTGCGCCAGAAGGCGATGCGCTGGATCGCCGACGACCCGTCGCCCTCCGACCGCGCCGAGTTGCAGAAGGTCTTGGCCGAGGCGATGGGCGGTTCGACACCGGCCCTCGACGACCTGACCGAACGAATGAGCAGCCCGCTCACGTTCGGCACCGCCGGTCTCCGTGGGCCGCTCCGGGCCGGACCGGCCGGCATGAACCTGGCCGTGGTGCGCCGGGCCGCCGCCGGGATCGCGGCCTATCTGAAGGCGCAGGGGGCCGGTGGGGCGACCGTGGTGATCGGATTCGACGCCCGCCACCGCTCGGCCGAGTTCGCCCGGGACGCCGCCACGGTGCTGGCGGCCACCGGTTTCCGGGCACTGCTGGCGCCGAGCGCACTGCCGACCCCGGTCACCGCGTTCGCCGTCCGTCGCCTGAACGCCGCCGCCGGGCTGCAGGTCACGGCGTCCCACAACCCGCCCCAGGACAACGGGCTCAAGGTCTACCTGGACGGCGGCTGCCAGCTGGTCGGTCCGGCCGACACCGAGATCGAAGCCGCCATCGCCGCGGCCCGCCCCGCCATCTCGATCGACACCGCCGGTGCCCCGCTGTCCTGGCCCGACGACCTGCTCGAGGCCTACGTCGGCCGCGCGGCCGGCTTGGCCGGTGCCGGTGGAGCCGTCCGGGACCTGCGGGTGGCCACCACCGCGTTGCACGGCGTCGGGGGCGAAACCCTGGTCAAGGCCCTGCATCGGGCCGGATTCACCGACGTGCACGTGGTCGCCGACCAGGCCGTACCCGATCCGGATTTCCCGACCGTGACGTTCCCGAACCCGGAGGAGCCGGGGGCCACCGATCACCTGCTGGCCCTGGCCGCCGAGATCGGCGCCGATCTCGCCATCGCCAACGATCCGGATGCCGACCGCTGCAGCATCGGCGTTCCCGGGGCGGACGGTATCTGGCGGATGCTCAGCGGTGACGAGGCCGGGGCGTTGCTCGGTGACCGCATCCTGGACCGGCTGGACCGCACGGCCCATCCGGACCCGTTGGTGGCCACCACCATCGTCTCCTCGCAGATGCTCGGTCGGATCGCCGCCGCTCGCGGCGCCCGGTACGACGAGACGTTGACCGGGTTCAAGTGGATCGTGCGGGCCGGGGACGGGCACGGCACCGGGCTCGTCTTCGGCTACGAGGAGGCGCTCGGCCTGGCCGTCGACCCGGATGCCGTGCGCGACAAGGACGGCATCTCGGCCGCGGTGCTGGCCTGCGACCTCGCGGCCGACCTGAAGGGCGCCGGTCGGTCCGTACCCGACGTTCTCGACGACCTGGCCGTGACGCACGGGTTGCACACCACAGGCGCGGTCTCGATGCGGGTCGCCGACCAGTCGACCATTCCGCGCTGGATGAGCCGGCTCCGGACGCACCTGCCGACGACGCTCCTGGGCGAGGCCGTGGTCACCGCCGCCGACCTGCTTCCACGGACCGACGGAGTCCGCCTGGCCACCGAGCGGGCGCGGGTGATCGTCCGTCCATCGGGCACCGAGCCCAAGCTCAAGTGCTACCTGGAGATCGTCACCCCGGTGCCGGTCGCGGCGGATCTCCCCCGCCTGCGGGCGGCGGCCGCGGTCGATCTGGCCGCCCTCAAGGCGGAAGTGACGGCCCTGATCCAGGGCTGACCCGGTGATGGTCTGCCCCGGGTCGAGCTTCGTCTGAACGGGGGAGCCCATTCGTCGAATGGGCCCGGTACGGGGTCATCCCCTTACGATCGATCACGATGAGACCCGATCGTGATGTTGACATCGGAGCGGACCCGGTTGGGGCCGGCTCGCTGATCGTTGTGCGCCCGAAACCGCCCCCACCTCTCTGAGCTGGGCAGATCGCAGTCGTTCCAGACCGAAGAGGAGAAGAAGTGACGCTCAATGACGTCGTCGTTCCGATCGAGATACAGACGTTCAGCACCGAAGAGGGGACGGTCAACGGACAGCCGGTGACCAAGGGGAACTACCGCACCATCCACGACGCCTGCATCGCGCTGGCGGTGCCGCTGGCTCAGCGGGCCGGCGCTCCCCTCCTGACCCACGCGGTCGACACCATCGGCTCGCCGCTGGAGTACTGGCTGCATGTGCACCCGGATGGCCAGGCGACCCCGGCCGGCCCGATTCCCGAGCCGCGTCAGGACCCGGCCGAGGCGGGCTCGTCCATGACCAGGGCCGAACGCCGCCGGCACGCCGCCGAGCAAGACGGCCGCGCCGCGCCGAACCTGGAGTCGCCGACGCCCGCCGCGCCGCCGACGCCCGCCGTCCCAGTCGCGTCGGCCTCGCCCCCGCCGCCGGCCGCCGCCGCGCCCCCGGTTGCCGCACCCCCGTCGCCGACCCTCGACGACCTGCTGGCGACCCGTCCGGCTCCCCCCGAGGACCCGGCCCAGCTGGGCTGGCGAGCGGCCGTCCGGAAGCTGACCGGCGGCCTGATCACGCTGCGCCCGAACGAGTTCGAGGTAGCCCGGCGGCGCGGGATCGCCGCCGTGCAGCGCAGCCTGGCCGGCCCGCGAACCGTGGTCGTGATCAACCCGAAAGGCGGGGCCAGCAAGACAACGGCCTCGCTGCTGTTGGCCGCCACCTTCGGGATCCACCGCGGGGGCTACACGCTGGCCTGGGACAACAACGAGACCAGGGGCACCATGGGCTGGCGGGCCAAACAGGGCCGTCACACCAATACCGCGGTCGATCTGCTGCGGGAACTGGACCGGTTCGAGGACGCCCGGTCGGCCCGCATCGGCGATCTGGACAACTTCGTCCGTGGCCAGGGCAGCGCCCAGTTCGACGTACTGGCCAGCGACGAGGACGCCGCCTCGGCGGCGTCGATCGACGCCGACGCGTTCACTGCACTGCATCGCAGCCTGAGTCGCTTCTACCGGGTGATCGTGGTGGACACCGGGAACAACATGCGGGCCTCGAACTGGGACGCCGCGGTGGAAGCGGCCGACCAGGTGGTCATCGTGTCGACCATCCGGGAGGACACCGGCCAATCCGCCGCGTGGGTTGCTGATGCGTTGGGCGAGAAGGGTTTTGCCGAAAAGGTGGCCTCGGCGGTGACCATCCTGGCGGCGCCCGGTCCTGATCCGGACCGCGAGTTGAGCGGCCGCCTGCGCGACCACTTCGGCCGCCTCACCCGGGCCGTCACACTCGTGCCGTTCGACCCGTCCCTGGTGGCCGGCGGCCCGATCAACATCGACTTGCTGTCCCCCGCGTCGCGGGACGCATGGCTGCAGGCCACGGCCCTGGTGGCCGACGGGCTCTAGGACCGCGCCCGGGCCGATGCCCGAGTTGCGTCAGGAACGGCGAAACCGGGCACAGTGGGGGCATGTCCTCAACGAACGCGGCCCGGGTGACCATCGTCGGGGCCGGACTGGCCGGCGCCGCGTGCGCCGTGGCCCTGCGGGACGCCGGGGTCCCGTTCCGGCTCGTCGAACGCGGACGGTCGATCGGCGGACGGATGGCCTCCCCGACCGTGCGGGGCCGACGGGTCGACATCGGCGCCGGGTACTTCACCGTGCGGGACAACGGTTTCGCCGCCGTGGCGCAGGCCTGGGCGCGAACCAACCTGGCCCGGGAGTGGACCGACACGTTCGGCGTCCTGCGCGCCGGAACCGACCCCGACACCACCACCGGCCCGACCCGCTGGGCCACCCCGGGTGGGTTGCGATCGTTGGTGCGGGCCCTGCTCGCCGACATCCGGGTGGAGTTGGAGACCGAGATGACCGAACTACCCTCGGGGACGGTCGTCCTGGCCATGCCCGACCCGCAGGCGGCGCGGCTGGGCCCGGTGCCCGATCCGGTCGGCTGTTCACCGGTGCTGACCACGGTCCTGGAGTTCGAGGAGCGGGCCTGGCCGTTCGTCGATGCCGCCTTCGTCAACGATCACCCGATCGTCGAGTTCATCGCCGACGACGGCGCCCGACGGGGTGACGGCGCGCCGGTGCTGGTGGCGCACAGCACCCCCGACTTCGCCCGCTCGTACCTGACGAACTCCGAGGCCGCCGCCGCGCCCATGATCTCGGGTGTCCGCGAGGTGATCGGGGGGCGACCGCCGGTCCGGACCCACGTACACCGGTGGACGTTCGCCAAACCGGCCGGACAGCACGCCATGAGCTTCGGACTGGTCGAAACGGGTGGCCGCCTGGTCGGATTCGCCGGCGACCAGTGGTGCCCCGACGGTCCGCCCCGGGTGGAGAGCGCGTGGCGGTCCGGGACGGACGTGGCCGCGGCGATCATCGCCGCGCAGTGACCGTCAGACCGCGGACGGTCAGACCGCGCCGAACTGACGATCCCCGGCGTCGCCGAGGCCGGGCACGATGTAACCGGAGTCGTTCAGGCGCTCGTCGACCGACGCGGTGACGACCCTGACCCCGAGGCCGGACTCGGCCAGGGTCACCAGGCCCTCGGGCGCGGCCAGGGCGCAGATGGCGGTGACGTCGGTGGCGCCACGGGCCTTCAGCAATTCGATGGTGTGCACCATCGACCCACCGGTGGCCAGCATCGGGTCGAGGACGTACACCGGCCGGCCGGCCAGCGATTCGGGCAACGACTCCATGTACGGCGTCGGCAGCAGCGTCTCCTCGTCCCGGGCCAGGCCGACGAAGCCCATCTGCGACTCCGGGATCAGCGCGTGGGCCTGGTCGGCCATGCCCAGGCCGGCCCGCAGCACCGGAACCAGCAGCGGCGGATTGGCCAGCCGGATCGCCGAGGTCCGGGCGACCGGCGTGTGGATCGGGTGCTTCTCGGTGGCCAGGGTGCGGCTGGCCTCGTAGATCAGCATCAACGTCAACTCGCGCAGGGCCGCCCGGAATGCCGCGTTGTCGGTCCGCGCGTCGCGCATGGTCGACAGGCGCGACGCGGCCAGCGGGTGATCGACCACCGTGACGTCGAGGCCGGCGGGGATCTCGTGCGGAGCTGGCATGGTGGGTGACTCGCCTTCTTCTGCTGGGGCCCATCGACACCGCAACCGTAGTCGGTGGCCGCCCGGCGCCTAGGATCGCGGGAATGACCACCGCTCCCCCGCAACGCCGCGACCCGGTGCACCCCGACCTGCGCGACGCGGTCGCCGACGAGTCGTCGCTCCGCCGGTTCCTGCACGGGCTGCCCGGGGTCGACCCGGTGGGAGTGGAGTCCCGGGCCGCCGGGCTGGCCACCCGGTCGATCAAGGCGGCGTCCAAACTGCGGGCCATCGACCTGGCCATCTCGATGGTCGACCTGACCACCCTGGAGGGCTCGGACACCCCGGGCAAGGTCCGGACGCTGGCCGCCAAGGCACGCCGACCCGATCCGGCCCAGCCCGACACCCCGGCGGTGGCCGCCGTCTGCGTCTATCCGGACATGGTCGCGGTCGCGGCCGGTGAACTGCGCGGGACGGGGGTCGGCATCGCCTCGGTCGCCACCGCCTTCCCGTCCGGACGCTCCTCGCTCGCGGTGAAACTGGCCGACACCCGGCTGGCCATCGACTCCGGGGCCACCGAGGTCGACATGGTGATCGACCGCGGCGCGTTCCTGGCCGGGCAGTACGGCAAGGTGTTCGACGAGATCCGGGCGATCAAGCAGGCGTGCGGCGCGACCCGGCTCAAGGTGATCCTCGAGACCGGCGAACTGGCCACCTACGACAACGTGCGCCGCGCGTCGTGGCTGGCCATGCTGGCCGGCGGCGACTTCATCAAGACCTCCACCGGCAAGATCGCCCCCGCCGCCACTCTGCCCGTCATCCACGTGATGCTGCAGGCGGTGCACGACTGGTTCGCACGCACCGGCGAACGGGTGGCGGTGAAACCGGCCGGCGGCATCCGGAACACCAAGGACGCGCTGCGCTACCTGGTCGCCGTCCGGGAGGTGGCCGGCCCGGAGTGGCTGGACCCGTACCTGTTCCGGTTCGGCGCCTCCTCCCTGCTCAACGATCTGCTGATGCAGCGGCAGACCCAGCTCCAGGGCCACTACAGCGGCCCCGACTATGTGACGGTGGACTGATGACTGATCTCGACGGTGGACCGGCCCCGGTCGACCCGCACGTCCCCGGCAAGCGGGGCGCGGTCGACTGGGACTACGCGCCAGCGCCGGAATCGGCGGCCATCGGCCGGGTCAAGCAGCGGTACCAGATGTTCGTCGGCGGCCGGTTCGTCGACGGCGGCGGCGACGACCTCGAGACGCTCAACCCGGCCACCGCCGAGCCCCTCTCGGTGGTGTCGACGGCGTCGGGCGGCGACATCGACACGGCCGTCGGACATGCACGAAAGGCCTTCGACGGCAGCTGGTCCCGCCTGTCCGGGGCCGAACGCGGCAAGTACCTCTTCCGCATCGCCCGGGGCATCGCCGAGCGGGCCCGGGAGCTCGCGGTGGTCGAGACGCTCGACAACGGCAAACCGATCAAGGAGTCCCGCGACGTCGACGTCCCCACCGCGGCCGCGCACTTCTTCTATCACGCGGGCTGGGCCGACAAATTGCGGCACGCCGGATACGGTCCCGACCCGAAGCCACTGGGTGTCGTCGGGCAGGTGATCCCGTGGAACTTCCCGCTGCTGATGGCCGCGTGGAAGATCGCCCCGGCCCTGGCTGCGGGCAACACCGTGGTGATCAAACCGGCCGAGACGACGCCGTTGTCGATCCTGGTGCTGGCCGAGATCCTGGCCGACGCCGACCTGCCGCCCGGGGTGGTGAACATCCTGCCCGGAGCCGGCGACATCGGTGCCGCCCTGGTCAACCACCGGGGCATCGACAAGGTGGCCTTCACCGGGTCGACCGACGTCGGCAAGCAGATCCAGCGTTCGCTGGCCGGGACCGGCCGGAGGCTCACCCTCGAACTGGGCGGCAAGGCGGCCAACATCGTGTTCGACGACGCACCGATCGATCAGGCGGTGGAGGGGATCGTCAACGGCATCTTCTTCAACCAGGGTCACGTGTGCTGCGCCGGGTCCCGTCTGCTGGTGCAGGAATCGGTCGCCGACGAGGTGATCGACAAGCTGCAGCAACGGATCTCGACCCTGCGGCTCGGCGATCCGATGGACAAGAACACCGACATCGGCGCCGTCAACTCGGCCGAGCAACTGGCCCGGGTGACCGCTCTGGCCGCCACCGGCGAGGAGGAGGGCGCCGTGCGCTGGACCTCCCCGTGCCCGGTTCCGGACCGTGGTTACTTCTTCGCCCCAACGGTTTTCACCAACGTGTCGCAGTCGATGCGGATCGCCCGCGAGGAGATCTTCGGGCCCGTGCTGTCCGTGCTGACGTTCCGCACCCCGGACGAGGCGGTGGCCAAGGCGAACAACATCCCGTACGGGCTCTCGGCCGGCGTGTGGACCGAGAAGGGATCGCGGATCCTGGGCATGGCCTCGGCCCTGCGGGCCGGTGTGGTGTGGGCCAACACCTTCAACCGCTTCGACCCGACGGCCGCGTTCGGCGGCTACAAGGAATCCGGGTTCGGGCGCGAGGGTGGCCGTTCGGGCCTGGCCGCTTACCTGGACACCGACGACGAGGGGGCGTTCTGATGGCGGACGAGCAGCGGACGGCCGACCCGTCACCGGGTGACCGGCTGACGGTGGCCAAGACCTACAAGTTGTTCATCGGCGGAGCTTTTCCCCGCTCCGAGTCGGGGCGGACCTACCCGGTCCGGGACCACTCCGGGGCGTTCCTGGCCAACGCGGCCCGCGGATCCCGCAAGGACGCCCGGGACGCGGTAGCGGCGGCGCGCAAGGCGTTCGGCGGCTGGGCCGGGGCCACGGCCTACAACAAGGGCCAGGTGATCTATCGGATCGCCGAGATGCTGGAGGGACGGCGGGCCCAGTTCGTCGAGTTGCTGGAGGCGACCGGCCAGAAACAGGCCGGCGCGGCGGTCGACGCCTCGGTCGACCGGCTCGTGCACTACGCCGGTTGGACCGACAAACTCGCCGCGGTGTTCGGCGGCGCCAATCCGGTGGCCGGCCCGTTCTTCTCCTTCTCCACCCCCGAGCCGACCGGGGTGGTGGCCGCCGTCGCGCCGGCCCAGGAATCCTTGCTGGGCCTGGTCAGCGTCATCGCCCCGATCATCACCTCGGGCAATACGGTGGTGGTGATCGCGTCGGAGGAACATCCGTTGGCCGCGGTCGCGTTGGCCGAGGTGCTGGCCACCTCCGACCTGCCCGGCGGCGTGGTCAACATCCTCACCGGCGACCCGGCCGAGATCATGCCGCACCTGGCCGCGCACGGGGACGTCAACGCGCTCGACCTGACCGGCGCCGAGGGCGATCTCCGGACCTCGCTGGAACAGGCCGCGGCGGGCACCGTCAAGCGCGTCTTCGCCCCGACCCGGTCCGATTTCGGCCGGCCTCCCGGCACCGCGCGGCTGCGGGCGTTCCTGGAGACCAAGACGGTCTGGCATCCCACCGGCGCGCTGTCCCTGGGTGGGGGCGGCGGGTACTGATCGGTCCGGCCGCGTCTCAGAACGCGGTGAACTTCGCACGGGACAGCACGAACCCGTGGTGGTCGAAGTTCTCGCAGCGGACGCCGCCGGTCTGGGCGACCACACAGATGACGTCGCCGCTCATCGCCAGTTGACCGTAGGCGATGGGCTGGCGGCCGGCGTTGACCATGGTGTCCCCCTGGCAACCGGAGAGGGTGGGGGTGCCGCCGGCCGGCCATCGGACGATCGTCCCTGGCTCACCGACGCAGCCCGTGGGGACCGCGAAGTCGGTCTTGCTGATCGTGCAGTCGACCTCGCCGCTGCCGTACGGCTGGTCGACGCACCACAGGTTGCCCGAGGCCGAGACGATGCCGCCGCCGAGATCCAGGATCTTGGCCGCCGAACCGGCGGTGTAGCCGGCGATCGGCGGCGTGCCCGAGCACGGACCGGTCTGCGGCGTCGTGGGTGGCGTCGGCGGCTCGAACGCCGGGGCCGAGCAACCGGTCTTCGTGATCGAGGTGGTGACCGTGTACGTGACGTACGCCTTCGGGGCAGCGGCGTAGCTCACGCCGTAGTCGTAGAACGCGACCGTCCCGACGATCAGGGCGTGGGTGGCGTCGGTCGAGCGGAAGTCGAACCCGCCCTCGGACGCAATCTCGGTTCTGGTCAGGTTCATCAGCCGACCGTTGACCACCCGCGCCACCGCACCGAAGGCGGTGTGGGCTCCCGGGACGCCGCTCATCAGACAGGTCGGGGCGCCACTGACGGTGAGACAGGTCAGCACCGGGTGCGCACCGAGGTCGCGCGTACCCAACTGGTCGTAGACCTGGCCACCGGACAGCAGGAGCATCAGCGAGGCGGTGGCGCCGGCGTTGACCACGGCCACACTCCATCCGCCGGGCAGGCCGACCCGGGCCACCGCCGGGCACGACTGGTCGGACCAGCAGGCCGGGGCCGCGTTCGGCCGCGGGGTCACGGGGCGGCCGGTGGTCGAGGGATTGCTCCCCGGCGTGGACGGCGCGGTGCTCGCCGGGCCTGAGGTCGGTGTGGTCGTCACCGTGACCGTCCGACCGACGGTCGGACTCGGCGCCGGTTCGCTTGCGCCCGGCGACGACCCGGTCGAGTCCGGCGCCGCCGTCGAGGCGGGTCCGGCGGAGACCGTGGACGCGGCGACCGCCTGGCCGCCCTCGGTGACCGAGCAGCCCGCAAGAATCAGTACGGCCAGGATGAGGGAAGCACCCGTGATCGCTCGTCGCATGTGGTCTCCGCCGCCGTTCGGTACACCGTTGTGAGGCCAGAGAATACCGAACCGGCGTGCTCGGCGACGGCGTTCTGCGACTCCTCGCGGGACCGCTCTCCGGCTCCGGGCACCGACTCCGACCTGCGAGATTGCTCACCATGGAAAGAGGGTGCCCCGCACTCAAGTAGCCTGGAGGGGTTGCCCGTATCGAGGAGAACTCTGTGTCCCAGCCTGTGTCGTTGCCGTTGCGTGTCGCCGTCGTCGGCGCCGGACCGGCCGGAATCTACGCCTCCGACATCCTGACCAAGAATGACCCCGATGTCACGGTCGACATCTTCGATCGGCTGCCGACCCCCTACGGCCTGATCCGCTACGGCGTCGCGCCGGACCACCCGCGGATCAAGCAGATCATCGTCGCGCTGCACCGCGTCATGGAGTCCGACCGCATCAACTTCATCGGCAACGTGCACGTCGGCGTCGACATCAAGGTCGACGAACTGCGCGAGTTCTACGACGCGATCATCTTCGCCACCGGCGCCGAACGGGATCGGCCGGCCGACCTGCCCGGGATCGACCTCGACCGCAGCTACGGAGCGGCCGACTTCGTCGCGTTCTACGATTCGCACCCGGACCGCGAGAAGACCTGGGACCTCACCGATGCCCACTCGGTCGCCGTCATCGGCGTCGGCAACGTGGGCCTGGATGTGGCCCGCATGCTGGCCCGCACGGCCGACGAGCTGCTCTACACCGACATCCCGGAGCACGTGCACGCCGTCCTGCGGGACTCGGCCGTCACCGACGTCCACATGTTCGCCCGTCGCGGCCCGGCCCAGGCCAAGTTCACCCCGGTCGAGCTCCGCGAACTCGACCACTCCCCCAACCTGCAGGTGCTGGTGCAGCCGGAGGGGATGGAGTTCGACGCCGGTTCGCAGGAGGCTCTGAGCAAGTCCAAGTCGCTGCGCATGGTGGTCGACGTGCTCAGCGAGTGGGCCATCCGGGACGCGGATCCGAACTTCAACCGGCGGATCCACATCCACTTCCTCGAGAACCCGATCGAGGTGATCGGCGAGGACGGCAAGGTGGTCGGGCTGCGCACCGAGCACCAGGAGCTGACCGGCGACGGCAATGTTCGCGGCACCGGCGAGTTCACCACCTGGAACGTCCAGGCCGTCTACCGGGCCATCGGGTACCGCTCCGAGGCGATCGAGGACCTTCCGTTCGACACCCGCAACTTCGTGTTGCCGAACCGGGCCGGACGGGTCATCGACCTGGACGGCGAGCAGCTCTCCGGCATCTACGCGACCGGATGGGTCAAGCGCGGACCGGTCGGCCTGATCGGACACACCAAGTCCGACGCCGCCGAGACGGTGGCCAACCTGCTGGCCGACGCACCGAGTCTGATCAAGGCGCCGGTCCGCGACCGTGAGGCCGTGCACGCCCTGCTGGCATCGAAGTCGTTGCCGGTCACCGACTTCGAGGGCTGGGATCGCCTGGACGCCCACGAGCGGTCGCTCGGCGAGCCGGCCACCCGTGAGCGCATCAAGCTGCACTCACGCGAGGACATGACGCAGATCGGTCGCGCCGGCGCACGCTGACCGCGCTCCGGTCGTCACCTGCGCCGGAGGTCCGCTCGGTGACTCGTGATCCGAACGGCGTCCGCTGTCGCGTTGCCGTCCTCCAGCCGCCGCGCCCCGCACTCCTGGGGGCGTCGCGGCCCACCCGTTCGGCCGCGACCTCGAAACCGCACGGCCGGGAATACCGGTTCCGATTCGTCGGGATCGCTCAGGTCTTTCCCCGGCCGACCCGAGTACCGTGGTTGGTGAAAGTCCCTGTGCCCCTGGCTGCTTCGCCGATTGTTCGGACGATCACCCTCTCCTGCGATCCGGACCGGCCGGGCCGTGGCGGCGTGGTTGGCGTCGTTCTGCGCCCGAGCAACCACGATCGGTGAGCACGAGGGCGATGATCGACTGGCGCGTGACGGGAGCCGAAGGAAGTGCCGTGATGACATACGCAGTCCATCTCCGGGCCGTCCAACAGGTGCCGTCCGTCTTCGACGTCGACCTGCCGGTATTCGACGACCGGCCGGTCTGTTCCGGTGAGTTCCGCGGCTCGGTGTTCATCCTCGACGAGCAGGGCATTCAGCAGGCCGTGGCGCCGTGGCCGGTTCCCACCGACGAGGAAGCCGACGTCACCCTGCAACGGTTGGGCCTGGAGCGGCTCACCACCTGGGAGCACGACGAGTTCGGGCGACGCACGGCCCACGTGACGCCGATCCGGACCGGCGCCGACCGGTCCGATCGCTGGCCCCCGCAGCAGCTGCAGACCATCGGCTGACCAACGGCCGTCCGGGGGAAGCCATGGGGTCCGATCGCACTGCGCGGCCATGGCGGTTCGGACCGGTGATTCTGTTGCTGGCCGCCGGCTTCCACCTCTACCGGCGTCAGCTGGTGGAGGCCGCGGTCTTCGGCGCGGCGGGCGCCGTGCTCATCGTCGACGACCTGCACCCGATCCGGGCCCATCGCGTGGGCTGGGCCCGGCCCACCGCGACGATGTCGGTGGCCGGGGCCGGGGTCGTGGGCGCCGCGATGGGGTTGTCCCCCCGGTACTCCGGACTCGACATCGTGGCGGTGGCGAGCGCGGGCATCACGGTCATGGCCCTGACCTGGCCCGGCGGCGCAGGGCCGACGGGCCAACCGGCCCGCACCCTCCCGCGACGGACGGTGGCCGCGTGGTCGTCGGCCGCCGTCGTCACCTGCCTGGTCGAGCTGTCCGCCTACGGCTTGGGTGATGCTCGCCATCGGGGGAACAGTCTTCCGACCCTGTCCGATCTGATCGACCCGGCCCTGGGCCACTGGTTCTGGCGGGTGCTCGCCGGCGGAGTCTGGGTGGCGACCGGCGTGACCTTGGTGCGCTGGTCCCTGACCCAGGCGCCAGCGGCGGAGGAGAGTCGGCGACCGGAGTTGCCCCCATGACCAGGGTTCTCACCATCGCCCTTTTCGTGGCCTGCGGTCTGGGTCTGGCCGTGTTGCAGTGGCGGGGCGCGTCGGAGCCGGGACGCGCCGGGACGCTGGGGGCCGTGCTGCGGTCGACCATGTCGCACCGCTCGTCGCGCATGACGGTCGTGGTGTTCTGGTGGTGGCTCGGCTGGCACTTCTTCGTCGAGAGGTAGCGGCACCGTCACGGTCCGCGACGACGCCGCGGATCCGAGATGACGGTCGGCGGGCGTCGGGCCGAACGGCCAAAGACCGACCCGGGCGGCCTGCCGGGGTCGGGTCGGCGCCAGGCGCTACTCTGCTCGGACGGCGCCGCAGGTGCGCCCGATCACCTCGGCCGCGCCGCACGCCGGTCCCGAGCACAACAGGAGGAACGAACGATGTCGCAGAAGGTCCAGGGCGTCATTTCACGTGCCAAGGACGCGCCGGTCGAACTGGTCACCGTCGTCGTCCCCGACCCCGGACCCGGGGAGGCCGTGGTGAAGATCCAGGCCTGCGGCGTCTGCCACACCGATCTGCACTACAAGACCGGTGGCATCGGCGATAACTACCCCTACCTGCTCGGACACGAGGCGGCCGGCATCGTCGAGGCGGTGGGCGACGGTGTCACCGACGTCGCGCCGGGCGATTACGTCGTCCTCAACTGGCGCGCCGTCTGCGGGCAGTGCCGTGCCTGTCTTCGCGGCCGTCCCTGGTATTGCTTCAACACTCACAACGCCAAGCAGAAGATGACCCTGGAGGACGGCACCGAACTCTCCCCGGCCCTTGGCATCGGCGCCTTCATCGAGAAGACACTGGTCGCGGCCGGCCAGTGCACCAAGGTCGACGCGACCGCCCCGGCCACCGTCGCCGGCCTTCTCGGCTGCGGTGTGATGGCCGGTCTCGGAGCGGCCATCAACACCGGCGCGGTCACCCGCGGTGACAGCGTGGCCGTCATCGGCTGCGGCGGCGTCGGTGACGCGGCCATCGCCGGTGCCCGGCTGGCCGGTGCGAACAAGATCATCGCGATCGACATGGACCAGCGGAAGCTGGAATGGGCCAAGGACTTCGGCGCCACCCACACCATCCTGGCCTCCGACGGTGACGTGGTGGAGGCGATCCAGGGGCTCACCGGCGGCTTCGGTGCGGACGTCGTCATCGACGCCGTCGGGCGTCCGGAGACCTGGAAGCAGGCGTTCTACGGTCGCGACCTGGCCGGCACCGTCGTCCTGGTCGGTGTCCCCAACCCGACCATGCAGCTGGAGATCCCGCTGATCGACATCTTCGGCCGTGGTGGCTCTCTCAAGTCCTCCTGGTACGGCGACTGCCTGCCGTCCCGCGACTTCCCGGTGCTGATCGACCTGTACCTGCAGGGCCGGTTGCCGCTGGAGAAGTTCGTCTCCGAGGAGATCGCGCTGACCGACATCGAATCCGCGTTCGCCAAGATGGACCACGGGGACGTGCTCCGCAGCGTGGTCGTGCTGTAGAGCCGTCCGGACGAAACAGGGCCCCGACGCGACGCGCCGGGGCCCTCTTTCGGTCAGGCCCGCGTCACCAGCATGCGGCGGCCGCCGAGTCGAAGGGTGGCTGGCAAGGTCAGCGGCGTGGGCACCCCCGGGGGGCAGGCCGACAGTTGGCCACCGTGTTCGACCAGGACCCCGTTGGTGGAATGTCGGTCGGTCACCACGATGCCGGCGGCCGACGGCGTCAGCAGCAGATGCGTCTTCGAGAAGCTGAACGTCATGTCGGGAACCGCTTGGAGGACGGCCTGTTCGCCGTCCATCGGCGCCGGGTCCCGGCCGAACAGCGTCGGCGAGTCGACGGTCACGATCTCCCCGCTGTCGAGTTCGACCCGAAACGTGCCGCCCATATCTCGACGACGGGCCGTCGGGTGGGCTCCGGCCTCTGCCGCGCGGCCGACCCCCGGGACAGCGGTGATCATCTCCCCCGGTGCTCCGACCGGTATCGGCCCCACCTCGGGGACGGCCGGTCCCGGAGGTGACCACGCTGACGGTCCGGCAACGGTGGGCGCACTGCGGATCTGCGATGCGGCAATCCGCATCGTGTGATCAGCGGACCCGGACGGCTCCGGCTCCTGGGCCCCAGGACGTTCCACCGCCGCGTAGGGAAGTCCGTACCAGGCCGGTTCCGTGGCCGGCCGCCGCCCGGCGGTGACGACCGCGGCGAGCTGGCGATGTTGGTCCGACGCGGACGCGGGGAGCAGCGTGTGCCGGTGGGCCACGATGCGCTGCACAAGTTCCCAGGCCAGATCCGCGGCCGCGAGGTGTCTGGTGGTGACCAAGTCGACGTACTGGCGACCGGCTTGCGACGCCGGGAGGTTGGGGTCCAGGAAGAGAATCCGGATGTCACCCGGGTCTCGCCGGCCGGCCCGGGGCCGGACCAGGAGGTCGGTGATCCAGGGGAACAGGATCTCTCCGGCCCACTGTCCGGCGGCTTCGCTGTGGGCCAGCAACCCAAGGCGGCTCGCCGTCCGGGTGATCACGGTCTGCAGTCCGACGCTGTTGAACACGACCCGGCCCTGGTCGTCCGGGTGTTCGAGCTCGCCGGCGGCCACACTCAGCAGATCCGTCGGGTCGGGTTGCTCTCCGTCGCCCGGGCGCATGACCAGTCGGCCGGCCGGATCGACCAGCGGCTGTTCGGCGCCCGGTGGCCGCCCAGCCATCACCTCACCCAGGACGGTGATCTGGCCGAACAGCACGAACGTCATCCCCTGCGCACCTGCATCTCCCGATCTCCGAACCGCACCACCGACCCGGGCCCGGCGACCATCGGTTCTCCGGCCCGACACCGGGTGGCGATGCCGGCGGTGATCACCACCACTCCGTTGGTGGAGTGGCGATCGGTGACCAACATGACGTCTCCGGCCGGCTCCAGTCTGACATGCGTCTTGGAAACGGTGCGTGTCTCGTCCCGGGAGGACCACCAGCGCAACGTCGCCCTCCCCGGGCCGACGCGACGGATCGCGACCGAAGACCGACGGTCCGGCCAGCGGAACCGCCCGTCCGTCGTCAAGGGTGACCGCCCAGGCGGGAGCGATCGGGTGGCCAACCAACCCCGGCCGGGGCGGCGCCGGCCTCACGGCGGGGGCGATGACCGCTGACACCGCCACCGGAACCGGACGAACCATCGGAACCGGCCGAACCGCCGGGACCTGCCCGGCGGCGCGACGGCGCGCCTCCTGCATCCGGCGTGACGTGCCGGTGAGGGCCCGGCCGAGACTGGTGCCGCGCGTCAGCAGGCCCACCCACACCAGCAGGTACAACCCGGCGACGACCGACAGCCAGAGCACCAGGGGACCGCCGAGGCGGCCGCTCCAGCGACCCCAGCCGGCCAGGGAACCAACGACGACGGGCGGCCCGAGGTCGATGAGCAGCGCGATCCCGTAGGGCGAACGCGGCCGCTCCGGAGGAGCCGCCCCGTGCCGGGGGTGGGACGAGGGAAGGCAGGGGCTGGTGCCCGCGTCGACGCCCACCATCCCGACGACCGGCAGGGGGCGTACGGCCGGCGTCGACCGCTGGGGACCGGCCGCGCGACCGCAACGCGGGCAGAACAAGCTCCCCACCGGCGGCGCCGAACCGCAGCCGCCACAGATCGCCGCGGTCACGTCAACCACCTGATCCGGTCCGACGTGGGCGCCGCCCGGCCCGCCGACGTCCGGGCGGTGCCCACGTCAGGACCGGACGGCCGGTTGCCGGTCGCCGATCAGCGCCGTGTCCATGATCGATCGGATCTCGGCCAGGTCCAGGGTGCGGGCCGGTGAGACCGTACCGACCAGCTCGACCAGGTCGGTGACACCGTCGTGTTCGACCACGAAGATGCGCCAGGACTGGGCCAGGGTTCCGGCCTCGGCATGACGGAAGGCGAATTCCCGGGCGTAGCCGTTCCGCCCGGCGGTCTCGATGATCGCCCGCCCGATGTCCTGGACGTCGGCCAGGGACGCCACGCCCTCATCCACGATGGCGGCGGCCGTCTGGAGATCCACGGTGTTCTCCACCCGCTGGGTACGCACGATCACGTTGGAGACGAACTGCCCTTCGTCGACGCGCCGGTGTGCGGCGAGCACCGTCGCCGGCACCACCACGCCCGACCATTCCTCAGGCAGCACAAGGGACACCGCCGGCAGTGCCGGGAAATCCTCACTCGGGAATCTGATGGTCGAGTTCGACATGACCATGGCCTTTCGTTCGTTGCGGACTGATCTCTAGAACCAGCTGCTGATGTCGTGGACGACGCTGTCGCCGACGCTGGCGATGCCACCGACGGTGTCGGAGATGCCGTTGACCATGTCCTTCGGACTGAAGTCGACGTCGAAGCCGACCTCGGCACCGAGCCCCAGTCCGGCTCCCACATCGAAGCCGAGATGCACGTCGTCGTAGCCGATAGCCAGGTCACCGGACGCCTTGGCGCCGATGCCGGCCCACGCCGATGCTGTGGTCGAGCTGTTCATCCCCAGGACCGACGTCGTGTAGCCCGCACTGGCCCGGGCGCCGGCGAAGGCATCACCGCTGAAGCCGCCGGTGACCTGTGTGGCACTGATCGTGCCGTTGACCGATCCGGTCGCCGAGGCGCCGGCCATGGCGTTCGCCGTGCCGGAGACACCGACCGGCCCCAGGGACAGGTTGCCGTCGGCGTTGGCCTGGGCACCGGCGAAGGCGCCGGCGTGGGCCTGGCCGGTGGCGCCGTCCGGACCGATGCGGCCGGACGCGTCGGCATTGGCCTGGGCGCCGGCGAACGCGTCGCCGTGCGCGGTGCCGTTCAGGGGTCCGGCGTGCAGGGATGCGTCACCGGAAGCCCAGGCACCGGCCCTGGCGCTGGCGTCGGCCGAGCCGGACATGGTGTTGCCGTCCATCGAGCCGGAGGCGTGGGCGTCGGCCTGGGCGCCGGCGCCGGCCGTGCCTCGGTAGTCCAGCGGACCGTAGCTGCCCTGGCCGCTGACCTGGACGTAGCTGGGATGGCCGTTTCCATCCGTCACCGTCCCGGTCCCGGCCGTGGTCAACCCGGCCGAGCTGACACCCGAGGCGTTCCCGTCGTACGACGAGCTCGTGGCGTCCTGGGCGTCGGCGTTGCCGAGGGCCTTGGCCCCCAGTTCGTCGATCTCCTTGGCCAGCGCGTCGATGATCGCCCGGTACTGACCGGTCCACAGCTGCGTGAAATGGTCGGAATCCTGGCCGTGCCAGGATTGTCGCGCCCGTCCGGCCGTCCGATCGACGGTGGTGACGACGCCGCGCAGATTCAGCGACTGAGTCTGCAGATCACGCCCGACCTGCCGGATCACCTGCAGGTCCATCCCGACGAATGCCATCGTCACCGCCATCCTTTCTTGCCCGAGGACCTACCGACCGGCGATCAGTAGGAGTTGGAGGTGCGCTCCTGCTCACCGGCGTTCTTGATGGCGGCCTTGCCCAGATCCTCGATGTCGGACTGGATCTTGCGCAGCTGGCCCTGGTACTGCCCGTGCCAGAGCTGCTCGAAGTGGTCGGAATCCTTGCCCTTCCAGTTCTGCTTCGCGTTGTCCAGCAACTTGTTGATCGCGTTGATCGACGTCTGGATCGCCTGGGCCTGGGTCCCCAGATCCTTGCCGATCCCCTTGACGACATCAACATCCATTCCGACGAGCGACATGATGAATGCTCCTTTCAAGAGCAGAGTTCAGGCTTTGGGGCTGACGTTTCGCCGCCCCGATCCAGACGATGATCGAAATGTAATTCGCAATTCGTGATGGGGCAATGGGCACAACTACCCATGCCTGCCGGTCAGTAGGAACCGGACGTGCGCTCCTGCTCACCGGCGTTCTTGATGGCGGCCTTGCCCAGATCCTCGATGTCGGACTGGATCTTGCGCATCTGGCCCTGGTACTGCCCGTGCCAGAGCTGCTCGAAGTGGTCGGAATCCTTGCCCTTCCAGTTCTGCTTCGCGTTGTCCAGCAACTTGTTGATCGCGTTGATCGACGTCTGGATCGCCTGGGCCTGGGTCCCCAGATCCTTGCCGATCCCCTTGACGACATCAACATCCATTCCGACGAGCGACATGATGAATGCTCCTTTTCAGCGTCTTTTTGATTCCCCACCCCCCGGCGGGAGGTGAGACCAAAGTTATGGGATCTGGTCGGAACCGGCAATGGGCAGCACTACCCATCCCGTTCTCCCCTGACGGGCGGTCAGCTGGCCTCGACGAACTGCACCTTGGTAACGGACCCGTTGAGCACGAACGCCCCGCCGCAGACGGCGAAATCTTTGCGTTGACCGCGGGGCAGGTCGGTGCGCAGCAGGTTGTCCCCGTCAGCCTGGTCCGGCTGGACCAGGAACCCCTTCCGCTGTCCGCGCAGCAGCTTGAGCAGGTCGCTGTACTGCGACCAGGTGCCGGTCTCGGACTCGGCGATGACCCCTCCACCCGCCCGGCCGAGGGCCTGGGCCAGGTTGAACACGGCCTGCTCCATCGCCGTGCCAACCAGCCCGGCCACGTCCTCGACGAACAGCACCGTCGTCGCGGCCGCGGCGGCCACCGCGGCCGTCCAGCGCTCGAGGTCGTCGTCGGTCCGTAGGATCGCCGTCCAGGGCAGCGACGGTTCGACCGCGGACTTCCGGCCGGACACCAGCAGGCGCTGGATGCCGGGCCGGTCCCGGGCGATGGCCGCCGCCAGACCGACCAGCACGTCGGGCGTACCGGACCCGGGCGGGCCGGCCAGAACCCAATAGCCCTCGGGCTCGAATTCGATGGGGGCCAAGGTGTTTCCGGCGATCCCGATCGGCACCCCGGATGTGCCCGGCGGTAGCTCGGCCAGCAACACGCGGTTCGGCAGGCGCCCGATGGCCGGCGCGTCGACCACCCCACGTGCCCGCAGGGTCCGGGCCAGATCATCGACCGCCTTGGACTGCACGGCCAGGTTGGGGCTGCCGCCGAGCACCGCCACCTGCAGGTCGAGACCGTCCAGGACGCCCCGCCCGGGCGGGGAATTGCCGTCCATGGCGTCGGCCGGCACGCCCAGGAAGTTGTAGTCGCTGTCGTCGGCCAGACGGAGCACGGCCGTCCGCTGGATCGCGGCCCGGAGCGAGCTGGGGATCGACGCCGCCCGGTCCGCGGTCACCACCACGTGGACGCCGACCGGACGGCCGTCGGCGGCGATCTGGGTGAACATGGCGAAGATCGACGCGACGGCGTGACTTTCGTACTGCTGCCGGAAATTGGCGATACCGTCGACCAGCAACAGGATCCGCGGCTCGTCGTGGTGGCCGCTGATGTCGCGGTACTCGGTGATGCTGCCCGCCCGGACTGCGGCGTACCGACCGGCCCGCTCGTCCAGCACCGTCTTCAGCCAGCGCATCAGTCGGTTGATCCGCTCGTCGTCGTCGCCGGAGATGATGCTGCCGACGTGGGGCAGCGTTTCGAGCATGCGCAGCCCCGACGAGCCGAAGTCGAGCCCGTAGACCTGGCACGGCCCGGATCGGGGGGTGATCCCGGCGGCCAGCGCGACGGTGCGCAGCAGCGTGGACTTCCCGGAGCCGCCGGTGCCGTAGACAGCCATGTTGCCGTCAAGGTCCGGGTAGAAGTACGCCGTCCGCTGCTGCTGGGCGTTCGGATCGTCGATCACCCCCAAGGCCAGTTCGCGATCTCGCCGCTGGCCCAAGAACTGCAGGTCGTAGGTCGGCGCCATGTCCGGCAGCCAGGGCTTACGCGGCGCCGGGATCTCGGCCCGGCCGGCGGCCTGGGAGATGGTGGCGACCAGCCGGACGATGTCGGTCGGGCCGAGATCGACGTCGGCACCGCGATCTTCGACCTGCGGCTCGTCCCACGGCCGCCCCGGCCCGAAGGCCAGCTCCCCCACACTGACCTGCGCCGCGGGCGCGTCACGCTGCGACCACCCGCCGACGTAGCCGGTCTGGAAGCCGGCGATCCGGCCCGGCCCGGTCTTGGCCGCACCGCGTCCGGGGATGTCCGGCGAGAAGCCCGCGGCCAACGGCACCCCCAGGACATCCGTCGAGTCGTTCTCGTCGGCCATCCGCAGGGCGATCCGCAGGTTGGTGTTCGCCCGCAGGTTGTCCTTGATGACACCGGCCGGCCGTTGGGTGGCCAGGATCAGATGCAGACCGAGGGAACGGCCGCGCTGCGCGATGTTCACCACCCCGTCGACGAATTCCGGCACCTCCTGCACCAGCGCGGCGAACTCGTCCACCACGATCACCAGGCTGGGCGGCGCCTCCGGGTCGCCGCGCCGTTGCAGTTCGAGCAGGTCCTTGGCCTTCTTGGCGTTGAGGATGTGTTCCCGGTGGCGCAGCTCCGCGTTCAGGGAGGCCAGCGCCCGGCGGACCAGGTGCGGCGAGAGATCGGTGACCAGGCCGACGGTGTGCGGCAGGTGGACGCAGTCGGCGAACGCGGCACCACCCTTGTAGTCGACGAACAGGAAGGTCAGCGTGTCGGGCGAATACCCCGCGGCCATGCCGAGCACCCACGACTGCAGGAACTCGCTCTTGCCGGCCCCGGTGGTACCGCCGACCAGGGCATGCGGGCCCTGGGTCCGCAGGTCGAGGGCGAGCGGCTCGCCGGCGGCCTGACCGACGACGGCCCGCAGGCTGGTCGTCTTCCGCGGCACCGGCGCTGCCGCCGCCCGGTCGATGACTGACTCGGACTCGTGCCACCGCTCCAGGACACTGGCCGGGTCCTGGGCCAGGTCCGTCCCGATCAGCGTCAGGAACGAGATCGAGCGGGGCAGATCCGACTCGTCGGCGATCCCCGCTCCGGCGTCGGCGACCGGGGCCAGCGCCCGGGCGGCCAGCATGGCCGCCTGCTGGTCGACCGTCTCGCACACGACCGGGGCGACACCGAACGCCGTGGTGACGAACCCCGCCGTCACCTCGCCCGTTCCCGGGTCCACGGTCACGTAGGTCCGGCAGGCCGCCGGCAGCCGCTCCTGCGACGCGGCCACCCACAGCACGTGGATCCCTTGCTCCGGGCCGTTCTCGGCGATGCCGACCAGCCGGTGCCGTTCGACCGGGGCGTCGTCCTCGACCAGGACCAACAGGGCCGGCATCATCCGCTTCCGGGGATCACGCTTGACGGAGCTGCGATCGACGATCAGCTGCTCGATCTCGGCGATCAGCCGGGTGCCGGCCCCGGTCTCGTCGGCCAGATGCCCGATCGACAGTGGCGAGTACGCAGAACCGTTGTGCGGCAGCCACTTCAACGCATCCCAATCACGGCCGCTGTCGCTCGAGGTGACGGCGGCGACGGTCAGATCGGCCGGCGAGTGCAATGCGGCGAACTGCAGCAGCACGCCGCGGGCCACACCGACGGCGGCCGACCGAGGACCGGCGATCCCGAGGCCGCCGCACGCCGGCAGTTCCACGACGACCGGAACCCCGTGCACCAGAGCCACTTCGGACTGCAGCTCGGTGAGCATGTGCCAGTGTTCGGCTTTGGCCCGCGCCCGCGACGGCAGCACCACCGTGTGCCGGCTGGGCAGGGTGCCGGTACCGAGCCGGGCCGTCAGGAACCGGTCGTGCTCGCCGCGACGGGTCCACAGCAACGCGGTCTGGCGGTGAATGGCATCGACCGAGTCCGTGGTCGACGGTGCCTCGGCCAGCCGCCCGACCTGTTCCAGTGCGAGCGCCTGCCGCAGGTCGATCCGGAGCGCGCGGAGCGCCTCCTCGAACACCGCGGTGGCCTCGCGGAGGTTCCGCCTGCTCTGCAATCGCTCGTCCAGGTAGGACCCGATGACCAAGATCGGCGACAGGGCGACGAACAGGACGGACAGGGCGCTGCGGGTGAACGCGAACAGCGCCGCTCCCATGATCAGCGGAGCCAGCATGGCCAGGATGGGCAACCGGGCCCGGGGCGGGCGCTCCGGGGCCTCTGGGGCCTCGAACCGGAGCCCGGCGTAGGTGGGGTCGAGCCGGGGCGAGCGGTTGAAATCGACGTCGGCCGTCGCCGTCGGCGACGACGCGGACGTCCGGTGCAGGGTGATCCCGATAGCGGTGTCACCGACGATCACCCGATCCTGCGGCCGCAGCACCGCCCTGGGCACGGCCACTCCCCCGATCACCAGACCGTTGGCCGAGCCCAGGTCGATGATCTCCGCGGTGTCGCCGATGGTGATCCGCGCGTGACGCTTGGAGACCAGCGGATCGGTCAGCCGGATGTCGCAGGCCGGGGCCCGGCCCAGGAAGCAGGTGCCCTCGCGCAGCGGGATCGTCCGCCCGGCCTCCGGCCCGGTCAGGACGGTGAGGGTGGCCGCCGAGGGGCCTCCGTTCGCGCCCGGCGCGTGCCACTGCTCGGTGACCGCCGCCAACGAGACGAACGAGCCGGACCGAAGTCCGCTGGTGGCCAACGGGATGCCGGCGGCCAGCACGGATGTGGGCCCTTGCGGGCCGCCCGCGTGCACCCGCAGGGTCAGTACCGGCCCGTCGCCGGCCGTGCCGCGGGCCGATGCCTCGCCGGATCGAATGGCGGACACCGATAGCCGCGGGGCGCGTGCGCCCTGGGCCTGGCGCACCGGGTCGCAGCGCTCGACTGCCGAGGCCAGGTCGCCGACGGACACGGTGGCGTCCACCGTCGCGACCAGATCCACCGTCTGGCCCCCCGGTCGTACCAGCGTGAACTTGAGCTTCATCTATCGGCGCCCGTCTTCTCGGCGTAGGGACGCGATGGAGACCCGGGCCCGCAGGCGCCGCCACCTACCGTGTCCGGTCTGCAGGCCGAGCAGGGCCGCGTCGACCTCGGTCCAGAACCGGGCGGCCTGCTCGTCGTCGACGGCATCCGGCCCGAACACTCTCGCGTCGGCCTCCCGGGCCAGCAGGACGGTGCCGGTGGCGAATCGTTCGTCAAGGTCGGCAGCGGCTTCCGAGCGGGTGCGTCTGTCCGGCACGGCCCAGCCGAAATCGGTCGCCTCGTCCAGCACCTGGTTCCACCCGCCGGATATGCGGTCCGGGGGCGCAGGGGCGTTCCGGCGCCGAGCACGGCGGCGGGCCTTGAGCCACAGGATCAGGGCCACTCCCGCCGCGATCAGCAGCATCAGGCCGCCGGCCCCGAGGCCGATGGCCCACCAGAATCCGGAAGCGGCGCTGCCGGGCGGCGGAGGGTCGTTCTTCTTGTTGTCGTCGGGGTTCTTGTCGCTGGACTGGCTCTGATCGACCTCGGACGTCTTGGCCTGACCGGGCGGCGGGGGTGGCGGCGGCGGCTGGACCACCTGGGGTTTGGGCGCCGATTGCCGAGGTATCGGTTGCGGCGCCTGTGAGTTCTGGTCCGGGGTCGGGTCGAACGACACCCAGCCGACCCCGGCGAACGGCACCTCGACCCAGGCGGTGACATCCCCTCCGGTCACCGTGACCGGCGCGGTTCCGTGCTTTCCGGTGGCGAATCCCATGACGACCCGGTTCGGGATGCCCTGGGACCACAGCATCATCGACAGGGCCGGGGCGAACTGCTCCTGATCACCGATCATCTGCGGGTCGGTCAGCAGTCGCGTGAGCCGGTCGATGCCGTGTCCGGAGGGCGATTGCCGCGTTTCGGTCTTCGACCCGTGGCTGAGGTGCCCGGCCGCCTTGAGACCGTCGGCCATGGCCTTGGCCTTCGCGTAGGCGCCGTCCACCGCACCGGTGTACTTGGTCGCGGCGGTCCGGGCCGCGTCCGGGATCTTCGCCGGCGCGACGATCCCGGTGGAGTTGTCCACAGCTGCCGAGGCCATCTGGCCGTCGGTCGGATCGGCCGGCACGAGGGCGGTGAAATCGTAGGTGTCACCGGGCCGCAGACCATCGGGCTCGACACCGACCGCACTGCCGGTGGCGTACCGGAAGGCCTCGGTGAGGGTGGCCGCCCGATCGCCGGAGAACTCGATCCCGGTCAGATGGCCGGCGGTCGGCAGATACACGCCCTGATAGCCTTGGACGGTCAGGTGGGCCGAGACCTGTGTTCCGGTCACCGATTCGGCGATCTTGTCCCCGACCCGGGCGAACGCTCCGGTGTCGGAGGTGACGCCGAACGCAACGCCGTCGTAGGAGTCCAGCGCGGCCAGCCGGACGTCGACGTCGTCCGGCAGTCCGCTGATGCTGAACAGCTTGACCTTCTTCGCCTCGTCGGATCCGACGTAGTTGCGGAACCCGGACAGCGGGCTCGGGTAGGTCTGCGGGTCGAACGGCGGATTGACGTAGGTCCGCAGCGCCACCCGGGGACTCCCGGGCGCCGTGGGTCCGCCCGCGAACAGCACCGCGGCGACGGCGGCCGCCAGCACCAGGATTCCGGACACCGGTTTGCGGAGGTTCAGCCGGGCGTCCCCCACGCCGACCGCCGAGGCCAGGATCAGTCCGCCGACGGCCAGCACGCCGCCGGAGACCAGCGGCAGGTGGGAATCCGAGGTGCCCATCAACGCCGCGACCGCCAGCATGACGGTCGGCGCCAGCAACGCGAACAGCGGCCGGCGGGTCCGGACGGCGATGGTGGCGCCGACGTGACTCAGCACCAGGGTAGACAGGAAGACCGGCACCAGCAGCGCCCCCGACGAGCCGACCGGGACGGCGACCGTGAGTGCCTGCCGCCACGACGTGACGACTCCCAGGACCAGCAGCCGGGTCGATTCCAGGGTGGGCGCGATCCCTCCCGCCGCGACGCTCGGAGTGGCCAGGGCAGCTCCGAAGAGAAGGTAGGCCACCACCAGCCCCAGCACCGAGAAGAACCACGGCAGAGCGAGCCTTGCTGCACCCCAGGCCACCAGGGCGCCGGTCGCCGCGCCGCCCACCGCGGCGACCAGCCAGCGTTGCCCGCCGTAGGCCGGTTGCAGGGCCAGGGAGCCGGCCACCACCAGAGCGGCGATCCCCACGGCGAGAACGAGCGTGGCCGATGCGCGCCGGCCGCTCCGGGTCGCCGGCCGGCCGGCGACGTATGCCGTCATGCGCGCACCGCCCGGAGGGCGCGGGCCAGGTCGTCGAGGGCGCCGATGGTCAGGACGGGAAGGGAGCCGACGCGTCGGACCGCGATCGGCGCGCCTCGTTCCACCCGGACCGCGACCACGCGCACGCCGACCGGGAAAGCCGTGGCCGCGGAACGGATCTGCGCCACCGTCGGCTCGCTCCCGCAGAGGACGATCGCGACCGACACGTCAGGCACCGTGGCCGCCGTGTTCCTGGCCGCCGTGGCCACCCCGTCGGTGGTGTCGGACCATTCGACTCCGGCGATCCCGTCAAGCAGTCGGCGGGCGGTGGCGGCTCGGAGCGGCCGGTCGCCCGGGACGACCGACACCGCCCGTTCCTCGCGGAAGGCCTGCACGCCCAGCGAGGCGGCCGATGCGACGGCGATCTCGAATTCGGCTTCGCTGCCGTAGTCCTGCATCCGCACCGAGAGGGCGACGGCCAGGTGGGACCGTCTGGTCTCCTCGAACTGACGCACCATCACCACGCCGGTCCGCGCCGTCGTCTTCCAGTGGATGTACCGCCGGTCGTCACCCGGAACGTAACCGCGCAGGGCGTGGAACGACACGTCGTTGTTCGACAGTTCCTTGGTCGCCTCACCCTCGAGATCCTGGATGAACCCCGGGCTGGTGCCCTCGAGCGGGACGGTCCGCGGATGCACGTACAGCAGTTCCGGTTCGGTCCACCGGACCGACCGGCGGAACAGGCCGAAGGCATCCCCACGGACCGATCGCGCCGGGCCGACCACGATCACCCCCCGCCGCGCGGTCGGGATGACGAACAGTTCCTCGTGCACCGCGTCCTTGGCCAGCGACGGGATCGAGATGGACGGGATCGCCGCCCCGACCGGCAGTTCCATCCGCACCGGCAGCAGGCGGGAGCCGGAGGTGTTGCTCACCAGCATCCGGCCGGTGGCCGGCTCACCGACGACGACCCGCTCGCTGCGCAGGTCGAGAACGACCCGGTACCGCGACCGGCCGACGACGAACACGGACGCGACCACCAGCGCAGCGGCCAGGGCCACCGCCACCACCGAGAGTTCCGGCCAGCCGGTCCATCTCGAGGCGGCGAAGAACACCACGGCGGCGCCCACCGCGGTCCACCCGATCGGGGTGACGACCCGTAACCCTCGCCCGAGGCCGGCCTGCGGGCGCCGGCCACCAGCGGTCGGTCCGGTCCCGGGTGCGGCCGGACGGGGGGCGAGAAGACTCACGGGTGACTCCTGTGGATGGCGAGATCGGACGACGGGCCGGGCTTCACGCCCGGCGCTGCGGCGGGGCGATCTCGGTGATGATGCGGCTCAGGACGGCCGGGACGCTCGCCCCGGCGAATTCGGCCTCCGGGTCGAGCAGGATCCGATGGGCCAGGACGGGTTCGGCCAGAGCCTTGATGTCGTCCGGCACGACGAAGTGGCGCCCGTTGGCGGCGGCCCAGGTCTTCGCCGCCCGCACGAGGGCCAGGCATCCGCGGACCGAGACCCCGAGCGTCGTCTCGGGCGCGAGGCGGGTGGCCTCGGCGATGTGCGAAACGTACTCCAGCACCGAGGGATCGACGTGCACGGTGGAGGCGAGCTCGATCATGTCGATCACCGCCGCGCTGGTGATCAGCGGCGCCACCACCTTCGGCCGGCTCCGGGTGCCGATCGCGCCCAGGATCTCCACCGTCGACGCGTGGTCGGGGTAGCCCAGCGACGCTTTCATCAGGAACCGGTCCAGCTGCGCCTCGGGCAGCCGGTAGGTTCCGGCCTGTTCGATCGGGTTCTGGGTGGCGATCACCATGAACGGATACCCGACCTCGTGGGTCTCGCCGTCGACGGTGACCTTGGATTCCTCCATCACCTCCAACAGCGCCGACTGGGTCTTGGGCGAGGCCCGGTTGATCTCGTCGGCCAGCACGATCGACGCGAAGATCGGGCCCTGGTGGAACTGGAAGTGCCCGGTCTGCTGGTCGTAGATCGTCACTCCGGTGACGTCGCTGGGCAGCAGATCCGGGGTGAACTGGATCCGGTTGGTCGTCCCCTGCACGGTCTGGGCGAGGGCACGGGCCAGAGACGTCTTCCCGGTGCCGGGGAAATCCTCGAGCAGCATGTGACCCTCGGACAACAGGCACGTGAAGGCCAGCCCGATGGTGCGCGGTTTGCCCAGCACCACCTGGCCGACGTTGGCGACCAGCTTGGAGAAAGTCTCGGCAAACCACTGTGCGTGTTCGGGGGTCATCGTCATGAAGGTGCTCACTCTCTCGTTGATCAACTCGGGGGCGTACTGCCGGAATTCCACACTTTGGAGACGGACGCCGTCTTGCCGCCCCCGCTGCAGGTGATGGTCATGGTCTTGCTGGGGTACCCGAAATACCAGGTGCTCTCGGCACTTCCGGCCCCGCCGGTCAGGTTGATGGTGGTGGTGCGATCGACCTGGTTGTTGGTGCACGCCACCGATGAGACACCGGTGAAATTCGCCACCGTGATGCGCACGCTGTAGCACGAGGGATCCCAGCAGGTACTCGTGTTGTAGTGAGTCGCCTTGGTGAAGTCCACGACCGGGCTGGCCGGACACGCGTCCGTCGACATGTTCTTCGACGTCACCGGCCCGGCCAGACCGGTGGTGTCGACCGCCCGGACATCGATGTTGTAGCTGGTCCCGCAGTTCAGTCCGCCCGCCGTCGCACTGGGGTTCGCGCCCGTGCCGGCATCGACGAAACCACCGCTGTTCACCCGATACTGATTCGTCAATGGGCCCTTGCCATTGCTGGGCGGTGCGTTCCAGGAGAACCTGATCGAGTTCTGCCCGCTGCTGGTCTTGGTCAGCCCGGTCGGCGCGGCCGGGGCCGGGCAGGCGGACGTCGAGCCGGCCACCGCGCCGGATTGCGGGCCCGCGTGACCCTCGGAATCGAAGCCCTGCACGTTGATCGTGTGCTGCGTCCCACAACCCCAGTTGCCGACGACCACCGACGCGTCGCCCGCGCCGAAGTTGACGAACGCACCACCGTCAACGCTGTACTTGGTCGTCATCGGGGAGCGGCCGTTGTCGGCCGGCGCGCTCCAGTTGAACCGGATCTGGGTCAGGCTGTTGTCGGTTTGCCGGACGTTCACCGGCGCCCCGACCGGGCCGTACGGCGTCGCCGTCGCGCTCGCACTCTTGCCGCACAATTGCGCTGTGGTGTAAGGACTTTCGTCCGGATAGCAGACCCGCGCGGTGAAGGTGTACTGCTGACCGTTGGCCAGGGTACCCCCGCCGGAATCGGTGGTGACGGTGTCGCCGGGCGAGAACTGCTTCCAGCTCCCGCCGTTGTCGGTGGAGTAGAAGTCCGATCCCGTCCGGCCGCTGGACGCGCCGCCCTGGACGTTCGACAGTTGCACCGAGTGGTCGGCGCCGGTGGCGGTGGCGGTCAACGAGGTGACCGGGGTCGGGGTGGTGAACGCGGTGACCGACCCGGACGAACCGGACGACGGGTCGCCGTCGCCGAACTTGTTGTGCGCCACGATGTTCGACACCGCATAGCGATGACCGTCCACCGGCGAGGGCAGTTCGGCGCTGGTGGCCGACCCGGACGACACCGGCAACGTGCGGGACGATCCGTTGTCCGTGTAGGTGATCACGTAGCTCTGGACGGTCGGCCGCAGTGAGTTCGCGGCCGGAGGCGACCAGGAAACGGTCGCCGCATGGCTCCCGGGGTCGAAGGCGATGCTGACCGCGGTGGCCGGCCCGGGGGTCGTGTTCGGGTGCTGCGGAGCGCTCGGCGCCGACTGCGCGGACCCCTTCTTGTTGGTGACCGTCAGATAGAAGGAATACGCGTTGCCGATGTCCAGACCGGAGAAGTCCTGACTTCCGCGACCCGAGGACGGCACGGCGGTCGTCTTGCCGTCGGTCCCGTTGACCACTTCGGTCAGGACGGCGGAAGTGACCGGGCTGTAGGACTTGTCGTCCTTGCCGATGTTCCAGGTGACGGTGAGCTGCCGGTCCGCGCTCAAGGTCACAACCGGGGCGGACGGAGCCGGCGGAGCGGCGTCCGGCGTGATCGGGGCCGATCTCGGGGACTGGGCCGAGCCGTCCTCGTTGGTCGCGGTGACGGTGAAGACGTACTGACGCCCCGGAGTCAGGCGGCTGATCTGACAGCTGTTGGTCGGGCAGGTGGTGCTGTCCAGGCCGGGAGCGCTGACCACGAACGGCCGCACGGTGCCGCCGTTGGCCCAGTTCTGTTGCCACTGCCAGGTCAGGGTCACCGAGCTGGCGGTCGCCGAGTTCGGGACCGGAACGGGCTGCCCGGGCGCGTGTGGCTTGTCCTTGACCGTGAGGGTGAGCTTCCCGGACGCGTAGCGAGCCTGATCCTTCGTGCCGTCGGCCACGGTGAACTGCACGACCATGTCGCCGATCTGGCCGGCGGCCGGAGTGACCCTGACCGACGAACCGGAGACGCTGACCGTCCCTTTGCCCTGCAGCACAGTCGGATCCGGCTGTACCGTCAGGCCGGCACCGAACGGGTCGGTGCTGCCGGCGAGCACGTCGAACGTGCTGGTCACACCGGGCTTTCCGATCTGGCTGGCGTCGCTCACCGTCGGCAGCGGCTTGGTGGTTCCGGTGGCCGTCACGTTGATGCCGGCCGCGACGGTGGCTCCCTTGACATCGGTGACGCTGATCGGGACGCGAGCGGTTGCGCCCTTGGGCACCGAGCCCGCGACCGCGACCGTCACCGTGGTGCCGTTCCGGGTGGCGGTGAATCCGTTCCCGGGGCTGCCTGCGGTGTACCGGAGTCCGGCCACACCCGGGTAGTTGGTCGGGCTGACCAGGCTGGCCAGATTGACCGTGCCCGATTGCCCGACCTCGACGTCGAGGTTGGTGTTGTTCAGCACCGGGGTAGCCGGAATGATGATGATCGGGACGCCGATCCGGATGGACGGTGATCCGCCAACCGAGGCGGTCAGGCTGAGGGCGTCCCGGCCGGCCCCTGTCTTGGCCGCGGTGTAGCTGAATGTGCCCGCGTCGAGGAGGTGTCCGACTCCCTGCGTGGCCGACATCGGCGACCGGGCCGGGATCTGGGCGGTCTTGCCGGCCGGCACGTCGACGTAGTCGGCAATCTTCCCGGTGACGGTCGCGCCGGCGTCGACCGTGAGCGTCGGCATGTGAGCCTTCGGTGTCGGTGGCTGGTCCAGAGGCTGGTCCTGCTGCTGTTGCGGTACGGCGACCAGGTCGGTCTTGGGCGGGACGACGATGAATGCCTTCGCCACCTGCCCGTCGCCATCGGTCACGGTGTAGGCCAGCACCTGCCGGTTCGCGGTGAGGGGGATCCGGATCACCGTCGCCGAGATGACCGTGGCCGGCTCGCCCGCCGTCAGCCCGACTGACAGTTCCGAGTGCTTCCCGGTGTTGTTCTGGATCGACCCGGCGACGTTCACCACGGCGTTGACCTTGTCGGTCGCCATCGCCGGGGTGACGATCACGTCCTGGGCCTTCGGTGGGACCAATGGAGCGGTGGCCGAGATGGTGACGGTGATGACCCCGCTCGCCGTCAGGCCCCGATCGTCGACCACGTGGTAGGTGAAAGGGGCGATGCCACTTGTCTTTCCGGGGGCACTGATGACCAGTGCGTCGCCGTCACCGACGGCCTGCCAGCCGTCGACCGGGTCGATCGCGGGCGTGGCCAGCTTGACGTTCTCCCCGCTGACACCGGAATCCAGCGGTCGGATGGAGACCGCCTTTCCCGGACGCATCGACGCCACCAGGTTCGGCGCCACCGGCGGCGACACCACGTCCGGCGTGCCGACCACGATCATCGTCACCGTCCCGGGCGTCTTCTTCCCGTAGGGATCGGTGACCGTGTAGTTGATGGTGTCGATACCCGGTTTGGCCAGCGCCGTGTAGGAGATCGCGTCGAGACCGTCCACGGTGGCGGTTCCGAGGTTGCCGGTGGTGCCGTCGACGCTGGCCACCGTGACCCAGTCACCGTCCGGATCGATGCCGTCCAGGGGCAGCGCGACGGTCGTCGTCTCGCCGGTGAACACCCGGCTGACGACCGTGGCCGGCGCGTTGGGCGCGGAATCGACCGCCGGGTTGCGGTCGGTGACCGTGAGGGTGACCGCCGCGGCGGAGGACGTCTGGCCGCTGGTGTTGGTGACGCTGTAGCTGAACTTGACCGGTGCGGCCGGCGCCGTGGTCGGGGCCAGGTACCGGACGCCGGTGGAGTCCGCGAACAGCACGCCCGGAGTCGTGCCGCTGGCTCCCGGGACGATGGTCGGGGTCAGCGCCTGGCCGCGCGGGTCGCTGGCGAACCGGTCCACGGGCAGGGTGATGGCGTCACCGGCGCGGACGGTGAGCGAGATCGGGTTGGCCGTCGGCGCCGGCGGATCGGTGAGCGGGGCCACCGGGATGACCCGGATCTGCCCGGCCGCGGTGGCCACCCCGTTCGACACCGAGTACGTCAGGGACGTGGCCTTCGACAGTGCGCCTCGTGCGGCGATCTGCAGCGTGCGCATGTCGGTGTCGGTGACCGTGAGATTGCCCGAGGGGTCGGTCCCGACCTGCTGAACGGCCAGGCCGGATCCGTTCGGATCGAGGTCGTTGGCCGTCGGATCGACGCGGACCGAGTCACCGGCCGGGAGGTAGACGATGTCGGCCGTGGCGACCGGGGGCGCCGGCTTCACGGGCCGGTCGGTCACGTCGAAACGCAGCACACCGGTGGACTTTCCACTGCCCGCGGCCACGGCGTAGGCGAAGTAGTACGTCCCAGCGGCGGAGGCGCTGAGCGTGACCGTGTTGTCGTCGGAGTTGACGGTCGCGGTGGCCTTCGCCCCGCCTGACTTGCTCGACACGTTGGTCAGTCGCAGCGGATCCAGACTGGGCGACAGGACGCTGTTCAGCGGGTTCACGGTTGTCGGCACATTGACCAGGGAGGCCGCGACCACGGCCGACGCGATCGGCTTGCCGGTCCCTTCGGCCTGCACGTTGACGGTGAGTTTCCCGGACTTGACGACGTCGCCATCGGTGATCGTGAACAGCACTTCGTGATTGCCGGTGCCCGAGGAACCCTTGTCGTGGAACGTCAACTGACCGGCCGGGGTGAAGTCGACGGTGTCGCCGGCGCTCGTCGCGCTGGCCCCGGTGAGGTACAGATCGTCCCCGGTGGTCGAGTAGTAGTCGGGCAACACGTTGTAGGTGACGGAGCCGTTGATCTCGACCTCGGTCGAGGAATCGCGCTGCTTCTTGATGTCGCCGGGCTGCCCGGCCGGTACCACCGTGATGACCAGGCTGGCCGACACCGGCGGGTTCACCCCGTCGCTGATCGAGTAGGTCAGCGACGGAAGGCGCCCCGATACCCCCGACGGGACCGTGACCTGGAGCGCCTGCCCGGCGTTGACGATGTCGATGGTCCCATCGGTGGTGGGCAACTTGGAGACAGTGCCGACGACCACGGCGGCGCAGTCGCCGGCGTTGACGAAGTCGAGCACCGGCAGGACGGTCGCGCGCCCAGCCCGGACCTGGTACTTCGCATCCTTTGCGGTCGATTTCGCCGGACCCTGCTTGCTGCAGTCGGCTCGGGCGGCGGCGATTTCCTCCGACTGCGTCTTGCTGCCGTCGGTGTTGTCGGTGGTGTCGCTCTGGTTCTCCGGCTTGACCTGTTCCCAGTTGTCGATCACGGTGACCGTCATCGTCTTCGCCACGGCCCAGATCGTCCCGGAGGTCCGGTCGTTGAGCACGATCGCGCCGTCGTTGACCCGGAACACCGGATCCCGTTTCCCGGTGCCGGGCAACGTGACCGACTGCGCGGCACCGCCGTCGCAGGCCAACGCCTCGAGAGTGGTCGGGCCGTTCCAGGCCGCCCAGGCGCAGCCGTCGAGCCGCACCGGCGCGATGGCCGAGCCGTTCCCGCCGCCGAACACGACGGTCGGTGCCCCACCGTCCAGGGGGTATTGCAGCAGTTGGGTTCTGGTCTCGACCAGGACCGCGTCGGCGGCCGGGCCGCTCTGCTGCAGGACGGCGGCGGCGGCATCGGCCACCGGGACGCGGTGGCCGGACACGTACAGCTGACCGGCCGCGCGGTCCAGCACCACCGGGGTGTCCCCGACCGCGGTGATGGCGATGCCGGCCTTGAACGGAACCGAAGCACTCAACGGCGCGGCGAGGGTGGGCCCGCCCGTTGCGTCGGTGGTCCCGGTCGCGTTCTTGGCCGGGGCGATCGGTGTGCCGTCGGGGTTGAAGGCGATGGTGAAAATCTTGTTCGATCCGGGGGCGACGGCGAACGCCCGGCCGGACTGGGTGACGACGGCCACCGCGTTCGGTGCGGTGGTCATCGCGGGCGGTGCGGTGGCCGGATCGAGGCCGGAGAGGGCGTCGGACGACCCGGCCCACCACTTGCCGCTGCTCGGGTCGATGATGCTCAGGATGCCCGCGCCGTAGGCCACGTCGGCATTTGCCGGAAGGCCGATCTGGGCACCGGTGGTGACGGTCGACTGGTCGACCGTCTTGATCTGGTTCTTCGTCCGGTCGACCGCGAACACCAGACCGTCACCCTGCAGCACGTCGAAGTTCGGGTTGGATTTGAACGACGAGTTCAATTGCTTGATCTGCATGTTGACGCGGCCGACCAGAGAATCGGTGTTGTTCGTGGTCCAGACCGTGCTGGTGGACAGATCGACATTCGCCTGCGCATATCCGGGCGAATTCAGGGCGAAGGCGATTCCCGTCGTGACGGTCAGCGCGCCGACAATGCCGATGGCGATACCTCGTTGCCCCCGGGTCCATGCGTTCGGCATTTTCATCATCTGTGGTCCCCGTACATCGGTACTGATCGCGGTTGATCGGATCGGAAGGCGGCGCTCACTCGAGAAGGTCCAGCAGGCGTAGATCCTCCGGGACCACCAATCGGGTGGCGACGGCGTGCTCGACCAGGCGGGCACGGCGATTGACGGCCAGCTGGCCGACGCCGCCGCGGAGTCCGCGCACCCCCCGTCGGTCCAGTTTGTCGCAGACGTTGTCCAACTTCCGATTGAATTTCGTCTGTTCCCATCCCAGCCGGGCGGCGGCTTCCCGCGAGGACGGGATGGAGCTGACGCTGGTGCCGTCACGGCGGAGCAACGGCTCGGCCAGGGCCACGATCAGCTGCTTCTGCGAGGGCGTCAGCATGACGGGACCGATGGTGGTCTCACCGGTCTCGGACCGGCCGACCTCCGACATCGCAAATGCGGCCGTGTCGTTGACGATGCTCAGCTCGTACGTCGTCGGTCCGGCCGTGAAGAGCACCGTGGTCTCGGCGAACACCATCGGTAGCCGGGCCCCGGGCGCCAGCCAGGCCTGCAGCGCCCCGGCGCTGTCGGAGACCGTGGCCGACAGCTGGCTACCGACATTGGCCAGCCACCACATGTCGTCGATGCACTCGATGGCCAGGAAACGGCGGTGCAGATAAGGGTTGTCGTCGATCTGCAGGGCTCCCTCGCGGCCGATGTCGAACGACCGGCTCGGATCGGGTGTGAACCATTCACCGCAGAATTCCACCTGGATACCCATGTCAATTCCTCGGGGCGCAGGCCGTGGCTGCGTTCGACAGGCTCGAATTGGCCCGGACAACGACCACTTCGATGCAGGCCCGACCGGCCCCGACGACGACGGCCGTCGGTTTGGTGGTGTCGGTCCAGGACGAGGCGGACGCGGAATCCTGGTCGGTTCGCCGCCACTGGAAGGTGTCGCCGGTGACCGGGTCGGGATTCACCCAGGTGAATTGAACGTTGGGCCCGACGGGCTTGCCCGTCAGATTCGTCGGTGCCGACGGCAGGCTCACCTGCACCAGGCTGGGACGAGTGGCCGGGGCGGTGGACTCCGGTGCGGCCACCGGGCTGGTGCCCCGCTGGGCGAGCACGAAGCCGACGACGCCCAGCACCACGAGCAGGACCGCGACACCGACCAGGACGGGAATCCGTGAACGCCGGACGACCGGCACGGCCACCGGGATCGGTCCGACGGGCGGGCGGACCTCGGTGTCCACCGGCGGGGGCGGTGGGGCCAGGTCGGCCGGGCGCAGATGTGGTCGGTCGGCGGCCGTCGGTCCGGTGAGCCCCCGCATCCGGGTTCGGTCGACCGGCGGCGCGGCCGGGTCGGTGGCCGGATGCTGGGCCTGGATGACGAGCGGCCGGATCCGGGTCCGGCCGTCGTCCTTCGGCGCCAACTCGGCCACGGCGGCGACCGGGTCCTCGGCCGAGATGTCAACCGGCGTCACCGATCCACCCATCTCGGCCTCGAGCTGCTGCAGCGCCCGGGCGAGCTCGAGCGCGCTCTGGTACCGACGGCCGGGATCCTTGTTCAGTCCGATGGCCAACACCGCTTCGACGGTCTGCGGCACATCGGCCCGCCCGGTGGGCGTCAGCGGCATTCGTTGGATGCGGGTGATCAGGTCGATCTGCTCGTTCGATCGGCCGATCAGTTCGAACGGGGAGCGGCGGGCCAACAGGGTGAAGATCGTCGCGGCCAGTGAGTACACGTCGGCGCGATGATCACCGGCCGGGGCGCCGCTGAGCATCTCCGGCGGCGACCACGGGATCGACAGGCCGACCGACTCTTCCTCGTGCATCGCACCCATGGCCACCGAGATGCCGAAGTCGGTCAACGCCGGGCGGCCCCCTGGTGCCGTCAAGACGTTGGCCGGCTTGATGTCTCGATGCAGGATGCCCTGCCGGTGGGCGGTCTCGACGGCACCCGCCAGTTGCACGCCGATGGAGAGCACCTCGGCCACCGGGATCTGTTGCGTCTTGTAGCGGTCGGCCAGGTTGAGCCCGGGACAGTAGGCCATCACCAGGTAGGGACGACCGTCGGCGGCGATGGCCGCGTCATGGATGGTGACGATGTTGATGTGGTCGGACAGCGCCGCCATCAACCGGCTCTCGGCGGTGAACTGCCGCCGTACCTCCTCGGTGGAGGCATTGGCCCGCAACACCTTGACGGCTACCTTGCGGCCGAGCGCACTCTGCTCGTAGAGGTAGACGTCGGCGAAACCACCGCCCCCCAGGTGTCGCCCGACCCTCAGCCCCGGAATGTCCGGCGGGGCGACCGGCGGTCTCATCATGACGGCGCCCGCAGCACGGCCGTCACACCGTCGCCGAGATCGAGCACGTCACCGAACTGCAGGTCCGACACGGCGCCCTCCCGCAGGACCTGCGCGGCGCCGTCGGCCCGGCGGATGATGCTGCCGTTCGTCGAGCCGAGATCGATCGCCAGGAAACCGTCGCCACTGGGTCGCACGGCCACGTGCGACCGGGAGATGTCCTGCTGCGGACTGGGCACCGTCACCAGGTGGGGAATCTCGGCCCCGGACACCCGGTCGATGTGCGGGCGCCGGCCGATGACCACACCCCGGTCGACCTCGACGCTCTGGCCGGTGGACAGCACCAGGGTGGGGCAACGAGCTGGCCCCGGCGCCGGGACCGGATCGCCGGTCGAGGCCAGGACGGCGGCCAGCTGACCCGCCATGATGGTGGAGCCGTCATGATCGCCCTGACGTTCGGGCTGTGAGTTCTGCACAACCGGTCCGACGGTCACGAGGGGTTCGGCGTTCCCCGGCCCTGATGCCGGTTCGTCGGCGGCGCGGACGGCGGCATCTTCGACACTGCGCATCACCGTCGACTCGAAAAGGTGCTCGAACGAGTCGTCGATAGGCTCGATGCGGGTGTCCGGGAGGGCCGATGCGGCCGGCCCGGACGGCGAGGGGATCGATTCCGGGACAACGGTTTGCGTTGGCGTGGGCGTCGGCACCACGTCGGCCGGTTCCGGCCTGATGTCCGATGCCGACGAGCCGGCCGGTAGCGGTGTGACCGCGGCCGCGGCGGACACGAACGCCGCGGCCAGGGCGGCCGGGCTCACCGGGTCCTCGGCCGCGTGCTTGTTGATCGACACCGGGGCCACCGGGGCGGCGTCGGTGGGCGCCGGTCCGATCCCGGCGGCGTCGGATCCGTCGCCGGCCGACCATGCGAAGCCGTCGGCCAGCACGACGCCGGCCACGAGGGGCAGGCCGTGGTCGGCGTCCGGCCCGGTGCTGAGCGAGATCGGAACCGCCAGCACCTGCTCGTTCCAGGTGCGGACGGCGTCGCCGTCGATCCGGACGTCCTCGCCGTCACCCAGCCGGAGCCGCACCGACCGCTTGCCGCGGACGATCACTCGGGCGCCACCGGAGTCGATCTCGAACAACAGCAGGTCCGGCAGCCGGCCCAGGCCGTCTCGCAGGGCCTCGTCCAGCAGGGCGGCGATCGGCGAGCCGCGGCCGATCAACGGCCACAGCCGCAACGCCAGCGGGCCGTCGGAGGTCAACACGCCACCGCCCGGCCCCACCACGAGGTGGGAGGAACCGGGTTGGTAGCGGTACCCGCTCATGTCGAGTCACCGACCCGGCTGATCGCCGGGAGGCGGGGCAGGGTGTGATCGCGGTCGGCCGAGGCGGTCATCGACCGGTCGCCGATCGGCGCCGGCGCGTCCGCGGTCACGTCGATGACGTCCACGACCACCACCGTGATGTTGTCCCGGCCGCCGGCCTGCAGCGCGAGTTCGACCAGCGATTCGGCCACCTGCTGCGGGTCGGTGTCGACCGACCTGGTCAGCGTGGCGATGGCGGCCGCGTCGATCTCGCTCGTGATGCCGTCCGAGCAGATCATCAGACGGTCGCCCGGTTCGCCGGGCAGCAACCAGAAGTCGGCGCGCGGGCCATCGGGGGCCCCGACGGCCCGCGTGATGACGTGCCGCTGCGGGTGGAACCGGGCCCGATCAAGGGTGACCTCCCCCAGATCGACCAGTTCCTGCACCACCGAGTGGTCAACGCTGATCTGCGTGACGACACCGTCGATGCAGTGGTAGATCCGCGAGTCGCCGATGTTGAACACCAGCCAGTACGGCGTGCCGTTCTGCTGGACCGCGGCCACGCCGGCCACCGTGGTGCCGCCGGCGGAGGAACGCCGAATGCGGGCCTGGGACCGTTCGAATGCGTCCATCACCCATTCGGGGGTGACGCTATTGGCGCCGGACGGCGCGGTGAACTCCTCCACGACGATGGCGCTGGCCGTGCCGCCGGCCGCGTGCCCACCCATCCCGTCGGCCACCAGGAAGATCGGCATGGCCGCCAGCAGAGCGTCCTCGTTGACCGGCCGCCGACGGCCCGAATCGGTCGCAGCACCCCATGCCACCTGCATCATCAGAGGTCGGTCGCGCTTTCGCCGCGGGCGTGGGTGAGGCGCGAAGACATCATCTGACCCCCCGGGTGTAGGTGTTTGCACGGTCGCGGGACGAGTTTCGCACATCGAACTATCGGCGCGCACCCATCCACGAGAGTGGTCAACACGGGACGACAAACGGGTGATGGGTCCACGCGGGCGACGCTACGGCCGATGGCACTCACCGGCAATGGGCACCACTGCCCATCGTTTCCCGCCGGTTCGGTCCGAGGCCGTCAGGGTCGGTACCGCGCCCCGCCGGGCCACGACCCCAGACGCCGGACAACCGCCGCGAGAGACTCACGGCGGTTGCACGAGACCGACGGCGCCGACCGGTCGGGCCGGCCGGCCACGGGTCAGGCCGACCCGGACTTCCGGCGGAAGGTCTTGGTCGCCTTGTGACTGGACGTGGCCCCGCCGACGCCTCCGTGCGCGTCCAGGTGCGCAGCGCGCGCCTGCCCGGTCTGCTTCTTGCGCTCCAGCGCCGCCGCGAAGGCCGCCTTGGTGCTGGGCGTCACGGGTACGTGTTCTTCCTCGGTTACTGCCTGCGGTTCATGTGACTCTTCGGCCATGGCTACCTCCTGCGATGTTGGTGCGATGTCCAGCCCGGGCGCGAGTTGCCCGCGGCACGTGTCCATCATGTCCGACGTTCGCCGGGTCGAGCCACCTTCTTACCGCAGAACCGGGTCGCGATCGGAGCGCCGGCCGATCCTTCGCGTGTCGGGAGCTCGGACCCACCCCACTGGTGAAAGGACCGGGAGACGGTGAATGCTGAGGTGCGGAACGCTGGAGGGATCACCGCCGGCGGCGGGCGACGATGCCCACCGCGGCCCGAGAGAGGGAGATCATGAGTTCGCAACTGCGCACGCTGCGCAACTTCGTCAACGGAGAGTTCACCGACGCGGCCGACGGTGCCAGCAGCGAGGTGATCAACCCGTCCACCGGCGAGGCGTACGCCACGGCGCCGGTGTCCGGCGCCGCGGACCTGGATGCCGCCTATTCGGCCGCGTCCACCGCGTTCGAGCGCTGGGGCCGGAGCACGCCGTCGGAGCGTCAGCGGGCCCTGCTCAAGATCGCCGACACGCTGGAGGCGCGGGCCGAGGAGTTCGTCGCGGTGGAGAGCGAGAACACCGGAAAGCCCCTGGCCCTGACCGCATCCGAAGAGCTGCCGCCCGCGGTCGACCAGCTGCGGTTCTTCGCCGGGGCGGCCCGGGTCCTCGAGGGCCGCAGCGCCGGGGAGTACATGGCCGGGCACACATCGTTCGTCCGCCGGGAGCCGATCGGCGTCGTCGGTCAGGTGACTCCGTGGAACTACCCGCTGATGATGGCGATCTGGAAGATCGGGCCGGCCCTGGCCGCCGGCAACACCATCGTCCTCAAGCCGTCGGACACGACTCCCGCCTCGACCCTCCTCCTGGCCGAACTGGCCGCCGAGTTTCTCCCGGCCGGTGTCCTCAACGTGGTCACCGGCGACCGCACCACCGGCGCGGCCCTGGTCTCGCACCCGACCCCCTCGATGGTCGCCATCACCGGCAGCATCCGGGCCGGTATCCAGGTCGCCCAGGCCGCCGCGACCGACGTCAAACGCGTGCACCTGGAACTGGGCGGAAAGGCGCCGGTCATCGTGTTCGACGATGCCGATCTGGCGGCCGCGGCCGAAGCGATCGCCATGGCCGGGTACTTCAACGGCGGCCAGGACTGCACCGCCGCGACCCGGGTCATGTGTGCTCCGGGTATCCACGACGACTTCGTCGCGGCGCTGACCGAGCAGGCCCGCCGAACGGTGACCGGACCGCCGTCGGACACCGACGCGCTGTACGGCCCGATCAACAACGCCAACCAGCTGGCCCACGTCGGCGGCTTCGTGGACCGGCTCCCCGACCACGCCTCGCTCAACACCGGCGGTTCGGTGCTGACCGGTGCGCAGTACGGCGGCGGCTACTTCTACCAGCCGACGGTCATCTCCGGCCTGGCCCAGCAGGACGAGGCCGTGCAGAACGAGATCTTCGGGCCGGTGATCACCGTGCAGAAGTTCAGCGACGAGAAGGAGGCTCTGGCCTACGCCAACGGCACCAAGTACGGCCTGGCCTCCTCGGTGTGGACGGCCGATCACGGGCGCGCCATGCGGATGTCGGCCGCGCTGAACTTCGGTTGCGTGTGGATCAACACCCACATCCCGCTGGTCGCCGAGATGCCGCACGGTGGCTTCGGCCATTCCGGCTACGGCAAGGACCTGTCCATGTACGGACTCGAGGACTACACCCGCATCAAGCACGTCATGTCCGCCATCGGCTCGGCAGAGTAGGTCCAGACCATCATGAGCATTGCCTTCCGCACCGACATCGCTCAGGAACGACGCCTGATCACCGCGATCCCGGGCCCCAAATCCGTTGCTCTGCACGCCCGTCGCACCGCTGCCGTGGCGGCCGGTGTGGCCTCCACCGTCCCGGTCTACACGGCCGACGCCGGCGGCGGGGTGATCGTCGACATCGACGGCAACTCCCTGATCGATCTCGGCTCGGGTATCGCCGTCACCTCGGTCGGCAACTCCGCGCCCCGGGTCGTCGACGCCGTCCGGGAAGCGGTGGAGCACTTCACCCACACCTGCTTCATGGTGACGCCGTACGAGAGCTACGTCGCGGTGGCCGAGAAGCTCAACGCCCTGACTCCGGGCCGGCATTCGAAGCGCACCGCTTTGTTCAACTCCGGCTCGGAGGCGGTGGAGAACGCCGTCAAGATCGCCCGGCTGGCCACCAAGCGGACCGCGGTGGTCGCGTTCGACCACGCCTACCACGGCCGCACCAACCTGACCATGGCGCTGACCGCGAAGGCCATGCCCTACAAAAAGGGGTTCGGCCCGTTCGCCGGCGAGATCTACCGGATGCCGATGTCCTACCCGTTCCGGGACGTCGAGGGCATGAGCGGGAAAGACGCTGCGGCCCGGGCCATCTCGATGATCGAGAAGCAGATCGGGGCCGAAGACGTGGCCGCCGTGCTGATCGAGCCGATCCAGGGCGAGGGCGGATTCATCGTGCCGGCCGACGGGTTCCTGCCGGCGCTCTCGGAGTGGTGCACCCGCAACGGAGTCGTGTTCATCGCCGACGAGATCCAGTCCGGCTTCTGCCGCACCGGGTCATGGTTCGCCTCCGACCACGAGGGCATCGTCCCGGATCTGATCACCACGGCCAAGGGGATCGCCGGCGGCCTGCCACTGGCCGCCGTGACCGGCCGGGCCGAGATCATGGACGCCGTCCACCCGGGCGGCCTCGGCGGCACGTACGGCGGCAACCCGATCGCCTGCGCGGCCGCACTGGCCGCCATCGCGACCATGGAGGAGCTGGACCTCAACGCCGCCGCCCGCCGGATCGAGGAGGCCATCGTCCCCCGGATGCGGGCCCTGGCCGCCGACACCGGCCGGATCGGCGACGTCCGGGGACGCGGCGGCATGATCGCGCTGGAGTTCACCGTGGGCGGCTCCACCGAGCCGGACGCGGCCGCGGCCGCCGCGGTGGCCAAGGCCTGCCACGCCCAGGGCGTCATCATCCTGACCTGCGGCACCTACGGGAACGTCGTCCGCCTCCTGCCGCCCCTGGTCATCGGCGAGGAGCTCCTCTCCGAGGGCCTCACCGTCCTGGAGGCCGCCGTCCGCGCGCTGTAGCCCCGGGGTCGGCGTCGGCCCGTGGTCGGCCCGTGGTCGGCGTCGGCCCCGTGGTCGGCGTCGGCCCGTGGTCGGCGTCGGCCCGTGGTCGGCGTGGATCAACTTCGCAGGCATGGACGAAATTGACGACATCTGTCACACCCGTCCCAAATGAGCGAAGTTGATCCATGCAGGAGTTCCCTGGTCGGCCCGATAGGCTGGCGCCGCACCGTGGCACCGTCGTATCAGTTCTGAGAGGACCCACCAGTGGCAGCCGAAATCATCCCCATCTCGCTCGGTCTGACGGCCGGCAACGGCCTGACGCTGTGGGCACCCCGCTGGCGCGAGGACGGCGAGGAGTGGGAGGCGTTCCTCGGGCACGGTGACGACCTGTACGTGTTCCCCACCCCGGCCCACCTGGCCGCCTTCATCCGCAGCAGCGACGAGCACGACCTGACCGACCACCCCGAGTGGGACGCCGTCTCGGAAGCGATGACGGACGAGTTGGTGCCGGACGACGACCACCGGTTCGACATCGTCGGCGTCCCCGAGTTGGTCGCCGAGGCCCCCGACATCTGGACCCTGGCCGAGCTGGCCGACACCGTCGCGATCCTGCACTCGTTGGCCGACGTCTGCGATCTGCCGGCGATCGACGACGTGCTCGGCGCGGCCGACGGATTCTCGGTCCTGTCGGCGGGCGAAACCGCCTTCTCCGGTCGCCGCGGCGAGAAGCTCTGGGACGGCATCGGCGCCGTCGTGGCCAAACGCTGGGACGAGGTGATCGAGGCCCTCGACGGCGTGGTCAAGACCCCAGACGTCGACCCCGAGGTGCTGGCCGCGGCCGAGGCCGAAGCGGTGGCCGTCAACGCCGTCCTTCCCGAGCCGGACGAGGACGACGAGCTCCTGGTCGAGGAACTGGCCGAGGGTGAACGCGATCCGGAGCTCGCCTTCTGGGACGAGATCGGCATCGACTGCATCGAGATCACCGTCGGTGAGCGCAGCGGCTGGACGCTGCGCTGCTACCTGGACGACGAACCGGTCTTCCTCTCCAAGGCCAACCGGATCCAGATCTTCTCCTCGGACGAGAAGTTGGAGAACTACCTGACCGACGCCGGGGCCGACCACAAGCTGGCGTCCCTGGCCGTCTGGCCGGAGGTCCGCGACGCGATCGACGGCGGTGACGCGGTGGTGGTCGCCGGCCCCGAGAACACCTACGTGCTCGATGGTCTCGCCGACGCCCTGACCGAAGGTCCGGACGCGGTGGATCGCCATCAGCTCGAGCTGGCGGTGGAACTGCTGACCGACGCCGCTATCGCCCGCAAGGACGAGGAGACCACCGACGCCCTCTCGTCGGCGACGCCCTTGGCCAGCCTGGTCAGCGCGATCATCAAGCCCGACGCCGGACGGATGCCCCCCGCGCCCCCGTTCGACGACGAGGCTCAGGCGTGGTCCGTCCTGGTCGACCGCTTCGCCGGCACTCTGGACTGGGACGGCGAAGAGTCCTGACGGTTGTCCGTGTTCGGCATGGATCAACGTCGCAGGCAGGGACGAACGTGACGACTCGCGTCACTCTCGTCCCATCCGGGCCAAGTTGATCCATGCCGGATCCGCCGGTCGTTACGCGCGGCGGGCCCAGCCGATGGCATCCGGAGGATCTAGTGACCAGCAAGTCGGCAAGGGCTTGCTGCCGCGGATCCGCCGAGCAACGTCGACCCGGCGCAGGATCTCGGCCGGACGGTGCATCGCCACCTCGTAGGAGTACCGAGCGAGTTCGACCCCCACGGACCGCAGGTCACGCTCACGATCCTTCTCGGCATTGACGATCACGCTCGCGTCCGGGCGATCGTTGTACTTCGTGCCGCCGTCGCCCTCGACGGCCACGCCGTCCTCGGGCAGGTAGTGATCGACCCGATACTGCCGCTGCCCCACCGTGAACCAGACGTTCGACAGCGGCGCCTCGCGCCGGTGAGTCAGAAATGCCAACCGTCCCAACGTTTCCAACGGACTCTCGGCTCGCGGGTCAGCGTGTTCGACCACCCAGCCGGCCGTCTGGATACCGGGGTAGTTCACCATCTCGCCCACGAGACGGGCCAGGCTCTCCCGCCGACCACCGGAGCGCAGTGCGAAGTCCGCGGCCACCAGCCCCGCGACGGCGCCGTAGTGCCGGGCGATGTCGATCGCGGCGTAGGCGGCATCAACCGTCGCCACCCGGAACCGCCGCGTCCGATGCCACGACGGGAGATGGCCCCAACGTGTGCGCCCGTACGGGGTCCGGTCCGGCGCGCGGTGGGCATCTCCGGGACGCAACCCGGTGACCAGCCGAGGCGGCGCATGAACGGTCGGCACGCCGAGCACGGCGGCGGCGCCCCAGCCGGTCAGGTGCACGTTCGATCCCGAACAGAGCCCGAACCCGATGGAACGCAACCGAAATGCGTCCCATTCGCTGGCCCGCTCGAGTGACGAGCGGCGGACGAACGCCGACTTCGCCACGCGGACCAGCAGTCCGCTGTCGGCCCCTCGCCGGACCAAGGAGCCCGGGATTCCCGACGCCGCCGCGTCCGACATGGTCACCACGTCGCCGAATCGATCGAAGAGCTCGGCCAGGATCCGGGCATCGCGCAGTCGCGTCATGTGGTGATGCTGCGACACGTCCCGACGCCCGTCAGCCGGCGCCCCGCAATTGTGGAGAACCCGACGGTATGGGGACAAACCCGAGCCGCCCCGACGTCGGCATGGATCAACTTCGCCGATCTGGGACGGAAGCGGCAGAAGTGGTCAAGTTCATCCTCGCCTGCGAAGTTGATCCACGCCACCCACGGGCGGCGGGCTCAGTCGAGGAGGGCGGCGTACCCGGGCTTGATGACGTTCTCGATGATGGCCAGGCGTTGGTCGAAGGGCAGGAAGGCCGACTTCATCGCGTTCACCGTGAACCAGCGCAGGTCGGCCCAGGTGTAGTCGAAGGCCTCGGCCAGGGCGGTCATCTCGCTGGTCATCGTGCAGCCACTCATCAATCGGTTGTCGGTGTTCACGGTCACCCGGAACCCGAGGTCCTTCAGCAGGCCGATGGGATGCGTGGCGATGGATTCGGCCGCGCCGGTCTGGACGTTCGAGGTGGGAGCCATCTCCAGGGGGATGCGCTTGTCCCGCACGTACGCGGCGAGCAGGCCGAGGTTGGCGGTTCCGTCGAAATTGAGCGAGATGTCGTCGATGATGCGGACCCCGTGACCGAGACGGTCGGCGCCACACCATTGCAGTGCCTCCCAGATGGACGGCAACCCGAACGCTTCACCGGCGTGAATGGTGAAGTGCGCATTCTCCCGCCGCAGGTATTCGAAGGCGTCCAGGTGCCGGGTGGGCGGGAATCCGGCCTCGGCGCCGGCGATGTCGAATCCGGCCACCTCCTGATCGCGGTACTTGACCGCCAGGTCGGCGATCTCGCGAGATCGGGCCGCGTGACGCATCGCCGTGAGCAGCGCCCGGACCCGGATGCGGTGTCCGGCCTGGGCGACGGCCCGCGTGCCGGCGGCGAACCCGTCGAGGACGGCCTGCACCACCTCGTCCAGGTCGAGGCCCTTCTCCGTGTGCAACTCCGGCGCAAAACGCACCTCCGCGTACACCACACCGTCGGCGGCCAGATCCTGGACACACTCGGAGGCGACCCGGACGAGCGCGTCCCGGGTCTGCATCACCCCGACCGTGTGCGAGAACGTCTCCAGATACCGCTCCAGCGAACCGGAGTAGGCCGCCTCGGAGAACCAGCGGGCCAACTCCGCCGGGTGCGTACTGGGCAGCTCCGCGTATCCGGTGTGCTCGGCCAGTTCGATGAGCGTGACCGGGCGCACGCCTCCGTCCAGATGATCGTGCAGCAGGACCTTCGGCACCGTTCGGATGTTCTCTGCGGTCAGGGCCGGAGTGTTCGTGATGGGCATCCGCAGACGTTACCCGGGACCGGCGTCCGGAGCGGAACCCGCAGGTGAACGGCAACCACCGGACGTCTCCCGGGTCCGTGGACGAGCGGACTGTCGGTGGTGTCATTTACCGTCTCTTGGTATGACGGACGTGATAGTCGCGGAAGGGCTCACCAAGCGGTACGGCGAGACCACGGCGCTGGCCGGGGTCGACCTCGCGGTGGCCGAGGGCACCGTGCTCGGCCTCCTCGGGCCCAACGGCGCCGGGAAGACGACGGTGGTGCGCATCCTGGCCACTCTGTTGCGCGCCGACAGCGGTCGCGCCGTGGTCGCCGGGCTCGACGTGGCCCGGCAGGCCGACGAGGTCAGGGCGGTCATCGGCCTCACCGGCCAGTACGCCGCGGTGGACGAGTACCTCACCGGAGCCGAGAACCTGGAGATGGTGGGCCGGCTCTACCACCTCGGCCGGAAGGAGTCGCGGCGACGCGGAGCCGACCTGCTCGAGCGTTTCGACCTGGCCGACGCCGCGAAGCGACCGGCCAAGACCTACTCCGGCGGCATGCGACGACGGTTGGACATCGCCGCGTCGCTCATCGCCCGGCCCAAGGTGCTGTTCCTGGACGAACCAACCACCGGGCTCGATCCCCGGAGCCGGCAGGGGATGTGGGATTTCATCGCCGACCTGGTGAAGGACGGGACGACGATCCTGCTCACCACGCAGTACCTGGAGGAGGCCGACCGGCTGGCCTCCTCGATGGTCGTCATCGACCATGGCCGGGTGATCGCGCGCGGAACCGGGGACCAGCTCAAGTCCCAGGTCGGCGGTCAACGGCTGGAATTCATCACCGCGCACGCCGAGGATCTGGCCGGCCTGGCCGAGTTGCTGGCGCCGCTGGCGGCGGAGCCGATCGCCATCGACGAGCAGGCGCGCACGCTCAGCATGCCGGTCGCCGCCGGCGCCGACGACCTGGCCTCGGCCATGGACAAGTGGCGCGGTTCGGGCATCGAGCTGATCGACGTCGGACTGCGCCGACCCGACCTCGATGACGTCTTCCTGATCCTCACCGGGCACAACGCGGTGACCGAACCGGCCGCCGACTCCAAGGAGAAGAAGTGACGACCTTCGCCGAAGGCATCGCCGATGGTGTGACGATCACCAAGCGAAACCTGATCAAGCTCAAGCGGGTTCCGGACCTGATCGTCTTCGCCACCCTGTCCCCCATCATGTTCGTGCTGCTGTTCCGGTATGTGTTCGGCAGCGCGATCTCCACCGGGGGCATCGGATACGCCGAGTTCCTGCTGCCGGGCATCTTCGCGCAGACGGTCTTCTTCGGCAGCACCATCACCGGTTCGTCGCTGGCCGAGGATCTGCAGAAGGGACTGATCGACCGTTTCCGATCGCTACCCATGGCGCGGTCGGCGGTCCTGGTCGGCCGAACGGTGGCCGACATCGGACTCAACATCGTGACGATCTTCGTCATGTCCGTCACCGGTTACATCGTCGGCTGGCGCATTCACACGTCGTTCTTCGAGGCGCTGGAAGCCTTCCTCCTGCTGTTGGTCTTCGCCTTCTCGATCTCGTGGTTGATGGCCACGCTCGGTCTGCTCGTGCGGACCCCTGAGGTGTTCAACAACGCCAGCTTCATCGTGATCTTCCCGCTGACCTTCGTCGCGAACACCTTCGTCCCGAGCAGCGGATTTCCGACGGTGCTGCGGGTGTTCGCGGACTGGAATCCGGTCTCCACCATCACGCAGGCCATCCGGAACCTGTTCGGCAACACCTCGACGACGCTCAAGATCTCCAACGCCTGGTCGATCCAGCACCCGGTCACCTACACGCTGATCTGGATCGTCATTCTCCTGGCCGTCTTCGTACCCTTGGCGGTGCGCCAGTACCTCCGCAGTGCCCTTCGATAGCCGAGCCAAGAGCGGTCAGCCACGCACCGCGTCGATGACCAGGACCCGGTGCGGCACCGCCGTTCCGGGGGCCGCGATGTGCAGGGCCCCGTCCAGATCGGCCAGCGCCTGGTCGAACCGCTCGGGGGTGTCGGTGTGCAGTTCGAACAACGGCTGCCCGACCACCACCGCGGCACCGGGCTTGGCCAAGCACAGGACTCCCGCCGCGGCCTGGATCGGATCCTCCTTGCGCGCCCGGCCCGCCCCGAGACGCCATGAGGCGACGCCGACCGCGTGGGCATCCAACGCGGTCACCACCCCATCGGCGGCGGCGGTGACCACATGACGTTCCTTCGGCCGCGGCAGGACGAAGTCGGGGTCGCCGCCCTGCGCGGCGATCATCGCCCGCCAGGAATCCATGGCCGCACCGGAGGCGAGTACCTCCGCCGGGTCGACGTCCAGTCCGGCCAGGCCCACCATCTCGCGGGCCAGGGAGATCGTCAGCTCCACCACGTCCGGCGGGCCGCCGCCGGCCAGCACCTCCACCGACTCGGCCACCTCCATGGCGTTTCCCACCGCCACTCCGAGCGGGGTCGACATGTCGGTGAGCAGGGCGGACACCCGAACGTCGTGGGCGGCGCCGAGGTCCACCATGGTCCGGGCCAGCTCCCGGGCCCGATCGACCGACTTCATGAACGCCCCCGATCCGACCTTGACGTCCAGGACGAGCGCATCGGTACCCTCGGCGATCTTCTTGCTCATGATCGACGCCGCGATCATCGGGATCGATTCGACCGTCGCGGTGACGTCGCGCAGGGCGTACAGCTTCCGGTCGGCCGGCGCCAGATCGGCCGATGCCGCACAGATCACCGCACCGACGTCGGACAGCTGACGGATCATCGCCGCCGGCGACAACCCGGCCGTCCACCCGCTGATCGACTCCATCTTGTCCAGGGTGCCCCCGGTGTGTCCGAGACCCCGCCCGGACAACTGCGGGACCGCGGCCCCGCACGCCGCGACCAGTGGCGCCAGCGGCAGCGAGATCTTGTCCCCGACACCGCCCGTCGAGTGCTTGTCGACCGTCGGACGGCCGACCCCGGACAGGTCCAGCCGAATGCCGGAGGCGATCATCGCCGCGGTCCACCGGGCGATCTCACCCGGCGTCATGCCGTTGAGCAGGATGGCCATCAGCAGCGCCGACATCTGCTCCTCGGCGACCTCGCCGGCGGTGTACGACGAGATCGTCCAGTCGATCTGCGCGTCCGTCAGCACCTGCCGGTCCCGCTTGGCGGCAATGACATCAACGGCGGCAAAACCGGACATGGACGACTCCTTGTGGCTGGCGCCACCCGGGTGGAGGCGCCGACCCCTGCAGTATCGCCGTTTCCGAGTTTCCGGTTCCCGGAGGGTCGACCGGTCGGGGCCGGCCGCCGCGTGAGACCCCGGCCGCTAGCCTGAGCGCACAGCAGGCTCGCGCACCCCAGGGAGAACACGTATGTCCACGCCCCACATCGATGCCGACCCCGGCGACTTCGCTCCGGCGGTGCTGATGCCGGGCGACCCGCGGCGGGCCCAATTGATCGCCGAGGCCCTGTTCGACGAACCCAGACTGGTCAACGACGTCCGCGGTATCCTCGGCTACACCGGAACCATTGGCGGGCAGCCGATCTCCGTCATGGCGTCCGGTATGGGGTGCCCGTCGATCACCATCTACGCCACCGAGTTGTACCGGTTCTTCGGGGTGAGGCGCATCATCCGGGTGGGTACCGCGGGCGCGATGCAGGAGGCGTTGCAGCTGGGCGACGTGATCGCCGCCTCGGCCGCCCACACGGACTCGGCCATGGCCCAGGCCCGCATCCCCGGGGTGTCGATGAGCCACGCTCCGTCGTTCAACCTGCTGCTCGCGGCCGTCGAGGCCGCCGCCACGGCCGAGGTGAAAATGCAGGTCGGACCGATCTTCTCCTCCGACCATTTCTACGTCAGCCGCCCCGAGACCGCAGCCGCCCTGATCGCCCACGGAACCCTGGCCGTGGAGATGGAATCGGCCGCCCTGTACGCCGTGGCCGCCGCCGAGCGCGCCGAGGCATTGACCCTGCTGACCGTGACCGACCACCTGGGCCGCGGCGAGAGGATGACACCGAAACAGCGGGAGGACTGCTTCCTGGACATGTCGACGGTCGCGATCGCCGCGGCGCTGAGCCGATGACCGACGCCGCCCGCATCAGCTCACCCGACTTCGGGGCCGCACTGACCGCCGGCGCCGTGCCGGTGCTCCCGTTCGGCGCCTTGGAGCAACACGGCCCGCACCTCCCGCTGGCCACCGACACCATCATGGCCGACGGTCTGGCCCGGCGGATCACCGAAGAGATCGGCGGGATCCTGTTGCCGCCGTTGCCCTACGGCCAGACCTCGGACAACGCCGGGTTCGCCGGCACGATGACTCTCGCCTTCGACACGGTGCGGGCCATCGCCAAGGACATCGCCACCGCCCTGAAGCAGCAGGGGGCCCGCGGATTCGTCATCGTCAACGGCGACTTCGGGAACCAGGCGCCCCTGCGGCAGGCGGCCCGGGAGATCAGCGAGCATCTGGATCTGCCGATCCTCGTCGTGAACTACCCGGGAATGGCGGAGATCGCGGCCGACCTCTGCACGACCGAACCGGCCGGCCTCGGGCTCTACCACGCGGAGGAGTTCGAGACCTCGCTCGTCCTGCACCTGCAGCCGCAGGACGTGCGCATGGAACGGGCCGTCGCCGAGTACCCGGACTACCCGGCGACCTTCCCGGCCGTACTCACCGGGCTCGAGAAGCTCTCCCGCAGCGGGGTTTTCGGCGACCCCCGGCCGGCCACGGCTGATCTCGGCCGTCGGTTGCTGGATCGCCTCACCACCGAGGCGGTCGCCCTCGTCAACGCCTTTCTGGCCACCCTCCCGGGCTGACAGCCACGCCAGGGTCCCAAGGGGGGAATGGCCACCCATCGCGCCGATTCCCGGGAGCTCGTCCGATCGTCCACGATCGACAAGGCTGTGCCGAGCAGACCTTCCCGCACCGGCAGACCGTCAGAACCCGTAGTCCTGGATGGACTTCCCGTGGCTGGTGTCGGTGAGCTCGGCCAGACGCGGCCGCAACGCCTCGACCACCGCCGGGACGTCGACGGTGAGCAGCCGGCGGTCGGCCATCAAGACCTGCCCGGCGACGATGGTGGTCGAGATGTCGGCCGAGCGAGCGCTGAACACCAGCGTCGATGCCAGGTCGTGGACGGGCTGGGTGTGCGGACCGGACAGATCGACCAGGATGACGTCGGCGACGTGCCCGGGCGCCAGCGAGCCGGCCACGCCGCCCAGCCCGACCGCGGCCGCGCTCCCCAGCGTCGCGATCCCGAGCACCTGACGGGCCGACATCCAGAGTTCGTCCTGCTCGACGTACTTCTGCATCAACGACGTCATCAACATCGATTCCCACACGTCCAGGGTGTTGTTCGACGCGGCGCCGTCGGTCGCCAGCCCGACCGCCACTCCGGCCGACAGCAGCGCCCGGATCGGCGTGGTCTCCTCCCCCACCTTCATGTATCCCTTCGGAGCGCTGCCGACGCCGACCCGTCCCCGCGCCGCGGCCAGCAGCGGTAGGTCCTCCGGCACGATCCCCTTGCCGTGGGCGATCAGGGTGCGGCCGTCGAGGATGCCGGTCGAGGAGAGCACCTGGATCGGCGACAGTCCGCGCTCGGCGCGACTCTGCCGGGTCTGGATGCGGCTCTCCGCGGCGTGGATGTGGACCAGCAGGTCGTGGTCGCGTCCGGCGGCGGCCGTGCGGCGCAGGTCGTCGTCGTTGACGGTGTACTCGGCGTGCGGGGCAAGGGAGGTGGTGATCCGTCCATCGGCGGACCCGTTGCGGTCCAGGGCGAACCCGAGGCCGCGGTCGAACCCGGCGTGACCTTCGGACGAGAAGAACGTCCAGCCCAGGTTGGCCCGCATCCCGGTCTCGTCGACCACGTCGGCGATCCGGTCCATCATGAAGTAGTGGTCGGCAAACGTGGTGGTGCCGCTGGCGATCATCTCAGCGCAGGCCAGGCGCATGGCGAGGGTGACGTCCGACTCGGTCAGATTCACCTCCATCGGCCAGATCTTCTTGTTGAACCAGTCCGAGGTGCTGACGTCCTCGGCGGCGCCGCGGAACATCACCATCGGCGAGTGGGCGTGGCAGTTGATCAGACCGGGCATCGCGACCTGCCCCCGGCCGTCGATCACCCGGGCCGCCGGATCGGAGTACGGCTCGGTCGATACCGAGACGATCCGCCCGTCGGCCACCAGAATCGTTGCCCCGTCAAGGAACTCGATGGTTCCGTCCGCCGTGTGGGTCAGGGCGACGACGTCGGTGATCGCCAGATCGATCGATTCGGGGTTGCGCATGAGGTGGTCCTTTTCGTCCGCGGCCGGGAACAGCTCGGACCAGTTTCCCAGCCGGGGATGCCGCCACCCGCCACCGGCGACACACCGGTCGGCCGGACACCCGCGGCGCGGGGCGGATAGGTTGGCCAGGACGACACCACCCAGGCAGGACGAGGATGGATGACCGACACCACCGTTGACCAACGTTTCGTCGAACTCAACACGCAGAGTCTGCGCGCGGCCGGGCGCGGATCGCTCGACGAGGCAGCGACCCTGGCCGATCGATCGGCCGACATCGGATCGCTGCTCGGGGTGGCCCTGTCCACCTACCTCCGGACGTCCGAGCACGACGGCGTCTACGACCGGCCGGGAGCGTTCGAGGCGTTCATCGCCGGCGGGGGCAACGTCGATCTCTACCGCCGGACCAGCGCCGCTCTGGCCCGCTCCTACCCCGGGGCCGGGTCGTTGCTGGACATCGGGTGCGGCAACGGCCTGGCCCTGGTACCGGCCCTGCGGCAATCCGCCACGGTGCCCCCCGAACTCGACCTGGTCGAACCCGGCCAGGACCTGCTCGACCATGCCCTGGCCGCCCTCACGGCCACAGCGCTGCCGATCCGGATCACCGCCTGGCGGATGGGCCTGAACCCGTTCCTGGACTCGGCCCCGGCCACCCAGCGCTGGGACCTCGCGCAGTCGACCTTCGCGCTGCAGTCCATCGAACCAGGCCCGCGGTCCGCCGCTCTGCGGCAGCTCGCCCAGCGGGTCGACCGGCTGGTGATCATCGACTTCGACGTGCCCGACGAGAAGGCCGGGAGCGCCGAGCACCTGCGCGGCCTGGCCGCCCGGTACGAGCGTGGGTTGGCCGAGTACGACGACACCCGCGACCTCGTCGCCCAGGGCTTCCTGATGCCGGTGCTGCTCGGCCAGATCACCCCCACGACACCACGCACCAACTGGGAGCACACCGCAGAGTTCTGGCGGGCGCAGGTCGCCGACGCCGGTTTCCGGAACGTCACGGTGCGGCCACTGACCGACTACTGGTCGGCCCCGGCGTTCCACCTGACCGCCGACGGAGCCGCCCGGTAGCGCCCGAATCCGGCCGATTCCCCGCCCCGCAAGATCGACAAGTGCGGCCGGACAATCAGTTTCACCCGGCCGGACGACTGGCACTCGGAGGCGTCGAGTGCTAAAACGGAAGGTGCACAGCCTCGTAACGGCCGCCGCCCGGGCCGCCGTTGATGTCGTAGGAGGTGATCGCTGTGCTGACCTTTGATCCATTCCGTGACCTGGACCGCCTGACCTCGCAGATGACCGGCGCCATGGCCGGCACCGCCCGGGTGCCGCGATTCATGCCGATGGATCTCTACCGTTCGGGTGACCACTATGTGCTGCACGCCGACCTGCCCGGGGTCGACCCCGGCTCGGTCGACCTGAACGTCGAGAACGGGACCCTGACCATCACCGCGCAACGGACCGCCCGGGGTGACGAAGACGTGCAGTGGATCGGTTCGGAACGATTCACCGGCACCTTCCGCCGCCAGCTCGCGCTGGGCGAGGGTATCGACGTCCAGAAGATCGCCGCCACCTACGCCAACGGCGTGCTGTCGGTGACCATCCCGCTGGCCGAACAGTCCAAGCCGCGCCGGATCAGCATCGAGACCAAGGACACGCCAAGGGTGATCGAGAGCGCCGACGCCGGGGCCACCTCCGGGAAGGGCTGAGCCGCTCGGTCCCGCGCCGGCCTCCGGACCGTGCGCGGGACCACCAGCGCGGGAACGCGAGCGCCCGCATACCACCGGCCGGTCAGGTGACACCGAGCAAGCCGATCAGGCGGGCAACGCCCCGGCGACAACCTGTCCGCGGCACACGACGGCGACGATGTTGTCCGGATCCAGAAGCGAGACGTCCTGCCACGGGCGCCCTTTCATGACCAGGAAATCCGCGCCGAATCCCGGGGCGATGGTCCCCACCGACGTGCCCAGCCCGACCGCCGAGGCGGCGTCCGAGGTCGCCGCCCGCAACGCCTGGGCCGGTGAGTGGCCGAGCACCTCGACCATCCGGACGAGTTCGCGCCACTGGTCCCCGAACTCCAGGAAGTAGCCGTTTGCGTCGGTACCCAGGACGAACCGGACGCCGGCCTGGGCGGCGCCCCGGAGCAACTCGTCCCGGGCCGAGACCAGGGCCGCGGCAATGGATTGCGCCTCGTCGGACACGGGTACCTCGGCCCGGGCGATCATGTCGTTGATCAGCAGGGTCGGCGCCACCGGGATCCCGCGTCGGGCCAGCACCGCCGCCTGATCCAGCGTCATCCCGGTGCCGTGCTCGATCGAATCCATGCCCTCGTCGAGGGCGATCTGGATGCCCTCGGCCGAATGGGTGTGGCAGGCGACCAACATGCCCAGCGCGTGCGCCTCGTCCACGGTGGCGGCGATCTCGGCACGAGTGTGGTTGCGCCAGGCCACCTTGTCGCCCATCGAGAGCACACCGCCGCTGGTGTAGGTCTTGATGCCGGTCAGGCCGGCCCGGGCCCATCGCCGCACCAGAGCTCGGCAGGCGTCGGGCGAATCGGCGGTCGGCGGACGGTCGGTCACCGCCCGCGGGGTGAACAGATCCAGGTGGCCGGCCGTCATCCCGACCGGGCCGGAGGCCAGCAGGCGTGGGCCGGGCAGGATCCCGGCGTCGAACACGCGGCCGATGGCGGCCTGCGTCTCGTCGGCGCCGAGGTCGCGCAGGGTGGTGACGCCCAGACGCATGGCCTTCTGGGCGTTCGCCGTGGCGTGCAGCGTCTGTTCCTCGCGGATGGTCACCAGCGGCCAGGTGAAGGTGTCGAACCCGCGCACGTTCGACCGGCCACCGGCGTACCCGAGCAGATGGACGTGCGTGTCGACCAGGCCCGGAATGACGCTGTACTGCGCCTCGCCGGTCGGTTCGCCCACCGCCGTGATCGAGTCACCGGTCCAGCTCAACGAGCGAGCCCCCAGGTCGGAGACGCCGTCGAAGACGGCCACCGAATCCAGCGACGTCATGCCGGGAGGTGTTCCGGGCCGAAGGCATCGGGCAGCACCCAGGACATCGGCTTGATGCCGGACGGGGTGTCCACCAGCAGCTCCGGGCCGCCGAACTCGTAGATCACCTGGCGGCAGCGGCCGCACGGCATCAGCAGGTCACCGGCGCCGGAGCGGCAGGCCAGCGCGACCAGGCGTCCGCCGCCGGTCAACCTCAGCTGCCCCACCAACGAGCATTCGGCACACAGACCCAGCCCGTACGAAGCGTTCTCCACGTTGCATCCGGTGATGATCCGGCCGTCGTCGACCACCGCGGCGACGCCGACCTGCAGCCCGGAGTACGGACAGTAGGCCAGGTGCGCGGCCTCCACGGCCAAGGCACGCAACGCTTCCCAGTCGTAGTCGGCCATGGTCAGTGACTGCCCTTCCGGTACGGCAGGCCGTCCGCTTTCGGCGGCCGCAGACGTTGGGACGCGAGACCCATGACGAGCAGGGTGATCGCGTAGGGGGCCGCGGTCACGAGCTGCCCGGGCAGCGACGTGGTCAGCATGAACCAGACCAGGCAGAGCACTCCGATCAACAGCGCGACCACCCCGACCATGCGCTGCCCGCGCCGGATCTGGAGGATGGCCACCAGGACCAGGGCCGCCGTGACCAGGAGCAGGAAGGCTCTCATCGCCGTGCCGTCGCTGTCGAACAGGCCGACGCCCTGGGTGTAGCCGAACAGGACCGCCCCCGAGGCCATTCCGCCCGGACGCCAGTTGCCGAAGATCAACGCGGCCAGGCCGATATAGCCCCGCCCGGCGGTCTGCCCGTTGATGTAGTTCTGCCCGACCACCAGGAACGCACCGGCGAATCCGGACATGGCACCGGACACGATCACCCCGATGTACTTGTAGCGCACCACGTTGACCCCGAGCGACTCGGCGGCGTAGGGCGCCTCGCCGACCGAGCGCAGCCGAAGGCCGAACCGGGTCCGCCAGAGCACGAAGCCGGAGAAGATGATCAGCAGGGCGGCGATGACGGTGAGCAGGGACAGCTGGGTCAGCGTGCCGCCGAGGATGCCGGCGATGTCGGAGATCAGGAACCAGCCCTTGCCCTGCAAGGTGTTCAGCCAGTCGGACAGACCCGGGATGGTGATCTTGTAGACGTCGGACACCGGTGGCGACTGCTGGTCACCGCCACCCGGGGCGTTGGCGAACAACAGCTGGGACAGGAACAGGGTGAGCCCGGGCGCGATGATCGAGATGGCCACACCGGCGATGATGTGGTCGACCCCGAAGGTGATGGCGGCCAGCCCGAGCAGCAGGCCGCCGAGGACGCCACAGATGATGCCGAACGCGACGCCGGCCCACGGACCCCACTGGTACCCGGCCCAACCGGCGCCGAAGGTACCCAGGATCATCATGCCCTCGAGGCCGATGTTGACCACGCCGGCTCGTTCCGACCACAGACCCGAGAGTCCGGCCATGGCAATGGGAACCGCGGCCAGGATGGCCGATTGCACGGCGCCGACCGAATCGAGGTTGTCGGCGCCGGTGACCAACCGGACCAGCGAGATCAGGATCAGTCCGGAGAACACCACACCGACCCAGACGACCGGTGGCAACTTCCGCGACCTGGTCGCCGGGGCGGCCCGGGTGATCGGGGCGTCCTCGTCCAGCGTCGTCATGCCGCCACCGCCGTTCTCTGCGACGCGGCCAGGGCCCGCGCGACTTCTCGTTGTTCCAGGGCCACGCCGTACCGCCGGACGATCTCGTACGCGATGACCACCGACAGCAGGATGGTCGCCTGCATGATCGTCACGAGTTGGTTCGGGATGCCGACCCCCTGCAGGGCATTGGCCGACGAGTCGAGCGCCGACCACAGCAGGGCGGCGAACACGATGCCCAGCGGGTGGTTTCGGCCGAGCAGCGCGATCGCGATGCCGATGAACCCGAGGCCGGACGGGAAGTTGATGGAGTACTGCGCCGCGTCGCCGTTGAGCAACTCGGGCATACCGACCAGGCCGGCCACGGCCCCGGAGATCAGCATGGCCGAGACGGCCATCTTCTTCGCGCTGATCCCGCTGGCGACGGCCGCCGCCGGGTTCATGCCGGTGGCCTTGATGGAGAAGCCGAAAATGGTGCGGTTCAACAGGAACGCGTATCCGATGCCGACCACGACGGCCAGCAGGGTGAGCGTGTAGATGTTGGTCAGCGAACCGCTGACGTGGATCACCGGGACCTGACCGCCGTCGGTGATCACCCGGGTCCCCAGGTTGTTGCCGGATTGGACGGCCAGCCGGCCCGGCGCCAGTAGATACGCCACGATGCCGGTGGCGATCGCGTTGAGCATGATCGTGCTGATGACCTCGCTGACGCCCCGGCTGACCTTCAGCCAGACGGCGATCCCGGCCCAGAACGCGCCCACGATCATCGCCAGCACGATCGTCATCGTCACCCGGAGCACGGACGGCAGGCCGTCCATGAAGCCGGCCCCGGCCAGCGCCGCGGCCAGCATCGCGGCCAGCCGGTACTGCCCGTCGACACCGATGTTCAGCAGACCCATCTTGAAGCCGATGGCCACCGCGACCGCGGCCAGATAGTACGAGGCGGCCTGGTTCAGGGTGCCGATGAGCACCCGGGACTTGCCGAAGGCGCCGCCCATGGCCGAGAAGGCGTCCCACGGGTTGTGCTGGGTGAGCAGCAGGATGATCGAGGAGATGATCGCCGACACCAGTAGGGCGCCGATCGGACCGGCCGCGCCGAGCGCGAGTTTGCGTCCGGACATCGTCATGTCAGGCCTCCGTCAGTTCGTCGGCCGCGTCGTGGCCGCCCGTCATGGCGACGCCCAGGCTCTCGGGCGTGACCACCTTCGGGTCGAACTGGCCGACCAGCCGGCCGCGCAGGATGACGGTCAAGGTGTCGGACATGCCGATGAGTTCCTCCAGATCCGCGGAGATGAGCAGTACGGCCAGACCCGCGGCCCGGGCCCGGCGCAGGTGCTCCCAGATGGCGGCCTGGGCGCCGACGTCGACCCCACGGGTGGGATGGGAGGCGATGAGCAGAACGGGATCGCCGCTCATCTCGCGACCGACGATCAGCTTCTGCTGGTTGCCACCGGACAGCGCGGCGGCCAGGACGTCGATCCCGGGGGTACGGACGTCGAACTGCTCGATGACGCGTCGGGTGTCGGCCTTCGTCGCCGCCCGGTCGAACAGGATGCCCTTCTTCACCGGCGGCCGCGTCTGGAAGCCGAGTGCGCGGTTCTCCCAGAGCGAGGCCTCCAGGGTCAACCCCTGCCGGTGCCGGTCCTCGGGGATGAACCCGATGCCGGCCTCTCGCCGCTTCAGGGTGCTGTAGTGGTTGATCTCGGTGCCGTTGAGCCAGATCTTGCCGTCGGCGATCGGCACGATGCCCATGATCGCGTCGACCAGTTCGGCCTGGCCGTTGCCTTCGACTCCGGCAATCCCGAGCACCTCGCCGGAGTGGATGGTCAGATTGATATCGGTGAGCACGTCACGGCCTTCGGGGCCGGCGACCCGGACGCCGACCATCGACAGGGTCTCCCGATCGGTCACGGTGGATTCACGCAACTCGGGCACCGGCAACGCCGAACCGACCATCAGCTCGGCCAACTGCCGGTTGGTGACGGACTTCGGATCGGCTGTGCCGACCGTGGTCCCGCGGCGGATGACGGTGATCTCGTCAGCGATGGCCCTGACCTCGTCAAGCTTGTGCGAGATGAAGATGATGGTCAGGCCTTCGGCCTTCAGATCGTTCAGGTTCCCGAAGAGTTCCTCGACCTCCTGCGGCACGAGCACCGCGGTCGGTTCGTCGAGGATCAGGATCTTGGCCCCGCGATAGAGCACCTTGATGATCTCGACCCGCTGCCGCGCCCCGACCCCGAGCTCTTCGACGAGGGCATTCGGGTCGACGTGGAGGCCGTACCGCTGCCCGATGTGGGCGATGTCGGCCCGCGCCCTGGCCCCGTCCAACCGACCGCCGGACACCGGCTCCGACCCCAGGACGACGTTCTCCCACACGGTGAGGTTGTCAGCCAGCATGAAGTGCTGGTGCACCATGCCGATCCCGGCGGCGATGGCGTCGGCCGGTGAGTGGAACGACTTCACCTCGCCGTTCACCTCGATGGTGCCCTCGTCCGGCTGGTGGAGTCCGAACAGAGTCTTCATCAACGTCGACTTGCCGGCCCCGTTCTCCCCGACCAGAGCATGGACGCTCGCCCGACGGACACTGAGGTTGATGTCGGAGTTGGCCACGACACCGGGGTACCGCTTGGTGATACCCGTCAGACGGACGGCCAGGGGCGGCGCATCGGTCGCGGTGGGGGCTGTACTCACTCGTGCTCCTGCTCTGCGCGGGCTGGATTGACTTCTTTCGGACACGACCTGGCCCGAGGATAGATCAGCAGGTGAAGCAAATCAGGGTCCGGCGACGCCGCAAGAAACTGTCTGCGGCGCCGCCGAACCCTGTCAGGAGAAGGAGACCGCTAGCTGAGGGTCGTCGGGACCTTGATGGTGCCCGCGATGATCTTGGCCTGGTAGTCGTCGATCTTGGACTTGATGTCGTCGATGGCGCCACCGGAGTAGGAGATGCCGACACCGCCGTTCTTCAGGTCGTAGACCTGGACGCCGGTCAGCGGCTTGCCCGCAGCGACCGAGCTGATCATGTTGTAGACCGCGACGTCGACGTTCTTGACGGCCGAGGTCATGATCACCGACTTCACCGAAGCCAGTGTCGGCAGGTTGTACTGGTCGGAGTCGACGCCGATGGCGAGCTTGTTGGCCGCCTTGGCCGCCTTGAACACGCCGTTGCCGCTACCGCCGGCGGCGGAGTAGACGATGTCCGCGCCCCCGCCGTACATGCCCTTGGCGATGGTCTCGCCCTTGTCGGGGGCGTTGAAGCCGCTGTAGTCCGGCGGCTCGGTGATGTTCTTGTTGTCGACCTTGACGCTCGGGTTGGCGGCCTTGACGCCCGCGTCGAAACCGGCCTGGAAGGTGTTGATCAGCGGCGTGTTGACCCCGCCGATGAAGCCGACGTGGGAGGTCTTCGACTTGAGCGCGGCGGCCACGCCGACCAGGAAGGAGGACTGCTCGGCGGCGAAGGTCAGGGACGCGACGTTCTTCAGCGCGCCGCCCTTGCGGGTCGGGTCGGACAGGGACGAGTCGTCCACGATCGCGAAGTTGACCTTCGGGTTCGCGGCGGCGACCGTGCCCATGGGGCCGGCGTAGTCGAAACCGACGGCGATGATCGTGTTGGCGCCCTGGTCGACGAGCTGGCTCAGACGGTCGACCTTCTTCTGATCGGGCTCGCCGACCGAGGCCGCGAGTTCGGCGACCAGCTTGATGCCCTTGCCGGTGGCCGCAGCGACGCCACGGGCCGCCGAGTCGGTGAAGGACTGGTCGCCCTTGGGTCCGTCGTAGGCCATGCCGAGCTTGACGGTCGACGGATCGCCGGTCATGGCCGGAAAGGTGGCCGACCCGGAGGTCGCGGCGCCCGACGAGGTCGCCGCACCGGACGTCATGGCACCGGAGGTCATCGCGCCGGACGTCATGGCACCGGACGTCATGGCACCGGACGTCATGGCACCGGAGGTGGGAGCAGAGGAGCTCATGGCGCTCGATGCGGCCGAAGCAGCACTGCCGGCGCTCGATGTCGCGGAGGAGCTGCTCTTGGAACTACACGCAGACAGCACGAGGGCCGCCGCGGCGACCCCGGCGATCAGAGTCAGGTTACGAGCGCGAAGCACGTGTTCTCCTTTTCGTGTCCTGCCCGCCCCCGGACGGGGTCGGGCTTCATTTCGGGGGCGTCTACGCCGACGGGCCCAATACCGACGGGACGCTACCTGCGCGCGGTGCCGCGCCGCGACCCCGCGATCGGGTCCGTAACCGAATCGTGCTCCAAACGGGTGGGTGGCCGGAAATCTTGCGTCAGCACCGCGATGGGGACGGATCGTGTCCGTCAGGATCAGCCAGTTGGCCCTTCCCGACCGGGCATCGGACGGGTTGTTGTCAGCAGTCAAACCTCCTCGGGGCGCCGCCCGATGAACACGGTGTGTCAACAGGGTCACATCGCGCCCGGTCGCTGGCGTCGTGAAGCCGGGGTTAGCATCGGACCAGCCGCTGATCCAATTCCTGATGCATCCGACGCTGCCGTCGACGGCGAGGTCGACGCGGCGGAACTTTGGAGGTCGAAACCCACCATGTCCTCAACCACCGCCCTCCGGCCAGGAGGAAGTGGCATCCCGAAGCCGCGCAGGGGCACCGTCTACAAGGGCGCCGAGGGCATGTGGTCGTGGGTGGCCCACCGGATCACCGGCGTGCTGACCTTCTTCTTCCTGTTCGCCCACGTGTTGGACACCGCTCTGGTCCGGGTGTCGCCCGAGTCCTACAACAAGGTCATCGAGACCTACAAGAACCCCGTGGTCAACCTGCTCGAGGTCGGGCTGGTCGCCGCCGTGCTCTACCACGCCCTCAACGGCATCCGGATCATGCTGGTCGACTTCTGGGCCAAGGGACCTCGCCACCAGCGCACGATGCTGTGGATCGTCGTCGGTACCTGGATCGTCGTCATGGTGCCGACCGTCTACTTCATGCTCGAGTTCACCGTCCGCAAGATGTTCGGAGATGCGTCGTGACCGCCGCCTACGATCCGCCGGCCACCCGGGGCATCGAAGCCCCCCGCGCCCCGAAGAAGCGAGTGGCCGGGCGCCGCTCCAACTTCGAGATGTACTCCTGGCTGTTCATGCGCCTGTCCGGCATCGTGCTGGTCGTCCTGGTGCTCGGCCACCTGCTGATCATGAACGTCCTCGACGGCGGCGTGCACAAGATCAACTGGGGCTTCGTGGCCGGACGCTGGGCCTCCCCGTTCTGGCAGATCTGGGACCTCACCATGCTGTGGCTGGCCGAATTGCACGGCGCCAACGGCCTCCGCACCATCATCAACGACTACTCCCGCAAGGACGGCACCCGTTTCGTGCTGACCATCCTGCTGGCCGCGTCGGTCCTGCTGACGCTCGGGGTGGGCACCTTCGTCATCTTCACCTTCGACCCGACGCTGACAAGCAAATAAAAGGGCTGGAACACTATGCAGTTTCACCGTTATGACGTGGTCATCGTCGGCGCCGGTGGCGCCGGAATGCGGGCCGCCATCGAATCGACCCAACGGGCCCGCACCGCGGTCCTGACCAAGCTCTACCCGACCCGGTCGCACACCGGCGCGGCCCAGGGCGGCATGTGCGCCGCACTGGCCAACGTCGAGGACGACAACTGGGAGTGGCACACCTTCGACACCGTCAAGGGCGGCGACTACCTGGTCGACCAGGACGCGGCCGAGATCATGTGCAAGGAAGCCATCGACGCCGTCCTGGACCTGGAGAAGATGGGGCTGCCGTTCAACCGCACCCCCGAGGGCCGGATCGACCAGCGCCGGTTCGGCGGCCACACCCGCAACCACGGCGAGGCGGCCGTCCGCCGCGCCTGTTACGCCGCGGACCGCACCGGCCACATGATCCTGCAGACGCTGTACCAGAACTGCGTCAAGCAGGGCGTGGAGTTCTTCAACGAGTTCTACGTGCTGGACGTGATGCTGACCGACACGCCGGACGGCCAGGTCTGCACCGGGGCCGTGGCCTACGAGCTGGCCACCGGCGAGATCCACGTCTTCCACGCCAAGGCCGTCGTCTTCGCCACCGGCGGGGCCGGCAAGGTCTTCAAGACCACTTCCAACGCCCACACCCTCACCGGCGACGGCATGGGTGTCGTCCTGCGCAAGGGACTCCCGTTGGAGGACATGGAGTTCTACCAGTTCCATCCGACCGGGCTGGCCGGTCTGGGTATCCTGCTGACCGAGGGCGCCCGCGGTGAGGGCGCGATCCTGCGCAACGCCTCCGGCGAGCGGTTCATGGAGCGGTACGCCCCGACCATCAAGGACCTGGCCCCGCGCGACATCGTCGCCCGTTCGATGGTGATGGAGGTGCTGGAAGGCCGCGGCGCCGGTCCGCTCAAGGACTACGTCCTGCTGGACTGCACCCACCTGGGCGCCGAGGTATTGGAGACCAAGCTCCCGGACATCACCGAGTTCGCCCGCACCTACCTGGGCGTCGACCCGGTCACCGAACCGGTGCCGGTGTTCCCGACGGCGCACTACGCGATGGGCGGCATTCCGACCAACGTGCAGGGAGAGGTGTTGCGGGACAACACGCACGTCGTTCCCGGCCTGTACGCGGCCGGTGAGTGCGCCTGCGTCTCGGTGCACGGCTCGAACCGGCTGGGCACCAACTCCCTGCTCGACATCAATGTGTTCGGCAAGCGGGCCGGCCTGGCCGCCGCCGCGTACGCCAACTCCACCGAGTTCGTCCACGACGTCACCGAAGAGGGCCACTCACCGTCGCAGTACGTGGAGGACATGGTCTCCGGGCTGCTGGGCTCGACCGGTTTCGAGCGGGTCGCCGACATCCGGATCGCGTTGCAGGCCACCATGGATGCCAACGCCGCGGTCTACCGCACGGAGGACACGCTGAAGACGGCGCTGACCGACGTGCAGGCCCTCAAGGAACGGTACAAGCAGGTCTCGGTCCACGACAAGGGCAAGCGGTACAACACCGACCTGCTGGAGGCGGTCGAGTTGGGATTCCTGCTCGACCTGGCCGAGGTGATGGTGGTCGGCGCGCTGACCCGCACCGAGTCCCGCGGCGGCCACGCCCGGGAGGACTACCCGACCCGCGACGACACCAACTGGATGAAACACACCATGGCGTACCGGGTACCTCCGACGGATACCCAGGCGGTAGCCGGCACCGAGATCCGACTCGACTACAAGCCGGTGGTCCAGACCCGTTACCAGCCGATGGAGCGTAAGTACTGATGACAGTCACTGTTGGGGACACCGGCATCGCACCCTCGGCCGGACATCCGGCTCCGCTGCCGCCGGTGCCGGACGGCGCCATCATGGTCACCGTCCACATCCAGCGTTTCAACCCCGAGGTCGACGACGCCCCGCACAAGGAGTCGTACCGGATCCCGGCCCTGCCGACCGATCGCATCCTGAACCTGCTGCACTACATCAAGTGGTACATCGACGGTTCCCTGACCTTCCGGCGATCGTGTGCGCACGGCATCTGCGGGTCTGACGCCATGCGGATCAACGGCCGGAACCGGCTGGGCTGCAAGGTGTTGGTCAAGGACATCGTCACCGACAAGAAGACCGAGATCACCGTCGAACCGATCAAGGGCCTCCCGTTGGAGAAGGACCTGATCGTCGACATGGAACCCTTCTTCGAGGCGTTCCGCGCGGTGAAGCCGTACATGATCACGCACGGCAACGAGCCGAGCCGGGAGTGGATCCAGTCGCAGGCCGATCGTGACCGGTTCGACGACACCACCAAGTGCATCCTGTGCGCCTGCTGCACCACGTCGTGCCCGGTGTACTGGTCGGAGGACGCCTACGTCGGCCCCGCGGCCATCGTCAACGCCCACCGGTTCATCTTCGACTCCCGCGACCAGGCGTCGCAGGAGCGGTTGGAGATCCTGTCCGACGCCGAGGGCGTGTGGCGCTGCCGCACCACGTTCAACTGCACGGACGCCTGTCCGCGCGGTATCGAGGTCACCAAGGCCATCCAGGAAGTCAAGCGCGCCTTGATGTTCCGCCGCATCTGAGGCGGCTCGCCGGGCCGGCTGGTCCAGGCCGGAGGCCGGGCCGGCTGGTCCAGGCCGGAGGCCGGCTCGCCAGGCCGCTGGCCGGAGGCCGGCTCGCCAGGCCGCTGGCCGGAGGCCGGCTCGCCGCACCAGTTCGTCGCACGCACACCCGTTCCCGCCCAGGGAGCGGGTGTGTTTGCTGTTGACGGGTGTGGCTGCGGCGGGCGTCCGGACCCGGGCCGGCCAGGTCAGGTCAGGTCAGGTCAACTTCCGCCCCTGGCCAGCCATTCGCCGTAGAACAGCCCGGCCCCCAGTGCCGCCGAGATCGCGGCCAGCAACCAGAACCGGACCAGCACGGTGGTCTCGGTCCAGCCGATCACCTCGAAATGGTGGTGGAACGGGGCCATCTTGAACAGCCGCACCTTGCGCCGCTTGTACACCGCGACCTGCATCATCACCGAGACCGACTGGACCACCGCCAGGGCGGCGACGACCACCATCAGCAGTTCGGTGCTGGTCAGGATGGACAGCCCGGCGAACAGGCCACCGAGGGCCAGCGATCCGCAGTCACCCATGAAGATCCGCGCCGGATGGGCGTTCCACCAGAGGAATCCGATGCAGCCCCCCAGGGCCGCCGCGGCGACCACGGCGACGTCGAGCGGGTCCCTGACCTGGTAGCACCCCAGCGCCGCCGCGGCGTTGCAGGTGTTCCGGAACTGGAAGAAGCAGATGAACACGTAGGTGCCGAGCACCATCACCGAGAATCCGGCGGCCAGCCCGTCGAGCCCGTCCGACAGGTTCACTCCGTTCGACCAGGCCACGCTGATCAGCACGGCGAAGAGCACGAAACCGACCAGTCCGAACGACAGCCAGGTCAGGCCGCGGGTGTACGACAGGTGGGTCGAGGCCGGCGTGATGCCGTCGGCGTTCCGGAACATCAGGGCCAGTACACCGAAGACCAGGGACACCCCGATCTGGCCGATCAGCTTGCCGCGCTTGGTCAGTCCCAGGCTGCGTTCCCGACGGAGCTTGATGAAGTCGTCCAGGAACCCGACCAGACCGAGCCCCGTGGTGAGGTACAGCAGGAGCCAACCGGACGCGGTCGGGCCGCCCTGGCCGGTCGAACGCTGCACGATGACGGTCACGCCGTATCCGGCCCACATCGCGATGATGATCGCGATACCGCCCATGGTGGGCGTGCCCCGCTTCTTGAGGTGGGTCTGCGGGCCGTCGTTGCGGATCTCCTGACCGAACCCGTGCCGGGAGAAGAATTTGATCAGGTAGGGCGTCACCAGCAGCGACACCGCCAGAGAGACCGTCGCCGCGATCAAGATGGACTTCATGCCGCCCTCGCCCCCGTCCGTCACCAACCCGGCCAGGATCATCCCACGGCCGTTCCGGCTCGGACGCTCTCGGCCGAGTGGGTCGGCCGGGCCTTCGCGGCCCAACGCCGGGCGGTGGTCGTCCCGGGGTGTCGGCCAGGCCTTCGCGGCCCAACGCCGGGCGGTGGTCGCCCCGGGGTCGGGATCAGCTCAGCCGCACCGACCCCTGCGGAGTGGCCAGTACCGCCTGCAGTCCGACCATTCCGAGATCGACCGGCAGTCGGAGTTGCAGCGCCTCCAGCGTGCCGCGCACGCCGTCCGGGTCCGGATGGGTGGCCTCGAAGCCTTGGAGCGACAGGGTCGGAAGAGCCGGATCCGAGGACGGATGGGCCGACCGGCCCCAGTCGATCAGGAACGGCGTCACGCCGCCGAACGGCAACGGCATCGCGCTGGCCAGCCGCCACTGCAGCAGTCGGCCGTCGGGCGTCCGGCGGCTCATCGGGAGCGCCGGCCCGAGGTCGGCCCCGGCCGCCGCGGAGACCGCTGCCGCCGAATCCACGTCGTCGGCCCGGACGGCCCAGGTCAGAAGGCGCGACGCGGTCAAGGCCTCGATCCCGAACGGCAGTCCGGCCCCGGCCGTCGCCGGATGCTCGATGTCGGGACCGATGATCTCCAGGTACCGGCCCGGACCCAACCCGACGAGGTAGTTGCGGGTACCCCGGCCGACATGGCGGCCGCCCTCGGCCGGGCGAACGCCGGTTGCCCCGACGAACTCGGCCACCGTCGCATCCAGCTCGGGGGTCGCGTAGACCAGGTGATCCAGCCGCGGCTCGACCGCCGAGGGGTTCGGAGTCGAGGTCAGCGCGGTGATCGTCATACCGTCATTGTGGTCGGCGCAGCGGGTCAGCCCTCGACCGGCCCGGTCCAGCGCCAGTCACCCTCGGCTCCCAGGAATTCCACCCGCTGGATGTCTTCGTCGATCTCGTCACCGTCGCGGGCCAAGGCCAGCGCGGTCGCGTGATCGGCCAGTTCCCGTTCGTCGACCACGTCGCCCATCGGGTTGAGGAAGCGGTAGCGGGTCATGCCCAAGAACCTAGCCCAGCCCGGGGTTTCCGGCTCGGTCGCGCTCTGGTGACGGCGGATGCGTCAGCGCCGCCGGCGCGACCAGCCGATGCCCAGGATGGCCCCGACCCCGACGAACCCGATCAGCTTCGGTTTCGAGATCACCTCGTGCACCACCACCGCCGGCTCGAGGACCTCCGGCTCGTCCTTGTCGTCGAACGCCCGGTGCGGCCCGCCCTCGGAGGTGGAGATCCAGGCGGCGACGAACAACACCAGGGTGGCCACCAGGTTGAAGAAGGCCAGCAGGCCGATGATCGGGCCGAACACCTTGCCGGTCGCGCCTCCGGACAGTGCTCCCGGCAGGATCGTGGTCAACGCGAACTTGAGCACCTCGAACCCGGCGGCGGCGATGATCGACCCGCGGATCAGGGCCTTGCGGGGCGCCTTCATGTGTTTCGGTGGGAGAACGGAGTACACCCAGAGGAAGATCAGCACGTCGGCGGCGATGGCCAGCACCCAGGCGGCCACGGTGATCACCGGAGTGAACCAGGCCTGGCCGTCGAGCCCGACCAGCCGGGCCACGGTGTGGGTCAACGAGCCGCCGATCGACGACAGAGCGAGCGAGACGACGAGGGCCAGTCCCAGCCCGGCCAGCATCCAGAGGTTGCGGAAGAGGGTCTTGGCGAATCCTTCGGCCGCGATCTCCTGGTTGTCGTCGAAGTCCGGTCTCCATTGCGCCTGCACGGCCTGCCGGACGTTGCCCATCCATCCGATGCCGGAGTACAGGGCCAGCACCAGCCCGATGATTCCGACGGTGAACCGCGCGCCGACCGCCTGATCGAGCGCACCCGAGATGGTGCTCGACAGGTCACCGGGGATCTGCTTGGTCACCTCCGCCTGCAGCTTGGCCAGCAGATCGGGCCGCGAGCTGAGCACGAACCCGGCCGCCGAGAACGCCACCATCAGGATCGGGACCAGGGACAGGAAGGAGAAGTAGGTGATGGCTGCGGCGAACTGGCTCCCCAGACGCTCACCGAACCGGGCGGCGGCCCGGGTGAGGTGACGGACGCCCTTGCGTGACTTGATCCGCACGACCAGTTGCCTGACGCGGACCGCCATGCCCGCAGCGGGCTCGCTCTCCTTCTTCAGGTCGACTCCCCGCAGGTCCGTGCGTGTCGTCACGTGTACTCCCCCGTCGGTGTGCTCGTCTGAGGTTCGGCCCGGCTCCCGGACCTGTTCGCTCCCGGTCCCAGTTCCCACTTCCGGCCCGGCCGCTACCTCAAACGGTCAGAAAACCCACCTTCTGGTAGACGTCGGCGACCGTCTTGGACGCCACCGCCGTCGCGCGGGCCGCGCCCGCTGACAGGATCCGGTCCAGCTCGGCCGGGTCGGCCAGGTAGCCGGCCACCGCGGCTTGGAGCGGCGTCACGAACTCGGCCCACACCTGGGCCAGATCACCCTTGAGGTCGCCGTACCCCTTGCCCTGGTACGAAACCTCCAGGTCCGGGATGGAGGTACCGGTGAAGACGGACAACAACGACAGGAGGTTCGAGACCCCCGGCTTGTTCTCCTCGTCGTAGCGGATCTCCCGCTCGGTGTCGGTGACGGCCGACTTGATCTTCTTCACCGACGCCTTGACGTCGGCCAGCAGGTCGAGGGATCCGCCGGGCGACGACTTGCTCATCTTGGCCCTCGGCTCGGACAGGTCGTAGATCTTGGCCGTCGCCTTGAGGATGTACGGCTCGGGCACCCGCAGCGTCTTCCCGAAGCGAGAGTTGAAGCGCTGAGCCAGGTTTCGGGTCAGTTCCAGGTGCTGCCGCTGGTCCTCCCCGACCGGGACGGCATCGGCTTGGTAGGCCAGGATGTCGGCCGCCTGCAGGATCGGGTACGTGAACAGACCGACGCTGGTGTGGTCGGCGCCGCCCTTGCCCGACTTGTCCTTGAACTGCGTCATGCGGCCGGCCTCGCCGAACCCGGTCAGGCACTCCATCACCCAGGACAGCTGGGTGTGGGCCGGCACCTGCGACTGGACGAACAGCGTCGACCGCTCCGGGTCGATGCCAAGGGCCAGCAGTTGCGCCGCGGCCACCCTGGTCCGCTGCCGCAGCAACTTGGGCTCGTGCTCGACCGTGATGGCGTGCAGATCGACGATGGAGTAGAAGGTCTCGTGGGTGGCCTGCAGATCCACCCACTGACGGAGCGCTCCGAGGTAGTTGCCGACGTGGAACGAGTCGGCGGTGGGCTGGATTCCGGAGAGCACCCGGGGGCGGCGGCTGGCGCCGGCGGCGGACGGTGAAGAAGGAGCCATGTCGCGATCCTTTCATTTCCCGCGACCGCTCCTTCACGCGCGCACCTCACCCCGTGGGGTCGGCCACCGGTGGCGCGGCGCCGGGGGCGGTCGTGCCGTCGTTCGGGCTGTCGGCCTGGCGGTGGGCCGACACGGTCGAACCCACCTTGATGCGTGCGATCCGGCGCTCGTCCATCGACGTCACGGTCAGGGTCCGGGAATCGACGACCACGGCGTCTCCTTCCACCGGCAGGCGGCCCAACCGGGCCATCAGATAGCCGGCGACGGTGTTGTACGGACCGGGCGGCAGGTCCAGCCCGGTCGCCTCGCGGAAGTCGTCGAGGTTGAGCAGACCGTCCACCTCACCGGCCTTGGCCGTGGTCACCGGTGCTCGGTCGCCCCGCTTCTCCGACACCATCTCCCCGACGATCTCCTCGACCAGGTCCTCGAGGGTGACAATGCCGTCGGTGCCGCCGTACTCGTCGACCACCACGGCCAGATGCTGGCCGGCGCTGCGCATCTCGTGCAGCGCATCCAGCACCCCCTTGGTCCCGGGGACCACGGCGACCGGCATCGCGATGTCGGCCACCGTGGCCGAGCGCCCCAAGGTGTGGGTGGGCACCAGCAGGTCTCGGATGTGCACCACGCCGATCACCTCGTCGGCGTCCCGGCCGATCACCGGGAACCGGGAGTGCGGATGAGCCAGGGCGAGGCGGGTCGCCCGAGAGACGGTGAGCGACGCCGACAGGAAGTCGACCTCGGGGCGGGGCACCATCACCTCCCGGACGTGGGTGTCCTCGGCCTCGAAGACGTCGGCGATCATCCGGCGTTCCACCGACGTCAGTGACTCGTGGGCCGCCACCAGCGACTGCAGCTCCTCGGCGGTGATCTCGTCGCCGGAGGCCTTGGGGTCGCCGCCGAGCAGACGCACCATCAGGTCGGTCGAGCGGCCGAGTAGCCACACCGCGGGCCGGAAGAGGCGGGCCAGCACGGACAGCGGCGCGGAGGCGAACAGTGCGATCGACTCACGTCGTTGCAGGGCAAGGCGCTTGGGGGTCAGCTCGCCGAGCACCAGGGAGAAGAACGAGATGATCAGGGTGACGCCGATCAGGGCGACCGGGGTGGCCGCGCCGGAGCCCATCCCCTGCCCGATCAACCAGTTGGCCACGCGCTCGGACACCGTGGCCGCACCGAAGGCCGACGAGAGCATGGTGGCCACGGTGACGCCGATCTGGACCGCGGCCAGGAACCGGTTCGGGTCGGCCACCAGGCGTTCCAGCCGGCGACCGCGCGCGCCGTGGTTGGCCGCCAATTGGCGGACCTGGCTTTCCCGGAGCGAGATCATCGAGATCTCGGCGGCGTTGAAACAGCCCCCGATCAGAATGAAAAGGGCAACCAGGCCGATCTCTTCCAGCAGTACGCCCATCAGGCGACCCGGGCCGAGAGCGGGAGCCGGGGCAAGCCGGGTAACGGGGGTTCCACGCCTGGTGATCTTACGGCCCGGACCGCGCCGGGCCGACGGTCCGAGTTGGCCTGACGTACCGTTTGGCCCAGCAGAAGTGAGCCGCCGGCTCACCGGTCGCCGATGGGGGCCGTTCACGGGGAGACGGGGCCGAAGCGATGACCACACGACGAAGGATCTGGACCGCTCTGGCCGCCGGCATGGCCGTGGTCCTGACGGTGACTGCGTGTCAGGTCGATGGCAGTGCCTCACCCGATCCGGCCGCGGTCGTCGCGCTGCAGTCCGGTTCTGCAACGTCCTCGGCCGCGTCCTCGCCCGGTCCGGCCGAATCGTCGGGCCCGGCCCCGTCCAGCTCGGCCGGGCCGGCGAGCACCGCGACCCAACCACCGACCACGATCGAGGACCGCTCGACCAGCGTCGGCCCCAGCAGCGACGTCCCGACGACTTCGACGTCCGCATCCGGCCCGACCCTGGTGTTCGCCGACGACGGCTACGCGGCGAGCGTCGTCGTCGTCACCACGTGGGCCCGTGCGTTGGTGGCCAAGGGCTTTCGGGTCGGGATCCGTACCATCGACCAGGAGGCGACGCAGGTCGCGGCGCTGAAGGCCGGGCAGATCGATCTGGCCCTGCAGTACAACACCGAACTGCTCGAGTACCTCGACGCTGCCAGCGACGCCGTCACCCAGGCCGACGTCGATGCCGCGATCGCGACGAAGCTGCCGACCGGGCTCTCGGTACTCAGGTCGACCGCGGCCAAGGACGACGGTCAGCTTGCCGTCAGCGCGGCGACCGCCGCCCAGTACAAGCTGCACTCGATCTCGGACCTGGCCGACCACGTCGGCGACATCACCCTGCTCCTCCCGGCTACCAACGGAACCAAGTTCGCCCGCGGCCTGACTGACTACTACGGGCTGACCTTCGCCTCCACGAAGGTCGCCGACTGGGGTGGACCGAAGACCATCGCCGCCATCAAGTCATCGGCGGCGGTCGGTCCGATGGCGGCCAGCCAATGGCAGATCGACGCGAACAAGTTCGTGACCCTCACCGACCCCAAGCATCTGTTCTTCACCGAGAACTTCATCCCGCTGGTCGGCCAGACGATCACCCCGGCCATGCGGATCACGCTGAACGCAGTGTCGGCGAAGCTGAGCATCGCCGCCGTCCGCGGGATGCGTCAGCAGCTCAGCGCCGGCGGCGAACCGTCCGACATCGCCGACGCGTGGCTGGCCTCCGTCGGTCTCGGCTGAGGTCGGGCCGCCCGGACGTCACAGGTCGTAGTCGACGACGACGGCGCTGTGGTCGCTGATCCGCTCCTGATAGCTGGCGGCCCGCTCGACCCGACCCGACATCGCCTTGGCGGCCAGCTCTTTGGACGCGAGGTGGTGGTCGATCCGCCAGCCGGAGTCGTTGTCGAACGCCTTGCCGCGCCACGACCACCAGGTGTACGGACCGGCCTGGTCCGGGTGCAGGTGCCGGAGCACGTCGACCAGACCGCCGGTCGAGATCAGCTCGCCGATCCAATGCCTCTCATGGGGCAGGAATCCCACCGACCGCAGGTTCGTCTTCCACGACTTGATGTCGGCCTCGGCGTGCGCGATGTTGTAGTCGCCGCAGACGAGGAACTCCCGCCCGGCCTTGTTGGCCCGGCCGATCGACGTCGCGGTGTAGGCCGAGAATTCGCGCATGAAGCGGTGCTTGCTCTCCATTTTCTCGCCCGCAACGTCACCCTTGGGCAGGTAGAGCGAGCCGACCGTGAGTCCGTCGACATCGACCTCGATGTACCGGCCCTGCGGATCGAACTCGGGTGACCCGAAGCCGATCCGGACCGCCGTTGGCTCGGTTCGGGTCAGGACGGCGACACCGTCCCGTCCGGCCCGATCCCCCTGGTGGTAGGCCAGGTGATAGCCGGCGAGGGCGTCCATCGGGATGGCGTCCAGGCTCGCGCGCACCTCCTGCAGGCAGAGGACGTCGATCCCGCTGTCGGCCAGCCAGGGCCCGAACCCGCGGCGCACCGCGGCCCGGATGCCGTTGACGTTGAATGCGGCCACTCGCAACACGATGTGCTGACTCCCTCGATCCGCCCTCGACCGCTGTTCAGCCGCGGCGCTCGATCATCGCGTCCGCCCCCGACGTGGATCAACTTCGCAGGCAGGGCCGAACGTGTTCAATTCCGTCCCACGGGCCCCAAATCGGCGAAGTTGATCCACGCATGCCGCTTGACCTGCGGCAGGGACCCGACACGTAGTGTGGGGCACACCACAGGTCGATGACGCCCTCCGGAGGTCCCTCAATGAGTTTCAGCAGCCCGTTCCCCGACGTCGACATCCCGGACGTCCTGCTGTTCGACTACCTCTTCGCCGACATCGACGACGTGGCCGACGATCCGGCCCTGATCGACGGATCGACCGGGACGGTCACCACGTACCGCCAACTGGTCGGGCAGATCCTGGCCCTGGCCGGCGGACTGCACGCCAGAGGCCTGGGCGTCGGCGAGGTCTCGGCCATCCTGTGCCCGAACATCCCGGCGTTCGTGACCGTGTTCCACGGCATCATGCGGTCCGGTGGGACGGCGACCACCGTCAACTCCCTCTACACGGCCCACGAGATCTCCGAGCAGCTGCTCGACTCCCGCGCCACCCATCTGTTCACCCTGTCGATGTTCCTGCCCCAGGCCGACGAGGCCGCGACCGCGGTCGGGATGCCACGGGAGAACGTCATCCTGATCGACGGCAGCGAGCAGGTCCATCCTGATCGCACCAACCTCCGTTCACTGCTGGTCACCGGCGCCGCCCCGCCGGAGTTGCACCTGGACCCGGCCACCCACCTGGCCGTGCTCCCCTACTCCTCCGGCACCACGGGGCGGGCCAAGGGCGTCATGCTGACCCACCGAAATCTGGTCGCCAACATCGCGCAGGGCGGCCCGGTGATCGGGGTGACCCGGGCCGACCGGATCCTCGCCGTTCTCCCCTTCTTCCACATCTACGGGATGAACGTGCTGATGAACGGAGGTCTGTACCGACGGGCGCCGATCATCACGATGCCGAAGTTCGACCTGGTCGAGTTCCTCCGGATCATCGCCGAGCTGCGCGCCACCTACCTCTACATCGCGCCCCCGATCGCCGTGGCCCTGGCCAAGCATCCGATCGTCGACTCCTACGACACGTCGTCCATCCGCATGATCTTCTCCGGCGCCGCCCCGTTGGACGCCGAGCTCGGGCACGCCGTGGCCCGACGGCTGGGGTGCACCGTCCGGCAGGGTTACGGCATGAGCGAGATGAGTCCGGTGAGCCACACCATCCCCGAGGACCGTGACGACATTCCCTTGGGCACAGTCGGTGTCACCCTGCCGAACATGGTGTGCAAAATCGTCGACCCGGCCACCGGGGAGGAGATCGAGCAGCCGTCGACGGGCGTCAGCGCGCCCGGCGAACTGTGGTGCAAAGGCCCCAACGTGATGGTCGGATACCTGGCCGACCCCGAGGCCACGGCCGCCACGCTGGACGCCGACGGATACCTGCACACCGGCGACGTCGCCACCGTCACCAGCGAGGGTTACGTCAGCATCGTCGACCGGGTCAAGGAACTCATCAAGTACAAGGGGTACCAGGTGCCGCCGGCCGAACTCGAGGCCGTCCTGCTCAGCCACCCCAAGATCGCCGATGCAGCCGTCATCGGAATGCTGGACGAGGAGCACGAGGAGATACCGAAGGCATTTGTCGTACGGCAGCCCGGTGCCGAGCTGACGGCGGAGGACGTGATGGCCTACGTGGCCGAGCGCGTCGCCCCCCACAAGAAGGTCCGTCAGGTGGAGTTCATCGACGCCATCCCGAAGTCGTCATCGGGGAAGATCCTGCGGCGGCAACTGCGGGTGCCAGCGGACACCTGACGTCGCACCGGCTGTCGCGGACCGCACACCTGGCCGGCATCCGCACCACCCGGCCGGCAGGGATCAACTTCGCCGGTCTGGTACGGAAGTGACGGAAGTCGTCATTTTCGTCCAGGCCTGCGAAGTTGATCCACGCCGAACTCGGGATCAGGCGGCGGTGAGGCGGGCCTTGAGGTTGTCATCCAGGGCGGCCAGGAAGTCCTCGGTGGTCAGCCACGGCTGGTCGGGGCCGATCAGGCTGGCCAGGTCCTTGGTCATCTTGCCGCTCTCGACGGTCTTGATGATGACGTCCTCGAGAGCCTCGGCGAAGGCGGTGACCTCCGGGGTGCCGTCCAGCTTGCCGCGATGCTTGAGGCCACCGGTCCACGCGTAGATCGACGCGATCGGGTTGGTCGAGGTCGGCTTGCCGGCCTGGTGCTGCCGGTAGTGGCGGGTGACGGTGCCGTGGGCGGCCTCGGCCTCGACGACGTCGCCGTCCGGGGTGAACAGCACCGATGTCATCAGGCCGAGCGAGCCGAAACCCTGGGCCACGGTGTCGGACTGCACATCACCGTCGTAGTTCTTGCAGGCCCAGACGTAGCCGCCCTCCCACTTGAGGGAGGCGGCGACCATGTCGTCGATCAGGCGGTGCTCGTAGGTGATGCCGGCCGCGGCGAACCGGTCGGCGAACTCGCTGTCGAACACTTCCTGGAAGATGTCCTTGAACCGGCCGTCGTACACCTTCAGGATGGTGTTCTTGGTCGACAGGTAGACCGGGTAGTTGCGGGCCAGACCGTAGTTCAGCGAGGCCCGGGCGAAGTCGCGGATCGAGTCGTCCAGGTTGTACATGGACAGCGAGATGCCGGCACTGGGGGCCTGGAAGACCTCGCGCTCGATGACCTCGCCACCGTCGTTCGGGGTGAAGACGACCTTCAGGGTGCCGGCGCTGGGGAACTTGAAGTCGGTCGCCCGGTACTGGTCGCCGTACGCGTGACGGCCGACGATGATCGGCTTCGTCCAGCCCGGTACCAGCCGCGGGATGTTGGAGATGATGATCGGCTCGCGGAAGATCACGCCGCCCAGGATGTTGCGGATGGTGCCGTTCGGCGAGCGCCACATCTGCTTGAGCCCGAACTCCTCGACCCGCGCCTCGTCCGGGGTGATGGTCGCGCACTTGACGCCGACGCCGTGCTTCTTGATCGCGTTGGCGGCGTCCACCGTCACCTGATCGTCGGTCGCGTCGCGGTTCTCGATGGAGAGGTCGTAGTACTCCAGGTCGACATCGAGGTACGGCAGGATGAGCTTGTCCTTGATGAACTGCCAGATGATTCGCGTCATCTCGTCGCCGTCGAGTTCGACGACCTTGCCGGTGACCTTGATCTTCGCCATTGAAATAAACGCCTCTCCCTGTGTGAACACGGGGCTTTCCGCCCAGTTGGACTGCTCGTCGTGGCGCGCGCATTCAGCACGGCACACCGCGGCTATACAGTACGAGCGTACTGGTAGCCCGAGGTGCGCCTGACCGCCGCCCACACCGGCCTCAGACGCTACCGTCCGCCTCCGGTGGGCGATTCGGGAGGGCGGATGCACCGCCCGGGTCCCGAATCGGTGCCCGCCAGCCCATCGGCCTCACCGATGGTAGGAATGGACGGTCATGACCGTGGAGGGAGGGCAGATGACGGGACCGATCAAGATCGAAGCGGACCGGATGGACGCCTGGGTGGGGTTCTTGCATGCGCATGCACGGATCATCAAGGCGCTGGCCGATGAACTGGACAAGGCCGGCCAGGTGTCGTTCGGGACCTATGACGTCCTCGCGCAGCTGTCCGAGGCCGGCGGGTCACTCCGACACCGCGACCTGCTGGAACGCCTGGTCATCTCGCAACCCGGCCTGTCCCGGAAGGTGGAGCGGATGGAATCGGCCGGCCTGGTCGAACGCAAGCCCGACCCGGCCGACGGCCGAGGCGTCATCGTCCGGCTGACGCGGGCGGGACGGGCGGCGCTGCGCGCGGCGGCCAAGGTGCACATGGCCGGGATCGACCGAGAGTTCGGCGGGCGACTCAGCGACGACGAGGCCGCGGTGCTGGCCACGGCTTTCCGGCGGCTGGCCACGCCACCGGGCGATTGAGTCCCCCACCTGTGGTCCACCCCCGCCAGCAAGCCGCATCAACGCCCTGACCAGCGATTCCAGGACGAACACCATGCACCGGCATGGATTCGGCGCTATCATTCTTCCATCCGGAACTTTGGAGGTCACCGTGCCCGCATCAACCGTCGCGGATCTTCTGACGCTGCCCAGGATCGCCACCCCCGATCCGACAACCACCAGGAGCCGCACCGTCCGGTCGGTCACGACCGCACCGAGAGGGATTGAGGGAGAGGGCTTTCCGGTTCGCCGGGCCTTCGCCGGGGTCTCCGTGGCTGAACTCGATCCTTTCCTGCACATGGATCAGATGGGCGAGGTCGAGTACGCCCCGGGGGAACCCAAGGGCACGCCCTGGCACCCCCATCGCGGATTCGAGACCGTCACCTACATGATCGACGGCCAGATGCAGCATTCCGACTCCAACGGCGGTGGCGGCCTCATCGGTGGCGGCGACACCCAGTGGATGACGGCCGGGTCCGGGATTCTGCACATCGAGACCCCGCCCGAGTCGCTGGTTGCCTCGGGCGGCCTGTTCCACGGCTTCCAGCTCTGGGTCAACCTCCCGGCGCACAACAAGTTCGCCGCCCCGCGCTACCAGGACATCGCCTCCAGCCACGTCGCCCTGCTGAGCAGCGCCGACGGGGGCGCCCTGATCCGCCTCATCGCCGGCGAGATCGGCGGCCATCGGGGCCCAGGCTCCACCCACACACCCATCACCCTGATCCACGCGACCCTGCACCCAGGAGCAACGCTGACCCTGCCCTGGCGGCCGGACTACAACGCCCTCGTCTACGCCCTCGGCGGCCACGGGACCGTCGGTACCGACCACCGTCCCCTGCGTGACGGGCAGCTCGCCGTACTGGGCGACGGTGACAGCCTGAGCGTCGCGGCGGGCGGGCATCAGGATGCCCGGCACGCCGACGGCGTCGACGTGCTGATCCTGGGCGGGCAACCCATCCGGGAACCGGTCGCGATGTACGGGCCGTTCGTGATGAACACAAGGGAGGAGCTGGTCCAGGCGTTCGAGGACTACCAGGCGGGCCGGCTCGGCGTCATCCCGGCCGGACGACTGCCGCACGTCGGGTCGTGATCGCGGAGGCGAGGTCAACCTTTCCGCCAGCTATCTGAAAGATATCTCTTGAAACAGATATTTCGAGAGAGTACTTTCAGGTCATGCCGCAGCGCTCGACCCCCCAGGCCCCGGACCCGACCGACCCTCCGACCACACCGGCGGACGACCGCCCGTCGGTCCACCTGCGGGATGCGCGGTCCCTTCGGGCGTTCGCCCATCCCCTGCGCGTTGCGCTGATCAGTGCCCTCCGGGTGCACGGCCCCCTGACGGCCACCCAGGCCGCGGCCATCGTCGACGACTCGCCGTCGAACTGTTCGTTCCACCTTCGCACCCTGGCCTCCTTCGGTCTCATCGAAGAGATCCCGGGATCGGATGGCCGGCAGCGCCTCTGGCGCGTCGTCCGCGGCGGGGTGTCCTTCGACCCCGATCCCACCGCTGAGTCCAGAACGGCCGCCCGGTTGGCGGCTCAGGTCTTCCACCGTCACACCCTGAGCGGCCTCTACGACTGGATGGACCAGCAGCCCGACGCATCGCCCGAGTGGCAGGAGGCCTGGTTCGACTCCAACTGGACCGTCTCGGTCACCGCAGCGGAGCTTTCCGAGATCTCGGAGCGAATCGCCGCCATCATTCGCCCCTTCGTCCGCCGACGGCGATCCCGTCCGGACGAGCCCGGTGAGTCGCCGGTCAGCCTGACCGCGTTCGCGTACCCGCACCGGACCCCGAGCCAGAGCCCGGCCGACCCGCCCGAGCCGGTCTGAACCCCGTCCACCACCGCCCACCGATCGGAGCCACCATGTCCCAGCCCATCGACCCCTGGTCCCACCTGCGTCACCGGACCGAGGAGACCGATCGCCTGTTGCGGAACCGCCGCCGGCGGAACGATCCTCGGGTCACCGTCCGGACCCGGAGCCCCGGTCAGGGCCGGTGACGCCGGTTCTCCACGGACACCGTCTGCTTCGGGGTCGATATCCCCGATCGCCCCCCTCGTCTGGGCGATGATCGACAGGGCGGCGCCGACCAGGGCCGGTGAACGATCAGCGGAAGGGCCGATGGCGGCGATGTTGTACGACCTGACCTACGCCGCCCAGTTCGAGGTGCTCAGGGTCTGGATCTCGGGACTCGACGCCGACGAACTGAGCGCCCCCAGCGTGCTGGCCGGCTGGACCGTGGCCGATTTGATCGGACATCTCGCGGGCACCGGGAGCTCGATCGCCGCCCTCGAGCCGGCCCCCGAGGGCACCGACCCGATCAGCATCGCCACCTACGTGTCGAACTACGCACCGGCGGCGGACGAGATCGCGGCCGTGGCCCGCGACACCACCGTCGGCGCCGGCCCCGAGCTCCTGGACCTGTTCGGTCGTACCAACGAGGCGGCCATGTCCAACCTGACCGCCCTGGGCGGGAGCGATCGTGTCGTGCTGGCCCGGCGGGGCCCGATCCTGCTGTCGGATTTCCTCGACACCCGGCTCATCGAGTTGGTCGTGCACGCCGGCGATCTCGCCCGGTCGCTGCCCGACCGCAAACCGCCGAAGGTGCTGTCCGGAGCGGCGTGGCGGGTCGTCGCGGTGATGCGAGAACTACTGACCGAACGCGCCGCCGACCCGGTCGCCGCTCTGGCCGCCGCCTCGACCCTCCCGGTGGTCGAGTTCATCGAGCTCGCCACCGGGCGGCGTCCGCTCCCCGACGGGCTTCCGGTGGCCCTTGGCACCGCGCTCCCGCTGTTCTGACCTTTGGTGAACGGCCTCTTCTGAACGACCTGCGCTGAACGACTTGCACCACGTGCCCGTGCGGCCGGTCGGTGAGGGCGGCGCTCTCCGCAGGGCGGCCGAGGTTCCCGCGAGCCGGCCCGGGCGGGCCGGACGTCAGGGCCGGTTGATGGTGGTGGCCACGAGGAACAACAGGGCGAGAGCTCCGAGGAACAAGACGTCGAAGGTGCGGCCCCGGACCCGGAGCGGACCGATTGCCCGTTCGGGGACACACAGCCGCAGCAGGGCGCCCACCCCCGCGGCGGCGCCCAGCACCGCCGCCGCTCGCAGCCAATGCCCGGTGGCGTCGATGACCAGACCGATCGCCACGATCAGGACCACCACCGTGATCGGGACGAGCCGCCGCAGGCGGGCCGTCACCGACGCCCACAGAGATCGGCCGGGAAGATCACTCGCCGCCGACCGCGCGTTCGGCCGCCGCGACCACGTTGGCCAGCAGCATGGCCCTGGTCATCGGGCCGACACCGCCCGGGTTCGGGGCGACGAAACCGGCGACCGCCGCCACGTCGGCGGCCACGTCGCCGGCGATCCGGCCGTCGACCCGGCTCACCCCGACGTCGAGGACAGCCGCGCCCGGCTTCACCATGTCCGCGGTGATCAGGTTCGGGGCACCGGCGGCGGCGATCACGATGTCCGCCTGGCGGACGTATCTGGCCAGGTCGCGCGTTCCGGTGTGGCAGAGAGTGACGGTCGCGTTCTCACTGCGGCGGGTCAGGAGCAGGCCCAGCGGGCGCCCGACGGTCAGGCCCCGGCCGACCACGACCGCGTGCGCGCCGGCGATCGGCACGTCGAACCGGCGGAGCAGTTCGATGGCGCCCATCGGCGTACACGGCAGCGGCCCGGGCTGGCCGAGCACGAGCGACCCGAGATTGAACGGATGCAGCCCGTCGACGTCCTTGGACGGGTCGACCCGGGACAGGATGGCGAACTCGTCCAACCCGGTGGGTTGCTGCACCAGGAAGGCCGTGCAGGCCGGGTCCGCGTTCAGTTCGTCGACCACGGCCAGCACGTCGGCCAGCGAACTCGACGCCGGCAGTTCACGGGCGATGCTGTTGATCCCGATCTCCGCACAGTCCTTGTGCTTGGCGTTCACGTACCAGCGGCTGGCCGGGTCGTCGCCCACGAGCACCGTCCCCAACCCGGGCACCACACCTCGCGCGGCGAGCGCCTCGATGCGCAGTCGAAGTTCCGACTTCACGGCCTTCAGGGTGGCTTTGCCGTCCAGGATCGTCGCGGTCACGGGCCTCATCCTGCCATGGGGACCTGGGCCGTCCGTCAACTCTCTCCGCGCGCGAGGGTGAGTCCGTGGGCCGCCGCGAACAGCACGGCTTGGTCGAGGTCGATGACGGCGCCTTCGAGCCGGGCGGTCACCCAGACGCCGGCGTCGATGACGGCACCGCGGAGGTCGGCCCCCCGCAGGTCGGCTCGGGTGGCCCTGGTCCCGGCCAGGTCGGCCCGGCGCAGGTCGCAGCCGTGCAGGTCGGCCTCGGTCAGGTTCATCTCGCGCATGCGCAGCCCGGACAGGTCCACCCCGGCCAGCTTCTCCCCGGCGAACGAGGCGAGCGTCAGGTCGCAGTCGACGAAGCGGATACCGGTCAGTCGGCACGAGGTGAAGGTGGTGCCGAGCAGCCGGCAACCGTTCAGCGAGGTGTCCGCCCACGAGGTCCGCTCGAACGTGCATCCGAGGAACGAACCGGCCCGGTGGGTCGAGGAGTACATCTCGGCGCCGACGAACCGACAGCGGGTGAAGGTGACCCGTCTCGTCGAGGTGCGGGCCAGCGAGCCGTGTGAGAAGTCGCAGTCGATGAATTCGATGCCCTCGATCTCGGTGTCCGAGAGGTCGACCTCCGTGAAGTCCTCACCGTCGTAGACGGTTTCGGTCAGCGTCAGGGCCATACCCAACCCTTCGTCGATCCGGCGCGGACGGTTCGGTCAGTGGAAGAAGTGCCGGGTGCCGGTGAAGTACATGGTCGCCCCGGCGGCCTCTGCGGCGGCGATCACGTCGGGATCACGCACGGATCCGCCCGGCTGGACGACCGCCGTGATCCCGGCGCCGAACAGGATCTCGGGGCCGTCGGCGAACGGGAAGAACGCATCCGAGGCAGCGACCGATCCGGCCGCCCGCGTGCCGGCCCGCTCGACGGCGAGCCTGGAGGAGTCGACCCGGTTGACCTGACCCATACCGATCCCGACCGAGGCGCCGTCGGTGGCCAGCAGGATCGCATTGGACTTGACGGCGCGGCAGGCCCGCCAGGCGAAGGCGAGGTCGGCCAGAGTCTGCTCGTCGGCCGGCGCCCCGGCGGCCAGCGTCCAGGTCGTCGGGTCGTCGCCCGGCGCGTCGATGGCGTCGCGGGTCTGGGCCAGGATTCCGCCGGAGATGCCGCGGAACTCGATGGGGTCGGTGTTGACCATCGCCGGCATCACCAACAGCCGGATGTTCTTCTTGCGGGTCAGGATGGCCAGTGCCGCCTCGTCGAACGCGGGAGCGAGCAGAACCTCGGTGAACACCTCGGCCACCTGCTCGGCCATCTCGGCCGTCACCGGCCGGTTCACCGCGATCACCCCGCCGAAGGCCGACACCGGATCGCAGGCCAGCGCCTTGCGATGGGCAGCGGCGATCGAGGCATCGTCGCCGCCGGCGATCACCGCGATCCCGCACGGGTTGGCGTGTTTGATGATGGCCACCGCGGGATCGGTGAAGTCGGTCGCGCTGCGCCAGGCCGCATCGACGTCGACGTAGTTGTTGTAGCTCATCTCCTTGCCGTGCAGCTGGGTGGCACCGGCCAGTCCGGGTGGCCAGTGCCGGTAGAGCGCGGCCTTCTGGTGGGGGTTCTCGCCGTATCGCAGTACCGACTGCCGCTCCCAGGTCGAGCCGGTCCAGCGCGGCCACCCCTGCTCGTCCGGCGCGACGACAGCGTTCATCCAGGACGCGACCGCGACATCGTACGAGGCGGTGTGGGCAAAAGCCTTGGCCGCCAACGCCTGCCGCTGCTGCAGGGTGAATCCCCCGGCAGCCAGGGCGGCGATGACGGAGTCGTAGTCGCCCGGCTCGACCACGGTGGCCACGCTTGGGTGATTCTTGGCCGACGCGCGGATCATCGCCGGGCCGCCGATGTCGATCTGCTCGATGCACTCGTCCGGGCTCGCTCCGGAGGCGACCGTCGCCCGGAACGGATACAGGTTCACGACCACCAGGTCGAAGGTCTCGATGTCCAGCTCGGCCAGCTGGTCGAGATGGCTCTGCTTGCGGGTGTCGGCCAGCAGCCCTCCGTGGATCTTCGGGTGCAAGGTCTTGACCCGACCGTCCAGGCACTCGGGGAACCCGGTGACGTCCTCCACCTTGGTGACCGGGAGCCCGGAGTCGGCCAGCAGCGCCGCCGAACCGCCGGTCGAGACCAGCGCGACCCCGGCCCGAGTCAGGGCGGTGGCCAGGTCGAGCAGTCCGGCCTTGTCCGAGACGGACAGCAATGCCCGGCGGATCGGACGGACGTCCGAGCCTGCGTCTGGTGCGGTCATGAGGTGAAAGCCCTTCTGCCTTGGATGGTCCAGCCGTGTCTGGCCATCAGCGAAACCTGTTCGACGAGCTGCGCCCGTTCGGCCTGCTTGATCCGCTCGGTGAGCGTCTCCTCGCTGTCGTCGTCGAGCACCGGGACCGCCACCTGGGCCAGAATCGGCCCGGTGTCGACTCCGTCGTCGACCACGAACAGGGTGGCGCCGGTGATCTTGACGCCGTAGGCCAGCGCGTCCGCCGGTCCGTGCATGCCCGGAAAGGCGGGCAGCAACGTGTTGTGGGTGTTGATGTACCGACCCGGAAAGCGGGCCAGGAACTGCGGCCCGACCAGCTTCAGGAAGCCGGCGGAAACCACCAGATCGGGTTCGAAGCCAGCCGTGACCTCGGTCAGCGCACGGTCCCAGCTCGCCCGGTCGGGGTGATCGCTGACCCGTTCGACGAAGGTGGGAACTCCGGCCTGACGGGCCAGTTCGAGACCGGTGGCACTGTGTCGGTCGGCGCCGACGGCAACGATGTGCACCGGGTACTGCTCGGGCTGGGGCGCGGCCAGCAGGGCGGCGAGATTGGACCCGCCGCCGGAGATGAGCACGACCACCCGCAGGCCGGACGGTTCCGTCACGAAGCGCTGCGGGGCCAGGGGGGCCGACGGTTCCAGGATTGGGTCGGGTTCAGGGTGTTCCGGATCGGAGCGTGCTGCAGCGTGGTCGGCTTGCACCTGGAGTCTTTCCTGTCGTCGGCGATTCGGCCCGACCCAGGGTAGAGCGTCCGGGAGGTCCAGATTGACGCACCCCGATGCCGGTCGGCGGCCCGTCCCGTGCTCCACCGGTTCGGTGGCCGCCGGCGTGCACGGCCGAGGCCGGCGGCGGACGGTGCCGCAGTCGCGCCCGGGCCGGGACGGCCGAGGTCAGCCGGCCCTTCCGGGCCGGCGCCGGGGACGCAGTTCGGTGACCAGGGCCTCGTCCGGATCGCCGTCCGGGGCCGCGATCAGGTCCTCGTCGCGCACGCCGGCCACACGGGCCCGCCGACCGGCCAGGTCGCTCGGGTGGGCGACCGGGGCTGCGGCCGTGGCGTCCGGGTCGATGTCGTCGTGCTCCTGGTCGACGGCCTGCGGGCCCGGGTCGGGGGCCGGATCGCTCCCATCCCGGTCGCTGTCACCGTCCGGGGTGTCCATCTCGGTGGCATCGTCGGTCGGTGCTCGGTCGGTGGTTGCCTCCCGCGACGTCCCGCCGTCGACCGGCCCGTCATTCGTCAGGTCTTCGGGCGATTCGAGTTCGGTCACCTCGGCGTCGTCCTCGATCTCCCCCTCGGTCGCGTTCTCGTCGCTGTCGGATCCATCCGGGCCGTCGGACACGGCGGCATCGGCGGTGTCGTCCGCAACCGGGTCGCCCTCGTCGAGGTCGAGCGACGCGGCGGCGGTCCGCGCCGGGACCAGCACCACCACGGTCGCGCCGACGGTTCCCATGACCATCCCGACCGCGGCCCCGAACAACAGCGGGGGTGAGCCGGACGACGACCACTCCCCGCCGGTGACGCCGCCCGACGCCATCTTCGCGGCCGCGGCCGCTACGACCGCGGCGAACAGGCTGGCCGCCCCGACCGCGAACAGCCGGTCGCTGCGGCTGTGCAGCCTTCGGATCGATCCGAAGGCGATCACCAGGCCGGCGACCACCGGCACCAGCAGCACCAACAGGGCGGTCCGTCCGACCGTGTGGGAGTCGGGTACCGCCGTCAACAACGACACGGCCGGCAATTCCACCGGCGACGACCCGAACGGCGTGTAGGTGCCGCTGCCCACCGTGAACCCGACCCCCGTCGAGTACCCGGTGGCGGCGACGACGGCGTTCGGCAGATAGGCCAGGCCGAGCAGGAACATGCCGAAACCGCCGGCCGCGCCGGGGGCGGCCAACGTCTGGATGGTGCTCGAATCGGAGAAGGTGCGAACCAGCCCGACGATCAACGTGACCGCACCGCCGCCGAAGAGCGCGAAGATCCCGGCCGACCCGACCCGCAGCGAGGTCGGGGCCCAGGGCGGCAGCCGGTCGAACAGCCATTCGCGCGCGGCGGAGCCCCTGACCAGCATGGTCACGGACAGCACGACCCCGGCCAGCAGAGCGGGGCGCCAGATCTGCACGGCGTTCACGGCGTGCCCGCCGCCCAGCACGCCGACTGCGGTCACGGTGATCGCGAAACTGGCGGTCGCGGCGCCGACGAACGTCGCCTCCAGTCGGAGGTTTCGCTCCGAGGAGCGCCCGCGACCGACCACGGCGGTCAGCAGCGCGACGATCACCCCGGTGAGCATCAACGGCGACAGGGTGAGATCGGCGTGGCCGATGCGCAGCGTCATGCCGGCGGCGCCGCAGAAGGCCGCGATGCCGGCCTGCACCAGCCTGACCGGTGTGCCACCGGAACTCGGTGTCACCGCCCACACGACCAGGGCCAGCCCCAGACAGAGGACGAATCCGGCGAGGGCGGCGAGGGCGGTCTTCAGGGCCGCGTTGCCCGCCACTGCGAGTCGCGAGGGCGTGAGTTCCGCAGTGGGCGCAGACGCGGAGGCATCGACGTCGGCGAGGAACATGACCGCAACCCTCACACGTTAGGGAGGACGTTCGGGGGGTGCCACGCCGTTTCGACTACGGATAGTCCGATACCGGGGCAGCCGGGAGGCGACGGATCCGGCATCCGGGTGGGCGGCTGGGCATCACGCAGCGGTGCCGGAACCAGAAAGGGCGGGCGCCGCTCCCGCGAATGCTCGCCGGAGCCGCGCCCGCCCTGTCGGTGCGTGGTCGAAACCTCTCAGAAACGGACCTGCTGCGTGACATCGGGTGACGGGCCGTCGTCGCGGCCGTGCTGGCCCGTGTTCGGGCTGGCCGATCCCGGTTCCGCCGATACCTGCTGGCCGGTCGGAGCGGTGCCGTACGGCGCGTACTGCGAACCGCTGTCAACGGACGGGTTCGATCCGGTGGTCGCTCCGGACCCGGACGGCTGCTGGCCGTACTGGCCGTAGCCTTCCGAGCCCTGACCGGCCGGGGCCGGCGCAGCGGGCGGGCCGGCCGGGGCGTAGCCGCCCTGGCCGTAGCCGCCGAAGGCGGGGACGTCACTCTGGCCGTGGCCCTGCGCTCCGTAACCGGACGGTGCCGGGGCCGAACCCGACGGCGCCGGCTGAGCCGGACCGGACGGCCCAGGGCCCTGGCTCGGACCGAAGGAGCGCGCCGAATGTCCCGAACCCCGCTCGCCGGCCGGCCGGGTCGCCGGGCCGGAACCCGCCTCGGTGAACCAGGCGTATCCACTGGCCGCGGCCTGCAGAACGGCCACGATCAGCAGCAGCCAGATGCCGAACCCCTTGGAGGAGGAAGCACCGGTGCCGCCGTCGGCCAGCTTGGACAAGATGGTGGACGACACCGCCGCGCCGATGGCGCCGAGCAGACCGGCGACGGAGAGCAGCAGCACGGGGAGGCTGTACTTCCGGCCGCCCGGGATCAACGGCGCGCAGGCCAGAAACCCCACCACGATGAGCAGGATCGGCAGATAGGAGGGCCCGCCGCCGAAGACCGAGACGCTCAGCGACATCGAGTTCTCGGTGTAGGACGCCGCCGGAAGGAAGCCGGCGATGAAGCCGACCACGCCGAGACCGCCGATGACCAGTGGGAGGATCTGCCCGAGGTCGGCCGGGGCTCTCGTCTTGGGCGCCGGGCCACCCCACTGGCCCGGTCCACCTGGGCCGGACGTGGCGGGGCCGCCGTGACCACCGGCAGCGGGCGGGGCGCCGTGACCGAACGGCTGGCCGTATCCCGGTGCGGGCGCACCGGGGGTGGGAGCTCCGTAGCCCGAGTTGTGGCCGGGTCCGCCGTAGGACGGCGCCGGCTGGCCCTGGGTCCAGGATGGGGCACCACCGGGTGCGCCGTAACCGCCGGCTTGGCCCGGACCCTGCTGGCCGCCCTGGGGCGGTCCGTATGGACTACTCATGCTGATCCACCTCACTCTTTTTTCACTGCTTGTTGTTCCCCGACAATTGCTTTCCTGTGCATTCTCGCGGGCGACCTGCACCCGCAACCACGTTCCGAACCTATCGCAACGGACCGACGCCCCGACCGGTCGGCATCGCGCGGGACCCCGCCTCAGCCTTCCCCCGCGACGCCGACAGGCCGGACACCCCGCGAAAGGATGTCCGGCCTGTGCGTCGATTCGTCTGTTACCCGTTCCGATTGACGGGCAATCGTCCGGCCTATCCGGCGAGGACCTCACGCAGCAGCCGCGCGGTCTCCGAAGGGGTCTTGCCGACCTTGACACCGACGGCCTCGAGGGCCTCCTTCTTGGCCTGCGCGGTACCGGCTGAGCCGGAGACGATGGCCCCGGCGTGGCCCATCGTCTTGCCCTCGGGAGCGGTGAACCCGGCGACGTAGCCGACGACCGGCTTGGTCACGTTGTCCTTGATGAACGCGGCCGCCCGCTCCTCGGCGTCGCCACCGATCTCACCGATCATGACGATGGCCTTGGTCTCCGGATCGGCTTCGAACGCGGCCAGGGCGTCGATGTGGGTCGTCCCGATGACCGGGTCCCCGCCGATCCCGATTGCCGTGGAGAAACCGAGATCCCGCAGCTCGTACATCATCTGGTAGGTCAGGGTGCCGGACTTCGACACCAGACCGACCGGGCCCTTGCCGGTGATGTTGGCCGGGGTGATGCCCACGAGCGACTCGCCGGGGGTGATGATTCCGGGGCAGTTCGGGCCGATGATCCGGGTCTTGCTGCCCTTGTCCAGGGCGTACTGCCAGAACGTGGCCGAGTCCTGCACCGGGATGCCCTCGGTGATGACGACCAGCAGTTCGATGCCGGCGTCGATGGCCTCGATGACGGCCGCCTTCGCGAAAGCCGGCGGCACGAAGACGACGGAGACCGTGGCGCCGGTCTTCTCGACGGCCTCCACCACCGTTCCGTAGACGGGGAGGACGACGTCGCTGCCGTCCTTTCCGGCGTGCTGCACCGTGGTGCCGGCCTTGCGGGCGTTGACGCCACCGACGACCTTGGTACCGGCCTTGAGCATCAATGCGGTGTGCTTGGTGCCCTCGCCGCCGGTGATGCCCTGGACGATGACCTTGGAATCAGCATTCAGATAGATAGACACAGTTGATCTTCGTCCCTTACTTCGCAGCCGCGAATGCGAGTTCGGCTGCCTTGTCGGCGCCTTCGTCCATGGTGTCGGCCAGGGTGACCAGCGGGTGGTTCGCCTCGGCCAGGATGCGGCGCCCCTCTTCGACGTTGTTGCCGTCCAGCCGGACGACCAGCGGCTTGTTGGCCTCGTCGCCGAGGATCTGCAGAGCCTGCACGATGCCGTTGGCGACCGCGTCACAGGCAGTGATGCCGCCGAAGACGTTGACGAACACGGCGCGGACCTCCTCGTCGCCCAGGATGATCTCCAGGCCGTTGGCCATCACGGTCGCGCTCGCCCCGCCGCCGATGTCCAGGAAGTTGGCCGGCTTGACGCCGCCGTGGGCCTCGCCGGCGTAGGCGACGACGTCGAGGGTGGACATGACCAGCCCGGCCCCGTTGCCGATGATGCCGACCTGACCATCGAGCTTGACGTAGTTGAGGTTCTTCTCCTTGGCCGCCAGCTCCAGGGGGTTCTCGGCTGCGTTGTCGACGAAGGCGGCGTGCTCCGGGTGACGGAACGAGGCGTTGTCATCCAGCGACACCTTGCCGTCCAGTGCCAGCACCACCCCGTCCGGGGTCTTGACCAGCGGGTTCACCTCGACCAGGGTGGCGTCCTCGGAGATGAAGACGTCCCACAGCTTGATCAGCACGTTCTCGACCTGGTCGCGGACTTCCTCCGGGAAGCGGCCGGCGACGGCGATCTCGTGCGCCTTGGCCGCGTCGACTCCGACGATCGCGTCGACCGCGACACGAGCCAGGGCTTCCGGGCGCTCGACGGCGAGTTCCTCGATCTCCATGCCGCCGTCCTTGCTGGCCATGGCCAGGTAGGTGCGGTTGGACCGATCGAGCAGGTAGGAGACGTAGTACTCCTCAGCGATGTCGGCCGCCTCGGTGACCAGCACCGTGCGGGTGACATGGCCCTTGATGTCCAGGCCCAGGATCGCTTCGGCGTTCTTGCGGGCCGCGGCGACGTCGGGCGAGAACTTCACGCCGCCGGCCTTGCCTCGACCACCGATCTTCACCTGGGACTTCACCATCACGGGCACGCCGTACTCGGCGGCGATCGCCTCGGCCTCGTCGACCGTGGTCGCGGTTTTTCCCCGCGTTCCCGGCACGCCGTGCTTCGCGAAGAGTTCCTTCGCCTGGTATTCGTACAGATCCACGTCTTGCTCCCGACTTCTCGACATTGTGTAGTCGTGGGTGTTTGGCTGCGGGTGTTGAGCAGCGGCTGCGCTGGGATCCGGGCGCGGTGACCGGTCTCCCGGGCGCGTCGTGGACCGTGAAGTGACCCTACTGGCCCGTCCTTGCCGCGGACACATCCGCCCTGGTGAGCTATCCCACCTGGTGATGTGGGCCGCACCGGGCAGAGCGGTTCAGTCCTGTTCCAGCCGAGCCGCGACGTTCTCGCGCAACCAGCTGACGATGTCCGTCGTCGATGCTCCGGGGGTGAAGATTCCGTGCACGCCGAGTTCGGCGAGTTCGGCGATGTCCTCCGCCGGGATGATGCCGCCCCCGAACACCACGATGTCCTGGGCGTCCTGCTCGGCCAACAGCTTCACCACCGCCCTGAACTGCGTCATGTGGGCTCCGGAGAGGACCGAGAGACCTACCGCGTCGGCATCTTCGGCCAACGCGGCGGCGACGATCTGCTCCGGCGTCTGGTGCAACCCGGTGTAGATGACCTCCATGCCGGCGTCGCGAAGCGCCCGTGCCACCACCTTGACGCCGCGGTCGTGACCGTCGAGGCCGGCCTTCGCGACCACCACCCGGATCGGTCTGGTCATCGTCGTCGTCCCTTCTTCTCGCCCTTTGATGATGCTCCGGCGGCGGTCTTGCCGCTGGGGCCGGCCGGGCGAACGGCGGCAGAGCGGCCGCCGACCGGCCGTCGGCCCGACGCCGGACGGACCGGCTTCGACGCGACCGGATCGGTATGACGGATCCGCGCCGCACTGAAGCCGAGGACGACGGCGGCCGCGGCGAAGGCGGCGATGGTGATGTACCCCCCGATCAGACCGGGTCCGGCGGTGAATCCGTCCTGCGCGCGCACCGCGGCCGGGATGACCAACCGCACGGCCAGCACGGCGCCACCGGCCAGGGCGTAGCTGACCGCTCCCGCCGTCCGCTGTGACCGGCCGGCCGCCCAGGCCGCCGCGATCATCGCCGCGGCCAGGGTCAGCACACCCCAGGAATTCGCCTGGTAGCCGTCGAGCAGGGTGGCCGAGTCGAGCTGTTGGGTGGAGTACACCGGCATCGAGAGAACCACCACCACGACAACGGTCAGCACGACGGCGACCACCGTGCCGATCGACCGGGCCCTCGACAACGACGCCTCCTCGGCGACCAGCGGCGACGCGTCCGCGGCCTGGCGGCTGGCCAATGCGGCGATGGCGCACGTGGCCAGTCCGAGGCCGATGCCGGCGACGCCCCACCAGAGCCCCGGGCCGGCCGACCAGCGCGGGACGGCGAACGGGCTGTTGGCGACGAACACCGACGCGCTGGCGATCAGTTCGCTCAGCACGTACGTCGATTGGGCCACGGCGACGACGAGAGCGACCCAGCCGATCGCGGCCAGCGCCCGTCCGGAGCGCGCGGCGATCGGCACCAACCAGAGCACTCCGGCGATCGCCGGGATGATCGCCGCGACGAGGTAGGGGGCCGACTGCGGCGCCGACAGCGCGACGCCGGTCCCCGACGTCGTGGGCACCGCGCCGCCGCTGTACCGCAGCTGCGGGAGCCGCCAGCCCCCCACTGCGGCGCCGGCGACGGCCAGACTGAGAACGGCCCCGGACAGGTTCAACCACCGCACCGACGCCCGGCTCGGCTCGGAGTAGTCGTCCTGGACCAGCACCACTCTGGACAGCGCACCGGAGGCCGCGAGTACGACGACGCCCAGGATCCCCAGCGCCACGATCGGATTCAGCTTGACCGGCGCGTCGGTGATGCTGACCAGTACGGCCGTCAGAAAGGGAATCGAGGCGCCGACGGCCACGCCGCCGAGCAGGCCGAGAGCCACCGCGCGCGGGAGCACCGCCGCGGTCAGCACGGCAACCGCGGCGACCAGAGCGAGTACCAGAGCCGCCCCGAGCCCGAGCATCCCGATCTCCGGCGGGATGTACCGCGCCAGCAGATAACCGCCGGTGTACGGCAGCCCAAGGGAAGCGGCCAGCACGGCCAGCGTGCCCAGGAATCCGGCCAGGATGAGCCAGTTGTTCCGCCGAGGCCCTCCGTCGATCATCGATTCCGGCTCGTCGGCCCGGACCGCGTCGGACTCCTCGAGTGCCTCGACCAGCAGTTCGGCGCCGGATCCGGTGTCATCGACCTCGATCAGGTGGACGTCGAAGATCCGCTCGGTCCGGAACGACAGGCTGGCCGCGACCCGCCGCGCCGCGAGTACCCCCGCCACCACCATCACGACATCGCCGACCACCACGACCGCGGCCCCGGGCCCGGCCGAGAACGGCTGGGCCCGGTCGGTGAGTTCATAGAAGAACTCGGGCCGGATCGCCGTGTTGGGACTGGTGAGCAGGCCCAGGTCGGACACGGTCCGGGCGAGCGCGACGATGCCCGCCCCACACGTGACGGCCAGCCCGATCTCCGGCCGCACCGCGGAGACGGAAAGCGCCAGCACCGCCGGGAGCAGGACGATCCAGACCGCGCCGGACGCCGACCCCAGAGCGGAGTGGTCGAACGGAGTGGCCACGCCGATCAGGCCGCCCGCTCCGATCAACAGGGCGCCGACAAGCAGCAGAGCGGCCAACCCGACCGGGAGGGAGCGACCGGCGCGCTGGAGCACGACCGCCGTCCGACCCCCGCTCACGCGCGACCGCCGTGGTGGGTCGCCCGGGGGGCCCGGCCAGCGTCCGACCTCATCGCCGTCACCATCCCTGACCCCCACGGACCTTGACGCGATACATCCGGGCGCAATTCACATCCATGACCGTAGCAACGTCGGGCCGGGAGAATCGGTTACCGTCACCATGCCCCGCCCGTGACATCGACGTCCGCCCCGTCTTCTCGCGGACCGACTGCACCACACCTTCCTCGACGCGCCCACGAAAGGCCCGCTTCCCGATGATCGACGCACTGGCCTACAGCCTGGTCGGCGCGGGACTGCTGCTGGGCATCTGGTGCGGAGTGCAGGCGCGCCGGAACCGGCCCACCGACGACGCGCTGATGATCGCCGCCATCGCACTCGAAGTGGCCCTGGTGGTGCAGACGGCGGTCGGCCTCGCTCGTCTCGGCGGCGCCCATCTGGCCGAACCGGTCACCTACGTGGCATACGCGGTCGGGATCCTGTTCCCTCTGCCGCTGGGGTTCTACCTGGCTCGGCTCGAACGCACCCGTTGGGGCTCGACCACCCTGGGCGTCACGGCCGTCGTGGTCGGCGTGATGACGTTGCGGCTCCTGCAGATCTGGCGGTCGGATCTTGGCTGAGCCAGAGCAGCCGCCTCCGGTGGACCGGACGGAGAACGAGCCCCCGCCGACCGGTCCGCGGCGGATCCTGATCGCCCTGTACGCGATCTTCGCACTGGCCGCGACGTCGCGCGGGATCGTCCAGGTGAGCACCACATTCCACTCGGCCCCATTGGCCTACGTGCTCTCGTTGTGCTCCGGAATCATCTACATCGGCGCGGCGGTCGGTCTTCTCAGCGAGCGGGCGTGGTCGCGGCGACTGGCCTGGGCCGCGTGCGGCACGGAGATGGTCGGCGTGCTGGTGATCGGCACCGCGTCGCTGATCGACCGCGCCGCCTTCCCACACGACACCGTGTGGTCGCGTTTCGGCAGCGGGTACGGCTATTTCCCGGTCCTGCTCCCGGTGCTCGGGCTGTTGTGGCTCTGGTACAGCCGGCCGGCGGCGCAGAACTGAGTTCATTGCGCGTCACCGGTTTCCGGCCGGCCGCGAGCGTGTGATCCACCAGACACAGATTCTGCTCGGCCGCCCACGCCGCGGCCGTGGCCCGCCAGGCCAGGATCGCGGCCGCCCGGGCCGACCAGGAGGCAGCCGAGCCCGAGCAGCAGGCGGCCGCGCTCAAGGCCGAGTACGAACGCGACACCGAGATCAAGCGAGCGGGCTTCATCGCCGAGACCGACCGCGCCAAGGCCCATGCCGCCCAGGCCGGCCCGCTGGCGCAGGCCCAGGCCACGCAGAACGTCATCGAGCAGCAGACGGCTCTGGCCCGGCGCCAGGCCGACCTCGCGGTCCAGCGGCTGGAGGCCGAGGTACGTCGGCCGGCCGACGCCGAGGCCTATCGCCGCCGGACACAGGCCGCGGCCAACACCGTCCGGGCCGCGTCGCTGGACGGCGGCAATCAGGAACTCATCGCGGCCAACCACCTGATCGAGGTGCTGCCGTCGCTGGTCGAGGCGGCCGCTCGTGGCATCGCCGAGTCGAACCTGACCATCATGAACGGGGCCGAGGGTGTGTCCGAGATGGTGACCGGCATCGTGGGACAGGGCCTGTCCATTCTCGATGCCCTCAAGCCCCGACTCCACTCCGGGCCGGCCCTCACGGCCGTGCCGGTCAAGTGGGTCCCCTTCTACAGTGACGGCCATGACGCGCGCCGAGACCCTCGCTGTCGCCCGGTCCTACCTCAACGCAGTGGAATCCGGGACCACGGCGGAGTTGCGGCGTCACCTCACCACCGATTTCGTGCAGCGGGAGTGGCCCAACCCGATGTCCCCGCAGGGCGCCAGCCGCAACCTGCCGGAGGTGCTGCAGGCGGCCGAGCAGGGCCGGGAGGTGGTGGCCGATCAGGTGTTCCAGATCGCCACCGAGGCCGTCGACGGGGACCGGGTGATCCTGGAGGTGAACTGGAGCGCGACGTTGCGGGTGGACTTCCCGGACGCGCCAACCGGGACCCGCATTCGGGCCCGGGTCGCGATCTTCCTGCAGATCCGTGACGGCCGCGTAGCCTCCCAGGACAACTACGACCACTATCTCCCGGGCTGACTCGGCCAGACTGGGCATCGTGGACTATCAACCCATGGCGGCGCGGCTCGAAACGGAGCGGCTGCTGCTCGAACCGATGCGGCTGACCGACGCCGACCGTTACGTCGAGTTGATCGTCGAGCGGGGTCCGGGGGCCCGCGGCCACGGCACCGATGTCGCGGCGGCACGGCTGAAGATCGCACAGATGGCGGACGGGGCAGCGGCCAGCGGCATCGGATTCCTGGCCCTACGCCGGCACGGGGACACCGACATGCTCGGCTACTGCGGGCTTCTGGTCGGCCGGGCGAGCCTGGATGAGCCGGAGCTCGCCTACGAGCTGCTCTCGCGCGAGCACGGCTGCGGGTACGCGACGGAGGCGGCCCGGGCCATGGTCGAGGCTGCGAAGGCCACGGGACGTCGCCGGCTCTGGTCCACCGTCGGGGATTGGAACACCGCGTCCCTGCGGGTGCTGGACAAGTTGGGATTCCACCGCCACCACACCGCACCAGGACCGCAGGACAGCGACCTGATCTACCTCACCCGCAGCCTCTGAGTCGTCAGCCCACGACCCGCGCACTGAACAAACAGCACACGTGTTCGAATGACGCGTAACATGAGTGCATGACGACGTCCTATCAACCGTCGATGTTCGACGTCGACGAGGTACCGGCCCTGTGCGACCTGGCCGGCCGGATCGAGCGGACCGATCTGACCGACGGCGCCTGGGTCGACCGGCTTCCGGGCTGGCTGAGCGGATCCGATCCGGTGCTGCAGACGCTGCTCGACGAGGTGCCGTGGCGGGCCGAGAAGCGCCCGATGTACGACCGTGTGGTCGACGTCCCCCGGCTCTTGCGCTGGTACGGGCCGGACGCTCCGCTCCCGCACCCGATCCTGGCCCAGGCCCGACAGATGCTCACCGACCACTACCGGCCCGAACTGCACGAGCCGTTCCTGACGGCCGGGCTGTGCCTGTACCGGGACGGGCGCGACAGTGTGGCCTGGCACGGGGACACGATCGGCCGGGGATCCCATTCCGACACCATGGTCGCGATCCTGTCCGTCGGTGCCGACCGCCCGTTGATGCTCCGGCCGCGATCGGGCGGTGAGAGCCTGCGGATCCCTGTGGGCCACGGCGATCTCGTCGTCATGGGTGGGTCCTGCCAGCGGACATGGGAGCACGCCATCCCGAAGACGGCCCGGCCGGTCGGCCCGCGGGTCAGCATCCAGTTCCGGCCGGCCGGGGTCGCCTGATCTCCGGTGCGGCCTACAGCTTCGTCATCGGGACGCCGCCGATCAGCATGAGGCGGATGGTCCCGGCCGTACCGAAGTCGATGGTCGCCGTGGCGGTCGGGCCCGTCCCGGACACCGCGGTCACCTTGCCCAGACCGTACTTGTCGTGGTTGACCCGATCGCCGACCGCCAGCACCAGCGGCGGCCGTGCGGCGCGGGCACCACCGATCTGCCCGAACCGGGACGCCGACACCGGCGCCGATCGCGAGCTGTATCCGGAATAGTTGCTGGAGCCACCGGAACCCCAGTTGGACGACCGGTAGTCGGCCGAACCGGAGACGTAGGGCTCCCGCGCCGGCGCCAACCGGCGCCAGTCGATCAGCTCCTCCGGAATGTCGTCGAGGAACCGGGACGCCGGATAGGAGTTCGCCTGCCCCCAGGCCGAGCGGGTAACCGCACGCGACAGGTACAGCCGCTCGCGGGCCCGAGTGATGCCGACATAGGCCAGGCGCCGCTCCTCGGCGAGCTCCCGATCGTCGGAGAAGGCCCGTTGGTGCGGGAAGATCCCGTCCTCCAACCCGGTCAGGAAGACGACCGGGAACTCCAGGCCCTTGGCCGTGTGCAGCGTCATCAGGGTGACCACGCCCTCGGCGGAATCGGGGATCGAGTCGGCGTCGGCCACCAGCGAGATCTGCTCCAATACCGCGGCCAGCAGTTCATTTCCCGGCGCCGGCGGCGGGGTCGCGGGCGCGTCGGTGTCGCCGGCGATGACCGCTCCGCCGCCACCCAGCAGCAACTCCGCGTTCTCCCGGAGCACCGTGACCAGCTGGTCCAGGTTCTCCATCCGGGAGAAGTCCTGCGGATCCTGTGACGCTTCGAGCTCGGCGCGGTACCCGGTCTGGTCCAGAACCGCCGTCAGGACCTCGGCCGGCTCGGCGCCGCCGGCCACGAGCGCCCTCAGGCCGCTCATCAGGTCGTTGAACGCAGCCACGGACTTGGCCGATCGGGTGGCCATCATCGGCATCTCGGCCACGCGGACCAGAGCGTCGGCGAACGCGATCCGTTCCTGTTCGGCGAACACCACGACCGTCGCCTCGGCCCGGTCGCCGATGCCGCGCTTCGGGGTGTTCAGGATGCGCCGGAGCGACACCTCGTCGTCCGGATTGGCGATCGCCCGGAGATAGGCCAGAGCGTCGCGGACCTCGCGGCGCTCGTAGAACCGGACCCCGCCGACGATCCGGTACGGCATTCCGGTCCGGACGAACACGTCCTCAATGGCCCGGGACGCCGAGTTGGTCCGGTAGAAGATCGCGACGTCGCCGAACCGGATCTCGGAGTCGTCGACCAGCCGGTCGATCTCCTTGCCGATGAACTGCGCTTCCTCGTACTCGTTGTCCCCGACGTATCCGACGATGAGCTGCCCGTTGCCCTGCGCGGTCCACAGATTCTTGGCCCGACGCTCGGTATTGCGGGAGATCACCTTGTTCGCGGCGGACAGAATGGTCTGCGTCGAGCGATAGTTCTGCTCGAGCAGAATCGTGCGGGCGTTCGGATAGTCCCGTTCGAATTCGGTGATGTTCCGGATCGAGGCCCCGCGGAAGGCGTAGATCGACTGATCGGCGTCGCCGACCACGACCAGCTCGGCCATCGGGATGTCCGACACCGGTTCGTGCACGAGAACCCCGTCGTCGCTCCAGGTCTCACGGATCTCTCCGCCGACCAGTTCGCGCACCAGCATGTACTGGGCGTGGTTCGTGTCCTGGTATTCGTCGACCAGCACGTGCCGGAAACGGCGCCGGTAGTGTTCGGCCACGGCCGGCAACCGTTGCAGCAGGGATACCGTTTCCATGATCAGGTCGTCGAAATCGAAGGCCGACGCCGCCCGCAACCGAACCTGATAGTTCGTGTAGACCTCGGCGACCATCTTCTCCAGATCCGAATCGGCCTTGTCGGTGGCCTCGACCGGGTCGACGAGTTCGTTCTTGAGGTTGGAGATGGCCCCGGCCAACGTCCGGGCCGACACCTTCTTGGTGTCGATGTTGAGGTCGGAGGCGACCATCTGCACCAGACGCTGGGAGTCGGCCGAGTCGTAGATGGTGAAGCTGGAGCGCACGCCCAGGTGCGCCGCCTCGGCGCGCAGGATCCGCACGCACATGGAGTGGAAGGTGGACACCCACATCGCCCGCGACCGAGCGCCGATCATCTCGGCGACCCGGTCCCGCATCTCGGCGGCGGCCTTGTTGGTGAAGGTGATGGCCAGGATCTCCCCGGGGTGTGCCCCGCCGGCGGCCAGGAGATAGGCGATCCGCCGGGTCAACACCCTGGTCTTGCCGGATCCGGCACCGGCGACCACCAACAGCGGCGCGCCGCGGTGCTCGACGGCGGCCCGTTGCTGAGGGTTCAGACCGTCCAGCAGCGCCTCGGCCTCCTGGTGGCGAGCCTTTGCCGCTCGCTCCCGCGATGCCTCCGCCTGCTGTCGCGCCTGTTCGATCAACCGCTGCTGCGGGGTCAGCTTCGGCCCCGTCGACGAGGCAGCCCCACGCCCGGGAGAGGTGGCCGACGCGTCTGACGGCGCTTCTGACGGTAGGTCGAACAGTCTGTCCATATCGATATCCAAACTACCGGCCCACACCGACGGCCGACGCCGACGCCGCCGGCCGGAACCCGGAGCCGGACCTCCCCCGGTCCTCGTGACCCACGGTCACCATCACGGATTCGACGCCGGAATGCGACCAATCTGGCACTCGGGTCCCCTTGTGTGCCAGTGCACTGTGGCCCCACCATCAACATCATGATCAGCTCGGCGACGGGCTGATCCATACCTCGGGCAGGAACGGAGGTTGGCCATGAGCGAATCATCGGCCCGCGCGGTGCAGGTGTCCGCGCTGGAGTCGGCGGGGGCGTTGAGCGGTTTCGTGGTGTCGGGGCGGTGGCCGGAGAACACCCTCGAGTGGGTCAAGTTCCTCGTCATCGCGGTCCGGGTGGCCAGCGTGCCCGGGCTCCTACCGGTGACCACGGTCTTCCGCGTGCGGGAAGAACTGCCGGACGAACCGCAACCGGGCACCATCGGGCTGGTGATGGCCGAGGGCACCCTGATCGGGGAGCGGGCCCTCACTCCAGGGCAGTTCGCCGAGCCTCAGCCGTCCGGCCTGCTCGTCCTGCACCCGCCTTCGGAGACCAGGCCTTCCCTCCCGGAGTACGACGGTGTCGCGTCCGGCTGCGTCTACCTGCCCGGGCTGCCTCATCTCGGGCTCGACCACCGGGCCGGTTGGGCCGAGGCGGACCACACCGGCGCCGTGACCAGCATGCGCGGGATGGCCGGCATCGATCCGATGAACGACGCCGACACGGCCGTGCTGGCCATGTTGATGGCGGCCTGAGGTTTCGCCGCCGATCCCGCGCGCGGCCCGGAGAACCTAGTTCAGTACCAGCATGCCGGCGAAAAACACGGCGTACAGGCCGAACCCGAACAGCAACGTGCCCGACGTGAGTTTCCGCAGGCGCCCGAGCACGATCATCACGATGATCGAGGCCAGCGTCACGATGCCGGCCAGCGTGATGGTGGGCGTGAAATGCCATGGGGTGAAAGCGATGCCGAGCGCCGACGGGATGGTGGCCTGGACCATCATGGACCCGGAGACGTTGGCCAGAGCCAGGCCCGGCTTGCCTTGCCGGACCCAGATGACGGCGTTGAGCACCTCCGGCAGCTCGGTCGCGATCGGCGCCAGCAGCACGGCCACGACGGCCGGCGCCAGCCCCAGGTGCGGCCCCAGCTTCTCCAGCTGGGCCACGAACAACTGACTGGCCGCGAAGATCACGCCGAGGGTGATCGCGGTCTGGATACCGATGGCCCAGCCGGTGGGAATGGCCTTACGGGGCTGCAGTTTCAGCGGCTCGAGGCCGTCGGAGGAATGTCCGCCGTCACCGCCGGCATCACGCAGTTCGCGGACGACGTAGATCGCGTAGGCGAACAGGAACAGCCAGGCCAGCCACGGCTTCCAGCTGAACACCAGCAGGCCCAGCGCCAGTTTCGCGATGAAGATGACCATGAACCAGGTCTGGTCCTGCACCAGTTCCCCGGACCCGTCGGGCCGTTTGCGGAACGAGCGGTGCACCGCGAGCAGAGAGACACCGACCACCGAATAGGCGATGGTGGACAGCACCAACGGCCCACCCATGGCCGCCCCGACGCCGATCTCCTTGCGGTCGGGTGTGGCTCCGAACGCGACGGCGACCAGCGTGACCACCGATTCAGGCAGGGCGGTGCCGACGGCGGCCAGCACGCTGCCGACAGCGACGGTCCCGACGTTGAGCCGCGAACCCAGCCATTCCACGGCGTTGACGAACCACTCGCACGCGAGATAGATCGCCACGGCCGAGACCAGGAGCAGGAAGATCGTCAATGCCATGTTCTCCTCCGCGCCGGGCGGAGGTGCGCACTGGGGTCCAGAGCCGCCTTCGACCGACGGCTGTACACGCGATCACTCGCGTCGACGTCATTGGTCGAAGGTCTCGCCCACCTGCCGGAACCGACAGGCCCAGTCGCCGGGCACCGAGAACGGTGCCAGTATGTCGACGAACAAGTAGCGGGCTACTCCCCTTCGCCGGTGAGCCTAGCCCATCCGGGAGGCCGCGCCGGACGCGCGGACGTGCGCACGGCGGGATGCCAGGTGACCGCGCCCGCGGGCCTGTGGTGTACTTGTTGCCATGACCTGCCGCCAGTTCTACTTCGGGTACCGGATCCCGGTGCCCGTCAGCGGCTGAACCACACCGCCACGACGACGCCCCGAGGTCCATCGGACCCGGGGCTTTTTCTTGCCGGGACACCGGTGGCCGGCCCGGGGCAGAATGAGGACATCATGACGAGCACACCCGCTTCCGAAGCCGACCACCCGGGCGACGACGAGTCGGCCGTCCCGGATGCGACCGTCCCGGTCCCGCAGGACCAGGCCGGCATCGAGACGCTGCGCCTTCAGATCGACGCCATCGACGCGGAGCTCGTGCGGCTCATCCAGCGGCGCACCGCGATCTCCAACGCCATTGGCGCTGCTCGCAAGTCCCTGGGCGGCCCCCGCATCGTCTACAGCCGCGAGATGGCCATCCTGGAACGCTTCCGGGAGCTCGGTCCGTCCGGCACCGACCTCGGCATGATGCTGCTGTCCATGGGTCGCGGTCGGCTCGGCCGCAAGTAGTCACCGGCCCTGGCGCGCCGGCCAGGTCAGACCAGGCGGCGGTCGGTGGCCCAGCGGGAGAGTTCGTACCGGTTGGACTTCTGCGTCTTGCGCAGCACGGCCGACACATGGGTCTCCACCGTCTTCACCGAGATGAACAGCTGCGACGCGATCTCCTTGTAGGCGTAACCGCGGGCCAGAAGCTTGAGCACCTCCCGCTCGCGGGGCGAGAGCATGTCCAGTTCGGGGTCCGACACCGGCGCGCCGCCCGGGCGGTCGGAGAACGCGTCCAGCACGAACCCGGCCAGCCGGGGCGAGAAGACGGCGTCCCCACCGGACACCCGCACCACGGCGTCGGCCAGTTCGGGTCCCGAGATGGTCTTGGTCACGTAGCCGCGGGCGCCGGCCCGGATGACGTTGATGACGTCCTCGGCGGCGTCGGACACCGACAGGGCCAGGAACACGACAGCGGGCAGGCTCCGGTGCACCTGCTCCAGGACGGCACGACCACCGCCGTCGGGCATGTGCACGTCCAGCAGCACCACGTCCGGCGGGTTGGAGGTGATCCGCACGACGGCCTCGGCCACCGACCCGGCCTCTCCGACCACCTCGATGCGGTCATCGCCCAGCCCGGCCAGTTCGGCCTTCACACCGGTCCGGAACAACGCATGGTCGTCGACCAGGAAGACGCTGACCGTCATGCGGGGGCGCTCTCGGGTGGGGCCGTCCTGGCCACGATCGGCATCTGCAACTCCACTTCGGTGCCCTCCCCGGGCGTTGAACGGACCACGGCCTTCCCGCCGTGCCGCTCCATCCTCCCCCGGATCGACTCGGCCAGGCCACGCCGATCCGTCTCGACCGCCGAGACCTCGAATCCGGCCCCGCGATCGCGGATGAAGACTGCGGCCGTCCCGTTCTCGATCTCGGCGTAGACGCTGATCTCCGGAGCGCCGGAGTGCTTGGCCGCGTTCACCATCGCCTCGCGCGAGGCGGCGACCAGCGCCGCCAGGTGCGGGTCCATGGTCGCGTCGCCGACCACCACCGGGGCCACCGCCAGCGCGTAGGTGTCCTCGACCTCGCCGGCCGCGGTGGCCAGGGCGGCGGCGAACGTCATGTCCGGGGCGGCACTTTGTCCGTCGGGCGCGATGTATCCGGCCGGTCCGTACAGCCAGGTGCGCAGTTCACGTTCCTGCCCGCGGGCCAGCCTGACCACCTCCCGGCTGTCGCCGGCCTGACGCTGGATCAGGGCCAGGGTCTGCAGCACGGAGTCGTGCAGGTGGGCGGCGATCTCGGCTCGTTCCCGTTCCCGGATGCGGCCCTGACGTTCGTTGCCGAGGTCGCGGACCAGCCGGATCCACCACGGCACGGTGATGATGGCGACGCCGACCAGGGTGAGCAGCACCGCGATCAACGCGGACCGGACGGCGGTGAAGTCCAGTTGCCCGAGGGCGAAGACCGACAGCCCACCGATGACCAGGGCCGCACCGCCGGCCAACCGCCAGGCCGTTCCGCGGGTCGGGCCGACGATGCCGACGGCCGTCCGCCGCCAGCGGGCCCGGCGGGCATCGTCTGCCTCCCGCCAGATGAACGCACCGCCGAGAGCGGCCAGCCCGAGCGGACCGAGCACCCAGCCCAGCACCGCGCCCAACCCGAGGGCGGTGGCCCCGATCATCAAGGCAACACCAAGGGCGGCGATCCCGATGGCCTGACGGCGTTCGACCCCACCCACCGGCGACGAGGTAGCTACCCCAGAGACTCGTCGAGGCGGTACGAAGATCCACAACAGGGCATAGGCGAGCACGCCCGCCCCGGCCATCAGGGCCATCAGTACGAACGCGACCCGGACGGCGAGCACCGGCACTCCGAGGTGTTCGGCCACCCCGCCGGCGACGCCCCCGACGATGGATCCGTCACGACGACGGGTCAGACGCGGGATACCGTCCGGCGTCAGTTCCGGCTCGTCACCCTCGAAGGAAAACGGCAGTCGGCCGGGCACGCCCCCCGGCGGCGGCCGGTCCACGCGGTCACCGGGATCCGGCGCCGAGAACCCGGGGGCGGCCTGGGTGCTCTCACCGCCGGGGCCGCCGAACGCACTGTGTGAACTCACCCCACCAGGGTCACACGTGGGCGGCGACGGGGGTATGGGGGATCACCCTGAGCCGAACAAACCAGGGGTATCCCCGATGGTCCACGCGCCCGGTGACCGGCAAGGTTGTGCCATGACCGATCAGTGGAACTCCGGCTCCGGCGCGGCGGGCCCGCAGAGCCCGACCAGCGACCGCCCGCGCAACGAGAGATGGCTCCGGCGTCCGCGTCGTTCGACCGGCGACCGGAAGATCGCCGGCGTGGCCGGCGGTCTGGGCCGAGCGTTCGGGATCGACCCGATCCTGATTCGGGTCGCCTTCGTGGTGCTGACCATCTTCGGCGGGTTCGGCGGCCTGTTGTACGTCCTGGGCTGGCTGTTCCTGCCGTCCGACGGCGACGAGGTCTCGGCGGCCGAGGCGCTGCTCGGCCGCGGCCGGTCGTCCGTGCCCCCGCCCCTGGCCGTCGGCCTGGGGGTGATCGCCGTGATCAGCGCGTTCTGGATGTTCTCCTGGGGACGGCCGTTCCTGCCGTTGGCCATCGGCGGGGTGATCGTGCTGGCCGTCATGCGCCGGCGCGGTCACTTCCACGGCTGGAGCGGTCCCGGAAGGGACTGGAGCGGGCCCCGTACCGCCGACTGGGCCCGGCGCACCGACGAGCAGGTGCGCGCGTGGTCCGAGCAGGCCGAGCAGTGGGCCGACACCTTCCGCGGAAACGCCCGCAGCGCCGCGCGGGCCGGACGGGGCTGCGGTCGCGGATGGGGTCAGTGGAACCCGTGGGGCGCAGCGTCGTCGGACAACCCGGCCGATTCGCCGTTCCAGCGGCCCGCGTTCTGGGACGCGCCCGATTCGTCCACCCGGGTCGACCGTCCGGCCCCCCGGTCCCAGACCCCCGGCACCCAGACCGCCGGCGCCCAGACCCCCGACGCCCAGACCCCAGGCGCCCAGACTCCCGGGACTCAGACCTCCGGCGTCCAGACCTCCGGTGTCAACATGACGAAGCCCAGCACCACGCCGGCCGATCCGGCCCGCGACGATCCGATGAATCTCGGCACTCCCCCGGCCTGGGACCCGCTGGGCGTGGCCCCGTTCGCCTGGGACCTGCCCGAGCCGACCCCGCTGGCACCGGCGCCGGCGCCGGCCCACCGATCCGGTGGCGTCATCGCCCGAGTCACCATGGGGGCGACGCTCCTGATCGGCGGCCTGACCGCGGCCGGGGTGTTCGCCGGGTGGTGGGTCCTGACGTGGGCTCAGGTGGCGGGTATCTCGCTCGGCGTGCTGGGACTCGGCCTGCTGATCTCGGCCCTGCGGGGACGCGGCTACTCGTTGATCGGGCCGGGCGTCTTCCTCTCCCTGGTGACCTTGGCCCTGGCCGTGACCGGCGTCAGCGGCACCACGGGATACGGCCAGACCGACCTGCGCCCGACGGCGATCGCGCAGCTGCAGGACAGCTACGTGGCCCAGGCGGGCGAGTTCAACCTGGATCTGTCGGCCCTGCCGACGATTCCCAAGGGCGCCGAACGGACGGTGACCATCCAGGTGAAGGCCGGCCACGCCGACGTCACCGTACCCACCACGATGAACGTCACCGCCACCTGCGAGACGAAGGTCGGCGAGGCCCAATGCCTGGGCTACTCGATCCGCGGGGTGAACCAGCAGACGACCGTCCGCCAGTCACCCAGCGCCGACGCCGGCCGGCTGAACGTCATCGTCAAGGTCAACGCCGGGTTCGCGGAGGTGAAGACCGATGCCTGAAACCACCGCTCCGACCCGCCGGCCGGTCAACGTGATCGGCGTGATCATGTCGCTGGTCTTCCTCACCGTCGCGTCGATCGGCCTCAGCGGTAACCCGTGGTGGTTGCTGAACGCCGGCGCCAAGTGGATCGTGGCCGGGGTGATCGCGTTGATCGGGCTGTCTCTGCTGGTCGGTGCCCTGCCCGGTCGCCGCTCCCGATCTTGACGGTCGGGTCTGTTCCCGCCGGGTCCCGCCGGCCCCGGGGACCCGGCGGGAATAGACCACCTCGTTCGCCTGTTAAACTAATCTGCCGGCCCTGGATGCGAAGGTGGTCTCCATCGGCAGACGGTGCCTCCGGGCACGGCAGTCGAGCACGGGCGATGCGAAGGGTTCGATTCCTTTCGACGGCACAACGGCAAATGGCTCGGACACTTCGGTGCCCGGGCCATTTCGCGTTCAAGGCCGTTCCCGTTCAGAGATCCGTCCCGCTCGGGGCTGCTTCCCGATCAGGGCTGTTTCGAATTCAGAGCCGTCTTTGCGTTCAGGTCGAAGCCGCGACCCGGGCCGGCTCGAGTGCCGGTGATCCTCGCCGGGCCATCAGCAAGCCGGCCACGGCCAGCGCAGCCGCCCCGAGTGCGGTGAAGGCCAAGGCGGTTCCGGCCGTCTTGTCGCCGAAGCTGACGAGCCTCGAGGTGACCGCCCCGAACGCGTACTGGAAGGCACCGATCAGCGCGGAGGCGGCGCCGGCCACCGTGCGGTGCCGATCCATCGCCAGTACGGAGGCGTGCGGCAGCGCGAACCCGACCGACGACACCATGACGAACAGGGACACCAGCAGCCACGGCAGCGTCGTTCCGGCCAGCAACGCGGCGGCCAGCATCGCGGCACCGACGACGCACTGCCCGACGCCCCAGCGCATCAGCACCACGGACGTCGTCCGGCGCAGCAGCAGACCCCCGAGACTGCTCGTCGCCACGATGCCGAAGGCGTTGGCCGCAAAGCAGAACGAGAAGGTCTGCGGGGACAGGTGGAATCCGTCCTGGAGCAGGAACGGCGAGGCCGAGATGTAGCCGAACATGGCTGCGCACACGGTGGACCCGGCGATGGCGTAGCCCAGGAACACCCGGTCGGTCAGCAGCCGGCCGAAGGTGCGGAACGTTCCGGAGAGTCCTTCCCGTGAACGCCGCTCCGGCGGCAGCGTCTCCCGGACCAACCACACAGCCAGGACGGTCAACACCACACCGATCCCGGTCAGCACCCAGAAAACGGTGCGCCAGGTGCCGATACGCAACACCTGGGCGCCGAACACCGGTGCCATGATCGGGGCCAGTCCGTTGATCGCGGCGATCGTCGAGAAGTAGGACGCCGCCGCCTTTCCGGTGAACCGGTCGGCCACGATGGCCCGGCACAGTACGATTCCGGCGGCTCCGGCCGCGCCCTGCACCAGCCGCAGCCCGATCAGCAAGGCCATCGACGTCGTCACGGCGCACAGGGCCGAGGTCACCACGAACAGCAGCAGACCGATCAGCAGCGGCCGTCGGCGTCCAAGGCGGTCGGAGAATGGACCCACCACCAGCTGCCCGGCTCCGAGCCCGACGATGCACGCCGAGAGCGACAGCTGGGCCGCGCTCGCGGTCGAGGACAGCGACACCGACAACTCGGGCAGGGACGGCAGGTACATGTCCATGCACAGCGGGCCGAAGGCCGACAACGCCCCCAGGGTGATCACCAGAGGGATGCTCCGACCGGACTCCCGCGCGGGAGTCACTCCCACTCGATGGTCCCCGGCGGCTTGCTCGTCACGTCGAGCACCACCCGGTTGACCTCCGGCACCTCGCCGGTGATCCGTCCGGAGATCCGGGCCAGCAGGTCGTACGGAAGCCGGGACCAGTCGGCCGTCATGGCGTCCTCGCTGGACACCGGGCGCAGGACGATCGGGTGGCCGTAGGTGCGTCCGTCACCCTGGACGCCGACGCTGCGGACGTCGGCCAACAGCACCACCGGGCACTGCCAGATCTGCGCGTCAACGCCGGCCGCCGTCATCTCCTCCCGGACGATGGCGTCGGCCGCCCGGAGTACCTCGAGCCGGTCGAAGGTGACTTCGCCGATGATCCGGATGCCCAGGCCGGGGCCGGGGAACGGATGCCGCCCGACGATGGCCTTGGGCAGGCCGAGCTCGTACCCGAGCAGCCGCACCTCGTCCTTGAACAGCGTGCGCAACGGCTCGACCAGGGAGAACGTCAGGTCGTCGGGCAATCCCCCGACGTTGTGGTGGGACTTGATGGTGGCCGTTCCGGTGCCTCCGCCGGACTCGACCACGTCCGGGTACAGCGTGCCCTGGACGAGGTACTTCACGCCGCCCTCCTCGGCCGACACCCCGATCGCGGCCTGCTCGAACACCCGGATGAACTCACGGCCGATGATCTTGCGCTTGGTCTCCGGGTCGGTGACGCCGGCCAGCGCGTTCAGGAACCGCTCCTGTGCGTCGATGGTGACCAGCTTGATGCCGGTGGCGGCGACGTAGTCCTTCTCCACCTGTTCGCGCTCGCCCCGGCGCAACAGCCCGTGGTCGACGAAGACGCAGGTGAGCTGATCGCCGACGGCCCGGTGGACCAGCGCGGCGGCCACCGCGGAGTCGACCCCGCCGGACAGGCCGCAGATCACCTTGTCGGTGCCGACCTTGGCCCTGATCAGCTCAACCTGCTCGGTGAGGATCTCCCCCGCCGTCCAGTCCGGTTTGATGCCGGCCACCTGGTGCAGGAATCGGCGGAGCACCTCCTGGCCCTGCTCGGAGTGCAGCACCTCTGGGTGGTACTGCACGCCGGCCATGCGCCGCCCGATGTTCTCGAAGGCGGCGATCGGGGTATCAGCGGTCCTCGCCGTCACGGCGAAGCCCTCGGGCGCCTCGGACACCGAATCGCCGTGACTCATCCAGACCCCGAGCGTCGACGGAAGTCCTTGCAGCAGAGCCGATCCGGGATCGGTGACGGTCAGTTCGGTGGCGCCGTACTCACGACGACCGGTCTGCGCCACGTGCCCGCCCAGGGCGGTGGCCATCACCTGGAAGCCGTAGCAGATCCCGAAGATCGGCACGTCGGAATCGAACAGGGCGGAGTCCAGGTGCGGCGCGTTCTCGGCGTAGACGCTGGACGGGCCGCCGGACAGGATGACGGCCGCTGGCGACTTGGCCAGCATGTCCTTGGCCGACATCGAGGACGGCACGATCTCGGAGTAGACCGCGGCCTCGCGGACGCGGCGGGCGATCAGCTGGGCGTACTGGGCTCCGAAGTCGACCACCAGGACGGGGTGCGCCTCGAGATCGTTGGCCGGTGCCTCGCGCTTCTCGGGTGTTGCTGGCTCTGTCACGGTTGACGCCTTTCGGGTGGGGCCGGTGTCGGCACACGGATGGTGCTCGCGCGCGCAACCGGTCCCTCCCTGGGCTTTTGTCCCGGAGGTGAGGCTCCCGCGGCGATCTCACCGCTGGTGCTTGTGGCGCTCGGACCAGCCTCCGAAAGGTGCGGAGCGGAACCCTAGCCACCGTCGTCGGTCAGCTGCGCAGCAGTCTAACCGACGCGTGCGCGACCGCCGCTGGGACGCGGGGCCTGACGGCGGTCGGAGGGACGGACCGGGCGGGGCAGAATTCAACGATGGCCATCCTGATCGACCCACCGCGCTGGCCGGCCCACGGGCGGATCTGGTCACATCTGGTCAGCGATCACTCCTACGCCGAGCTGCACGCGTTCGCCGCGGCCCAGGGCATTCCCGAACGCGGCTTCGACCACGACCACTACGACGTGCCGGGCGAGCGTTACGACACACTGGTGGCCGCCGGCGCGGTCGCCGTCGACTCGCGCGAGCTGTTGCGCCGCATCACATCAGCCGGCCTGCGCCAACCGAAACGCGACCGGCGCTGACGCCAGCAGGACCACAGATGTCTCGCCGCACCGGCCACGGGACCGCGACCGGCCCTGGGGCCTCAGGGCCGGCGGTCGTCGACCCAGGCCCCATCCTGCAGGACGGCCTGCACGTTCAGTTCGGCATCGGTGATCACCAGATCGGCGGCGCGACCGGGTCGGACGGACCCGAAGCGGTCGTCCACACCGAGCAGGGTGGCCGGGACGAGCGAGGCCGCGTTGGCCGCCTCGACCAGGGACAGACCGACCTGCTGCACCGCACGCTGCACGGCGACGGCCATGGTCAGGGTGGAGCCGGCGATAGTGCCGTCGGAGACCAGCCGGGCCTCTCCCCCGGCGACCCGGACGTCGAAGGCGCCGAGCTTGTACATGCCGTCAGCCGAGCAGGTCGCGCCCATGGCGTCGGTGATCAGCGCGACCCGTCCCGGCGCGATCGAGCGGAGCAGCCGCACCGTCGCCGGATGCAGGTGGACGCCGTCGTTGATCGCCTCCAGCACCACCCCGGCGTCCATCGCCGCGCCGATGATCGACGGGTCCCGATGGTGCAGCGGCCGCATCCCGTTGAAGGCGTGGGTGACCAGGTCGGCGCCGGCGGCGAAGGCCTGCCGTGCCACGTCGTACCCGGCGTCGGAATGCCCCACGGCCGCGTGGACCCCGGCCGCCACGAGCTGACGCACCAGATCCAGACCGCCGGGCAGTTCGGGCGCGAGCGTGACGACCGCGACCTGTCCGGCCCCGGCCTGGAGAAACCGTTGCAGCAGAGCAGGATCGGGCATCAACAGCGAGGCCGGGTCGTGCACGCCGCGGCGGTCGACGGACAGGAACGGCCCTTCCAGGTGCAGGCCCAGCACGCCCGGATGACCGGCGGCGAACTCGGCGGCCACGCCGATCGTCCCCAGCATCTGCGCGGCCGGCGCCGTCACCAGCGACACCAGCGACCGGGTGGTGCCGTTGGCCCGGTGCGTGGCCAGGCCGGTCGCGATCGAGGCCGCGCCGTCGTCGAACGTGGCGCCGCCGCCCCCGTGGACGTGCAGGTCGATGAATCCGGGCAGCACCAGACGACCCGTGACGTCGAGGATCTCGCCCTCGGCGACCCCGATCCGGGCGATGTGTTCACCGTCGATCACCACCGCGCCGTCGACGACGCCGTCCGGGGTCACCACCCGTCCGCCGGTCAGCGACCAGGTCGTCACGAGACCACCGCCGCTGAATCGACCAGGTCCCAGGCCCGCAACGCGGCCCCGAGCATGCCGGCGCGGTCACCCAGGGTGCTGGGCCGCAGCGGCGGGGCGGAACGGAACGTCAGCCGGCCGGCCAGCGCCTTTGCCAGCGGATCGATCAGCGTCGGCCCGGCCAACGACAGGCCACCGCCGATGACGAACGTGCCCGGGTCGATCAGCACCGTCGCGGCGGCGAGCGCATCGGCCAGGGCATCGATCGCCTCGGCCCAGATCTGTCCGGCCGCCGGTTCTCCGGCTACCACCAGTTCCGCGATGCGCTGGGCGGAGACGCCGGTGCGTCCGGTCAGCGCGCCGTAGCGAGTGGAGATCCGCGACGCGGACGCCACCGCCTCCAGGCAACCCCGGTTGCCGCACTGGCAGGGCGGGCCGTCGGGGATCACGACCAGGTGCCCGATCTCGCCGGCCAGACCCGCCGCCCCGTCGTCGACCTCGCCGTCCCGGGCGTACCCGCCGGCGATCCCGGTGCCGATGGCGACGAAGAACATCGAGCCGGCACCGACGCCGGCCCCGATCCGGGCCTCGGCCAGCACCGCCGTGCGGACGTCGTGGGCCAGCACCGCCGGCAGGCCTGTGCGTTCGCTCACCAGGGCCGCGAACGGCACGTCGGTCCAGCCGAGATTGACGGCGTGACGGGCGATCCCGGTGGCGGAGTCGACCGTACCGGGCACACACAGCCCGACACCGGCCGCGGCCGCGCCCGCGGTGTCCACCAGCTCCTGGGCCAGGCCGACGATGCCGTCGACCACCGCCCTCGGACCGTGCTCGACCCCGGTGGCCCGGCGGATCTCCGCCTGCACCCGGCCGGACCGGTCGATCAGGCCGGCCTTCATCGAGGTACCACCGACGTCGAGGGCCGCGACCAAGGAATTCACAGGGCGGATGCTACCGCCCGGGGCGTTCGTGAACGGCCGGTCAAGCGGGCGCCGAGCGTCGGCCCGCTCGGCCCGGGTTCGACCGTTGACGCGGGGCGGAACAAGCCGATTATTCGGCCGGCAAAGTGCCGGCCGAGCGAGCATCGGGGGAACCGCGAATACGTGTCCGGCCGAGTACGGTTCCGTCCGGGCCGACCCGGCCGCACCCCAGTGCGACATCGGGGATCAATCCGGGGTGGGGAAGTCGACGCTGGTCAACGAACTCGTGCCGAACACGGCGTAGGCCAGCACGACGAACACAACGGTCCAGGCCGCGGCTCCGGCCGCCCACCGGCGCGATCTCACGGCCCCATCGTAGGTCGTGCCGTTCATCCGTCATGCTGACCGGATGAGCGGACAGGCATGGAACGACAACGGATTCCTCGAGGCCGACGATTCGGCCGCGCAGGTGCGCGAACTGCTGCGCACCGATCCGACCAGCAAGGCATGGCTGTTCCTGCCCCGGCACGAGACGGACGCACTCGACCAGGCGGCGACGCACCTCGGCATCGATGCACTGGCCATCGAGGACATCCTCGGCGAGCGGGAGCCGATGAAACTCGACTGGATCGACTCGACGTTGGTCGCCGTCCTGCGGTGGGTGTCCTTCGACGTCACCACCGGCGAACTGACGGCGCTGCCTGTCTCGGTGTTGGCCGGTCCTCGTGCGGTCATCGTGTTGACCGACGAGGAGCATTGCCGCGAACTGGCCGACGTCCTGCGCAAGCGCGGCCCGGCCATCCTGTCCGACGGGATACCGGCCGCCCTGCACGCCGTCGTCGACACCGTGGTGGACGCCATCACGGCCGTCCTGCTGGTCATGGAGGACGCGGTCGACAAGTTGTCGGAGACGTTGTTCGACGACCGACCGCTGATCAAGGCCGAGCAGCTGTACGCGTTCCGCGTCCGGCGCGCGCTGGCCCACCTGCGCCGCGTCACCACCCCGATGCGTGACATCGCCGCCGGCCTGGCCAATGCGGCCGGCCGGGCCGCGGCCCGGCACAACACCGACGACCCAGAGCCGACCGACGATGCCGAACGGCTCCTCGGGCTCCGGAGCGTCCGGGAGTTCTCCGACGTGGCCGACCACGCCGAACACGCCGGCCAGAATGCCGACGGCCTGCGGGACGTCATCTCGTCGATGTACGAGACCAACCTGGCTCTGGCCGACGTCCATCTGAACACGGTGATGAAGAAGTTGACCGGCTGGGCGGCGATCATCGCCGTCCCGACCCTGATCACCGGATTCATGGGAATGAACGTGCCCTATCCGGGATTTCAGTCCGAGGTCGGTTTCCTGATCGCCTTCGTCGTGATGATCACGGCGGTGCTCACCCTGTTCGTGACGCTCCGTCGGCGCGACTGGATCTGATCAGCCGCGAACGGTGAGTCCGACCTTCTGGAATTCCTTCAGGTCGGAGTAGCCGGACTTGGCCATCGCCCGGCGCAGAGCGCCGAAGAGATTGCTGGTGCCGTCCGCGCTGACCGCCGGGCCGAGCAACAACTGCTCCAGCGGCACGTCGGCGAAACCGCAGGGCCCGGCGAAACCGCGCGGCAGGATCGGGTGGGCCGCGGTGGTGGGCCAGAACCAGCCGCCGGCGGGAGCTTCCTTGGCCTCGGTGAGTGGCTCCCCCAGCATGACGGCGTCGGCGCCGCAGGCGATCGCCTTGGCGATGTCGGCGCTGGTGTGCAGGTCCCCGGCCGCGATGACGTGCACGTACCGGCCGCCGGTCTCGTCCAGGTAGGAGCGGCGGGCCGCCGCCGCGTCGGCGATGGCCGTCGCCATCGGCACCGAGATGCCCAGCACCTCGGAGGTGGTGGCGTGGCTGCCGCTGCCGGTCCCGACGATGACGCCGGCCGCGCCGGTCCGCATCAGGTGGGTGGCGGTCTGGTAGTTGGTGGCACCGCCGACGATCACCGGGACGTCCAGATCGGCGATGAACGACTTGAGGTTCAGCGCCTCGCCGTCGTCCTGGACATGCTCGGCCGAGACGATGGTGCCCTGGATGATCAGCATCTCGACCCCGGCGGCGATGGCCTTCGGGGCCAGCGTGGCCGCGTTCTGGGGCGACAGCCGAACGGCGACCGTCGAGCCGCCGTTCCGCAGCGTCCCGATGGCCTCGGTCAGCAGGTCGATCGACACCGGCTCGGCGTAGGCGGCCTGCAGCTTGGCCAGCACATCGGTGGCTTCCGCGTCCGGGCCGAGGGCGACGATGCCGTCGATGACCTTCTGCGGGTTGGCGTGGCGGGCCCACAAGCCCTCCCCGTCAATGACGCCGAGTCCGCCGAGCTTGCCGACCTGGGTGGCAACGGCCGGGGACACGACCGCGTCGCACGCCGCCGTGATCAACGGGATCTCGAACCGGTAGGCATCGATCTGCCAGGACGTCGACACCTTCGAGGACGAACGGGTGCGCCGCGAGGGCACGATGCCGATGTCGTCCAGCCCGTACGTGCGGCGGGCGGTGCGGCCCATGCCGATCTCAACGGTCTCGTTCAAGGTGTGCTCCTGGGTTCTGCTGGATCTGAGGACGAGGCGTGGACGGCGTACGACCGGAGGACGGCAACTCCGCGACCCGTAGTGCTGGTGGACACTCGTCATGCCGCCGGCGGCATGACGAGTGACGACCAGACATTACAAGTGCCCAACGGGGCCCGGCGCCCAACGGGGCCCGGCGCCCAACGGGGCCCGGCGCCCAACGGGGCCCGGCGCGCACCGGTACCCGACGCCCACCCGTCCCGTCCGACCCTCAGCGATCGAAGTAGTTCGGCGCCTCAGTCGTGATGGTGATGTCGTGCGGATGCGATTCCTTGAGGCCGGCTGCGGTGATGCGGACCAGGCTGGCTTCCTGCAGGCGGGCGATGGTCCGGGAACCGGTGTATCCCATGGCCGCGCGCAGACCGCCGATCAACTGGTGCGTGACGTCGGACAGCTTGCCGCGATACGGGACCCGGCCCTCGATCCCCTCCGGGACCAGCTTGTCGTCGGAGAGCACGTCGTCCTGCCCGTACCGCGACTTCGAGTACGCCTTCGTCTGGCCGCGTGACTGCATCGCGCCGAGCGAACCCATACCGCGGTAGCTCTTGTACTGCTTGCCGTTCACGAAGATCAGCTCGCCCGGCGATTCGGACACGCCGGCCAGCAGCGACCCGAGCATCACGGTGTCGGCGCCGACCGCGATCGCCTTGGCGATGTCGCCCGAGTACTGCAGCCCGCCGTCACCGATCAGCGGGATGCCGGCCGGCCGGCACGCCTTGGCCGCCTGGTGGATCGCCGTCACCTGGGGAACACCGATACCGGTGACGATCCGGGTGGTGCAGATGGAGCCGGGGCCGACCCCGACCTTGACCGCGTCCGCACCCGCGTCGATCAGCGACTGGGCACCGGCCTGGGTGGCGACGTTCCCGCCGACGACGTCGACGTGCCGCCCGACCAGGTCCTTCTTCAACCGAGCGACCATGTCGGCCACGGCCCGGGAGTGTCCGTGCGCGGTGTCGACGATCAGGACGTCGACCCCGGCGTCGACCAAGCCCATGGCCCGGGCGTGGGCGGCATCACCGACGCTGACCGCGGCGGCGACGAGCAGGCGGCCGTCACGGTCCTTGGTCGCGTTCGGGTACTGCTCGGTCTTGGTGAAGTCCTTGACGGTGATCAGGCCGCGCAGTTTGCCGTCCCCGTCGACCAGCGGCAGCTTCTCGATCTTGTGCTTGCGCAGCAGGCCCAGAGCCACGTCCGCGGTGCATCCGACGGGGGCGGTCACCAACGGCATCGGGGTCATGACCTCCCGGACGGGCCGCGACATGTCCACCTCGAACCGCATGTCCCGGTTGGTGATGATGCCGACCAGATGACCCTCGGCGTCGGTGACCGGCACGCCGGAGATCCGGAACATCGCGCACATGCCGTCGGCCTCGCCGATGGTGGCGTCCGGTGAGCAGGTGATCGGATCGGTCACCATTCCGGCCTCGGACCGCTTGACGATCTCCACCTGGGTGGCCTGGTTCTCCGGCTGCATGTTGTAGTGCAGCACGCCGATCCCACCCTGCCGGGCCATGGCGATCGCCATTCTCGACTCGGTGACGGTGTCCATGGCCGAGGAGACCAACGGAATCTTCAGCGACACGTTCCGGGTCAGCCGGGTGCGGGTGTCGGCCTCACTGGGGACCAGGTCGGACGCGTCCGGCAGCAACAACACGTCGTCATAGGTGAGCCCGATGAGTGAGAACTTGTCGTCCGTCGGGGCAGCGGAGCCGGCGGAGTTGTTCGGGAGTGCAAAACGGTCTGACATGCAAAGCCTTCCTGGCGATCCTTTGCGTCAGTCTAGGCGCGTCGGCGGCCCCGAGGACCGCACGTCGGGAGCGGCCCCGGACTCACTGTCCTTACGTGGTGATGTCAGCAGCCGAAACGTCCTGCGGCGCTACGGCGGTGGTCTGGCCGTCCGGGGTCTGGGTCTGCGTCGGCAGTTCCGAGGTGGTCGAGGTCTCCGTGCTCGCCTGAGAGCCGGCCGTCGTTCCCGGATCGGTCGACGACGGCGACGTCGAGGGGCTGGGGTCGGGCGTGGTCGTGGCATCGGTGCCCGACGGGCCGGACGCCGTGGTCGGCGCGGGCGTGACGACAGTGGTGCGCGGGATCACCACCGGGGGCGGGACGACGGTCGCTCTGGACGGTCCGGTGGTGCGGGCCGGGACGGTCGGAGCCGCTGCGGTCGACGGGTGGACGGAGGCGGAACCCGATCCGGTGCCGCGCCCGGCATCGGCGGCCGTCGCCGGTGGGACGCCGGAATCGCGGGTGGTGCCGGCCGAAGGTTTCGAGGTCCCGGCCACGACCGGTCGCGATACGTCCGGAATCGTCGGGCGGGGCGACGACCCGGACACGGTGGCCTGCAGGCTGTTGGTCGCCTCGTTCCACAGTCGGGTCAGGTCGTCCTGCAGGGCCTGTTTGCCGTCGGTCGTCAGCACCTTCTGGACCTCACCCGAGGCCGAGGTCAGGGCCACCAGGGCACTCTGCGGCTGATGCTGGACCAGCGCGTCGCGAGCGATACCGAGCGATGCCTTCACCGCGAGCCCCGCCTGTACCGAGGTCGCGTGGTCGGCGTAGAGCACCTGGGCCAACGGCCACAGCGCGTCGCCGGGCTGCGCGTGCTGCGCGCCGATCGCCGCCGACCCGAACAACAGGGCCGAGATCGCCACGGCGACACCGAGAATCGGGCGCAGTGCGCGTCGGGCGGGCCTGGCCTTCGGCGCCGCGGCCCTGATCGCCTCGTCGACGGTCGGCGCATCGGGCCACTGGGGATCGACGATGTCGGCCCGCCACGTGGCGAGCAACGGGGCCAGCCCTCCCGGACCGGAACGCACGCCGGTGGCGGGTTCGGGGAACACATCGCCCTGCCCGGCCGCGATGCGGTCAAGGAGCAGGTCGTCGGCGGTGATCAGCGTCAGGTCGTCCATCACCGCCTCGGCCACGGAGAAGTCGACGCCGGCGGTGTCACCGGAGGCCGCACGGGCACGCGTCGACCGCGCCGTGTCCATCAACACCACGGAGCCGCGCCCGGCCCCGAGCTCGGGTGCCCTGTGCCGGCCCATCAGACCACCTGCTCGAGCAGGCTGTGGTTACTCTCCAACACCGTCCGCAACTTCGTCAGGGCCCGGTGCTGGGCGACGCGCACAGCGCCCGCCGTCATGCCGAGAGCGTCGGCCGTCTCCTCGGCCGACAGGCCGACGGCAACCCGGAGACGCAGGATCTCCTGCTGCGTCGGCGGCAGGGTGCCGAGCAACGAGGCCATGGTGCCGGCCACACTGGCGTCAACCGCGTTCTGCTCGGGTCCGAGATCGTTGCTGGTCGTCTCGGGGACGTCGGCCACGGGGATCGACTTGGACCGGCCGGCCGCGCGATGCGCGTCCACCACCTTGTGCGCGGCGATGCCGTACACGAAGGCCAGGAATGGGCGTCCGTCACGTCGATAGGTGGGCAATGCCGTCACCACGGCCATGCACACCTCCTGCGCTACATCATCAGCGGTTGACAGCGAACGGTGTCCGGCAGACAGTCTGGAACGGCAATAGCGGACTATGAGTGGATGAACGCGGGCCAGCAGGACGCCAAGCGCTGCGCGGTCCCCACCGACAGCACTGTCGACCACCGAATCGAATCCGGCGCCGTCTCTCGCGTCCTCTACCTGGTCCATCGTTGTAACAGGTCCGTCCGTTACATGACCGGCAGGTGTCCCCGCCGTTGCCCGCCGGTCCGTGCAGCGCACGCCCGGTGTCGTTCACGATCCGCCGAGGTCGTGTGGGGTCGATGATAACCGGCCGGTGACCCAGCGGACAGGGTCCCTCGGGGCCGCATCCGCCGGCCCGAGGGCGGCTCGCGCGATGAACCCGCTACGCGACCAGGCCGCGGCGGAAGCCGACCGCCACGGCCTGCGCCCGGTCGCGGGCGCCGAGCTTGCGGAACAGACGGCGGGCATGGGTCTTGATGGTGTCCTCCGAGAGGAAGAGCTCCTTGCCGATCTCTCCGTTGGACTGGCCCTGGCTCATCCCCCGCAGCACCTGCAGTTCACGCTCGGTGAGCTGGGCCTGACCGTCCACCGCATCGCGGGGCGAGGGGATGCGCGGACTGGTGAGCGTGTCGGCCAGGGCCGCCACGATCTCCGGCTGAGTCGCGTCCCATCGCAGGAATCCACGGGCGCCGCACGCGATGGCGGCGGCGATCGATGCGGTGTCGTCGGGCGAGCCGAACACGATGACCACGGCCGACGGATGGATCGCGAGCAGACGCCGGGTCGCCTCGATTCCACTGGTCAGCGCCCGTTGGGTCCCGATGAGGACGACGTCCGCGGCTTCGCGTCCGTAGCGGCTGAGCAGTTCGTCCCCGCTCCCGACACAGTCGATCCCGGACACCGAGGGAACGGAAGCCATGACCCGGTTCAAACCGTCACGAGCACTCCGGCGTTCGTCGCAGATCAGCACGCTCGTCACGTCAGCCTTCTTTCCAGATCGTCGTCGGCCAGGAGCCGGCCGGCGGATTTCACCCGTCGGTCGGCATCAACCGAGCGGGCGGGGGTATTAGTTGTCGGCAGTTCCCGGAGCTCCACGACCGAGTGGCGCCCGTTCGAGGACAACCGAAGTTCACTTTTGGGACACATTCGGGCAAACCATGACAAAAAGATTGACAACCTTGACGGAGTGTAGGTGTGGTGTAGCTCTGTGTATGACGATTCCTCAGGCCGATACCCAATCGTGATGACGGAGCGCGCGCCGCATCCCCAATTCGAGGCCGCCGACCACCCGTTCATCACCCGTCGGACCCGATCATCGGGGGTTAGACCCCCTACGCCTCGTGTTCGAAAGGTCGGGCAAGACGCGTTTGCGGTGTTCGCGCCGCCGGGAAGTCGATCTTCGTCGCCGGATGATCCACTCTTGATGCGACGCCCGATGGGGCCTAGGGTCAAGATCACAGCAGCGTCGATATCAATGCGGATGCGACCAGAGCGGAACTGAGTTCGGGCACCCTGCCGGACCATCCTGACCGCGCTTGCCGGCACCGCAGATGTCGATGAGGGCGAGCGACGGAGGTGGGCATCACGATGGCCGATACCAGGCGTCTTCCCGGACCCAATGCCGACGTGTGGGACTGGCAGCTGCACGCCGCCTGCCGCGGAATGGCCAGTTCCTACTTCTTCCACCCCGAGGGGGAACGCGGCCCGGCCCGAGCCCGCCGCGAGGCCACCGCCAAGGCCGTCTGCCACGAGTGCCCCGCGCTGGCGGCCTGCCGGGCTCATGCCCTCGAGGTCCACGAGCCGTACGGCATCTGGGGGGGCCTCTCGGAGGGAGAACGCCAGCAGATCCTGGCGCTGTCGGTGCAGGCCGGCTGAGATTCGCCCACCCCCGGTGCCGGCCGGGGGATCAGTACCGCTGGGGTCGCGCCGCCGCGGCATGGCCCCGTGTCCGGCGCCGCCCGTCGGCCGCCCCCTCAGCGCACAATCGTGCACATCGCCCGGGGCGACTGCGCTCCGGCGAGGGACGGCGGGCCACTTCTGCGGCATGGCCACGACATTAGACCAGTCCAAACCGGTCTGTCACCCCATCGCGCGCGGCGGCCATCACTCCAACAGTTGAAATTCGCTCCTATCGGCGTCCGTCATACGACCCTGCGCATGCACTACGAACCGCAATGCCTCACATGACAGGACAATCGCTCCGATGGGCCCCGTCGGAGTGAGGACGGCGGGGGACCTGGGCCCGGGCCACCACCCGAGGCTGTCGGACGCCGGCGCCTGGAACGCAAAGAGCGGGCAACCTCGGACCGATGTCCGGGCTGCCCGCTCTTCGGCGGGAGGTCACCGCCTTCCGGCGGCGCCGCCTCCGTTCAGTGCTGTGCGGTCAGTGCTGGTGACCGTGGTGGCCACCGGTCGCCGCCGGCGCGTCCTCGGGGATGTCGGTGACGGTGCTGGCCGTGGTCAGCACCATTCCGGCGATGGAGGCAGCGTTCGCGACGGCCGACTTCGTCACCTTGACCGGGTCGATGATCCCGGCCGCGATCAAGTCGGTGAACTCGTCACGGGCCGCGTCATACCCGTGGCCGACGGGCAGCTCGGCAATCGAGTTGACCACGACGGCGCCTTCCTTGCCTGCGTTCGCCGCGATCCAGTAGGCCGGCGCACGCAGAGCACGACGCACGATGGCCACGCCGGTGCCCTCGTCGCCGCCGAGCTGGGCCTCGAGTTCGTCCAGCTCCAGCGAGGCGTGGACCAGCGCGGAACCGCCGCCGGCGATGATGCCCTCAGCGACGGCGGCCTTGGTGGCGGCCACGGCATCCTCGATGCGGTGCTTGCGTTCCTTGGCCTCGGTCTCGGTGGCTGCCCCGACCTTGATCACCGCGACACCGCCGGCCAGCTTGGCCAGCCGTTCCTGCAACTTCTCCCGATCCCAGTCGGAATCGGTCGCGTCGATCTCGGCCTTGATCTGGGCCGCGCGATCCTTGATCGCCTCGGCCGAACCGCCGCCGTCGACGATGGTCGTGCCGTCCTTGGTGACCGTCACGCGGCGGACGGTGCCCAGGACCTCGAGCCCGACATCCTTGAGCTTGAGCCCGACCTCCGGGGAGACCACCTCGGCCCCGGTGACGATGGCCAGGTCCTGCATGAAGTTCTTCCGTCGGTCACCGAAGTACGGCGACTTGACCGCCACCACCTTGAACGTCTTGCGGATCGCGTTGACGACCAGGGTCGACAGAGCCTCGCCCTCGACGTCCTCGGCCACGATGAGCAGCGGCTTCGACTCGGCGAGGACCTTCTCCAGCAGCGGCAGAAGGTCGGACAGGGCGGAGATCTTGTCGCGGACCAGCAGCACGCCGGCATTCTCCAGAACGGCCTCGGCCGCTTCCGGGTCGGTGGCGAAGTACGGGGAGATGTAACCCTTGTCGAACTGCACGCCATCGGTGTACTCGAGCTCGACCGTCTGGCCACCGTGCTCCTCGACGGTGACGACGCCGTCGGCGCCGACCTTGTCGATGGCCTCGCCCAGCAGGTCGCCGATGTGCTCGTCGCGGGAGGCGATGGTGCCGACCTGCGCGATGGCGGCGCGGTCCCCGACCACCGGGGTGGCCCGCGACTCCAGGATCGAGATGACCTTGTCGGCCGCCTTGGTGATGCCGGACCGGAGCGCGAGCGGATCGGCGCCGGCGGCGACGTTGCGGAGGCCTTCGGTGACCAGGGCCTGGGCCAGGACGGTGGCGGTCGTGGTGCCGTCACCGGCCACGTCGTTGGTCTTGGTCGCCGCGGTCTTGGCCAGCTGCGCGCCCAGGTTCTCGCCGGCGTCGTCGAGGTCGATCTCGCGGGCGATGGTGACACCGTCATTGGTGACCGTCGGGCCACCGAACTTCTTGTCCAGCACCACATACCGGCCGCGGGGGCCGAGAGTGATCTTGACTGCGTCGGCCAGCTTGTCGACTCCGCGCTGCAGCGCGGACCGAGCGGCCGAATCGAAGCTGATCTGCTTCGCCATGGATATGCCAGTCCTTCGTCAGGGGTGTTCGGGATGTGCGTCAGGTGCGTGAAACACCTGCGCCCCGACCCGGCACGAATGCGGAGGATCGGGGCGCAGGGGGAACTCAGTGACGAAACGTCACTTGGTGACCTTGGCCAGCACGTCGCGGGCCGAGAGGATCAGGTACTCCTGGCCCGAGTACTTGACCTCGGTGCCGCCGTACTTGGAGTAGATGACGACGTCGCCTTCAGCGACATCCAGCGGAACGCGGTTGCCGTTGTCGTCGACACGGCCCGGTCCGACCGCAAGGACGGTGCCCTCCTGGGGCTTCTCCTTGGCGGTATCAGGGATGACGATGCCGGACGCGGTAGTCGTCTCGGCCTCGTTGGCCTGGACGAGGATCTTGTCCTCGAGCGGCTGGATCTTCACGCTCGCCACGATGTGATCTCCCCCTTCTGGGGTTGTGAAAGGTTGCTGCGGATGGTTTTTCGATTGTGCGGGCCCATGTTGCGAGGCATCGACCCAACCGTGCGCCTTCGGACCGTCGTCGCGGGAGCCGGACCGTCGTTGCACCGTTCAACTAGCACTCTAACCACGAGAGTGCCAGGGCTCAACCCGGGGGTCGATGTTTGTTGCCGGTGGGCGCCTCGACGGGCGCGCGCGGCCGACAGTTCAGCCGCTCGGAGGCGGAAAACCGGGCGGTCGGGCGATCCCCGACGGCGGGGAGCCTATTCGTCGGAGGCCGAGTCGGCCAGCACGTCACGGAGCCGGTAGACCGGGGCCAGGGCCTCCGCCAGCTGGCCGGTGCCGGTCCACTGCCCGATCCACTCGTTGTCGTCCACCAGCACGATCCGGTTGACGGCCCCAGTGGCCACCTGGCGGCGGGCCGGGTTCAACTCGATCTCGAGGTCGGCGAACCAGGCGAGCAGGTCGGTCGAGTCGGGCGCGGTGCCCAGCACGTCGGGTTCGAAGGCCGACAGCAGCAGGGCCAGGGCGACCAGGGCCCGGCTGACCTCGGCCGGCTCCAACCCGTCCTCGGACTGGGCAACGGCCCGCAGCGCGCCGGACACCATGTCGCCCACCGCCTTCGGGTCGGCGTCCCGCAACTGGCCGAGGAAGGCAAGCGCATCGTCGTTCTCGAAGATTCCGGTTCCCGTTGCTCCCATCCCAGCAGTATGCCGCCAACCGAAATCGGCCGCCGGGCCGGCCGGTCGCCGTCACCATGGCCCGCTCAGGACGCCGCCGGTCAGGCGGCCAGCACGGCCGAGACGGACATCGCCGGATTGCCGGTCAGGAACGGGCTCGACGGGCGAGCACCGGCGGTGACCACGTGCGCGCCGACCGCGGCGATCATGGCTCCGTTGTCGGTGCACAGCCCTGGCCGCGGAATCCGCAGATGGACGCCGACCGCGGCACACCGGTCGGCGGCCAGGCCCCGCAGCCGGCCGTTGGCGGCGACGCCGCCGGCGATGACCACCGTGCCGATCCCCAGATCGGTTGCCGCCCGGACGGTCTTGGCCGTCAGCACGTCGGCCACGGCCTCCTGGAACGAGGCGCACACGTCCTCCACCGGCACGGTGCCACCGGTCCGTTCGATGCCCTCTACGAAACGGGCCACGGACGTCTTGAGGCCGGAGAAGGAGAAGTCGTACCGCGAGTCCTGCGGACCGGTCAGCCCTCTTGGGAAGCGGATCGCCGTCGGGTCCCCGGTCGCCGCGAGCTGGTCGATGATCGGCCCGCCGGGGTAGCCGAGGCCCAGCAACCGCGCCACCTTGTCGTAGGCCTCACCGGCCGCGTCGTCCACCGTGGTGCCGATCTCGGTGATCCCTCCGGCCAGGTCGTCGATGCGCAGCAGCTGGGTGTGTCCACCCGAGACCAGCAGGGCCAGAGCGGGTTTCGGCAGCAGACCGTGCTCGAGGGTGTCTGCCGCGACGTGCCCGGCCAGGTGGTTGACCCCGAACAGGGGCACCTCCCAGGCCGCCGCGTACGCCTTGGCCGCGGCCACCCCGACCAGCAGTGCGCCGGCCAGACCCGGGCCGCTGGTGACGGCGATGGCATCGATCTCCCCCGGCTTCACCCCGCTCTTGACGAACGCGGTCCGGACCGTGTGCGTCATCGCCTCCAGGTGGGCCCGGGAAGCGATCTCGGGGACCACCCCGCCGAACCGGGCGTGCTGGTCGGAGCTGGACGCCAGTTCGTGGCCGAGGAGTTCCGGGCCCCCGTCGGTGAGGCGGACCAAGCCGGCCCCGGTCTCGTCGCACGAGGACTCGATGCCCAGGATCACGGCCCCTGGGCCCAGTTGAACGATGTCCGTCATGTCTGTCCTTCGCGGTCGGGCGTGGGCTTCTCCATCGTGTAGGCGTCGGCGCCGCTCGGCTGGTAGTACCGCCGGCGCAGGCCTATCCGGGCGAATCCGGAGGATTCGTAGAGGCTGATCGCCGGAGTGTTGTCGGTGCGGACGTCGAGCAGGATCCGGCGATCTCCGGCCGCGGCGATCAGGTCGTCGAGCAACCGCCGGCCGAATCCGTGGCCCTGCATTCCGGGGCGCACCCCGATGGTCTGCACCTCGGCCTCCTCGGCCGAACGGGCCAGGCCCGCGTAGCCGAGCACCGTCCCGTCGGCGGCGGCGATGACGCTGTAGTGGTGGCCGGCAGCCATCTCGGACCAGAACATGGCGGCGGTCCACGGCGAATCGGTGGGAAACAGTTCCTGCTCCAGCTGGGCGATCTGTTCGATGTCCCACCACCGCATGGCCCGCAGGGTCAACAGGTCCGTCATGGCCCGAGCACCGACTTGCGGACCCCCGGTTCGGTGGCGTCCGGCCGGCGCAGGTACAGCGGCGTCAACGGGCCGGGGACCACCCCGGTGACCAGCGCAACCGCGGCCGCGAGGACCAGACCGGCCGAGAGCCGGCCGGCCACCGGGGCCGCCGGGGGACCGTCGACCAGCAGGCCGGTACCGGCCCCGATCATCGCGGTCGGCGCGACGGCGGCTGCCTTCAGGGCCGCGGGTGCGGCGGCCGGCGCGATCGGCGCCGGACCGAACCGGCGGGCACCCTGGGCCGAATACGCCGACAGGTAGACCTCGCGGCGCCGGGCATCGGTGACGACCAGGAAGTCGCCGTCCACCGGGCCGTCGAGAAGGTACGTACGAGCCAGGGCGTCGTGCGAACCGACACCGTGCACCGGGATGTCCAGCGCATCCCCGAGGGCCTGCGCGGTGGCGATGCCGACCCGCAGGCCGGTGAACGGACCGGGGCCCAGCCCGACCACCACCGCGTCGAGGTCCTTCAAGGTGTGTCCGGCCTCGGCCAGCGCGGCCGCGACCAGCGGCATCAGTTGTTCGGCGTGAGCGAAGCCGCCGGTCACGGTGCGCTCCGCGGCGACCGCGACCGGCGCTGGTGGCTGCTCGCCGATCAGTTCGTGGGGGCGCAGCAGCGACACCACTCCGGCGATCACGGTGGGCGTCGAGGTATCGATGGCGAGCAGCAGCACCGGTCGATTCTAGGGGCGCCCGGGACCGGCGCGGATTCCTGCGGGCCGGGACGGCAGGGCCAGGGCATACATCCTGACCCGGCCGAACGCGGGACCGGCGTGCGGGCGACCGTGGAAGCTCTAGTGTCTTGCACAAGTCGTGACGTCGCGCACGGAGAGGACGGACCCGCTCGTGGCCGAACTGGTGACCCTCGCCGATGTGGCGCGCGCGGCCGGCGTGTCGCTGGCCACGGCCTCGAGGGCGCTGTCGGGCGCAGCCGGCCGCACGGTGGGGGCCGACCTGAAGGCCAAGGTGCTCAAGGCGGCCGCCGATCTGAACTACTCCCCCAACGCCAACGCGCAGGCCATGGTCCGCGGGACCACCACGACCGTCGGGCTGATCGTGCACGACATCGCCGATCCGTTCGCCGCGGCCATCGCGTCCGGGGTGATGGCCGTGGCCGCCGAGCGGGACCTGATCGTCACCATCGCCTCCACCATGTGGGATCCGCAGACCGAGATCCGTCACGTGGAGGCCCTGCGGCGCCAGCGAGCGCGCGCGGTCATCCTGGCCGGTTCGCGGTTCGCCGACGAGAACGGGTACGAGCGACTGGCCTCCGAGGTGGCGGGGATCACCGCGGCCGGGGGGCACGTCTCGGCGATCGGCCAGAAGGCGTTGCCGGTCAACACCCTGGTGCTGGACAACACGGGTGGGGCCCGGCGTCTGGCCCGGGTGCTGTGGAGCCTTGGCTACCGGTCGTTCGCCGTCCTGGCCGGGCCCGAGTCGTTGTTGACCAGCGAGGACCGCTTGGCCGGCTTCCGCGAGGGCCTGGCCGACTGCGGACACGAACTGCCGGACGAGAACGTCATCGCGACCCAGCTGACCCGCGACGGTGGCTACGTGGCGATGACCGAACTGCTCGACCGCGAGGTCGACGTGGAAGCGGTGTTCGCGGTCAACGACGTGATGGCCGTCGGGGCCATGGCGGCCCTGCGCGAGCAGGGATTCCAGGTCCCGCAGGACATGGCGTTGGCCGGCTTCGACGACATCGCCACCCTGCGGGACGTGCAGCCGCCACTCACCACCGTGCGGCTCCCCCTCGTGCACCTCGGCCGCCGCGCGCTGGAGCTGGCGCTGGATCAGGTCGCCGGCCAGGAGCCGTTGGCCTTCACGGTCGTCGGTGAGGTCGTCGTACGGGCGAGCACCCCCGCCCGGAACTGAACCAACGGTGCCCGGGGCACCGCCGGGCACCGAAGAGCCAGATCAAGGCCGGTTTGCCGGCATCGAGACAAGCGCAGAATTTTGCGACAGTGCGGCCTTACGGCGTTACGCTGGAACGGGCGGGAAGGGCCCAACGGTGGCGCCCGAGACGGCGGATCCGACTCCTGCCGCCGGCGGATCGACGCCACCGGCACACCGGCGTCCGGAGGAGGGTCGAGATGGCCAACACTGACGTCTACGGGAGGAAGTTCCCGTCGATCAAGTACGTGTCCGACCGTCATGGCGCGGCCACCTCGTTATATCCGCGCCTGGGAACGACGGTCGAGACCGGAGCGATCGTTCACGAGGGCGACCGGCTCACGTTTCGATGCAGCGGCGGTGGCCGCCCGGGTGACCCCGCAGTGCGGTGGTGGCTGCATCCGTACAGCGGTGAGCGGCAACGTCCAGTGATCGGGGATTGCGTCGAACTGACCTGGACGGTCGGGCGATCGACCGTACGACGGCGGATCTACATCGGCATCGGAATGGCGGGCGAGACCCGCTACCACCGCCAGGGAGGTCCGGACGAGGAGGGGTACGACGGCTGGGTGGTTTTCTACTACGCGGTGGCGCCGAGCGACCGGCCTCGGGCCGAGCCCGACGGACGCATCCGGCTCCAGCGCTCCTCCGTGGTCGATGCCCTGGGAAACGCCTGACGTCGATCGTTCACAGGAAGCGTTCAGGGACAGCAAAGGATTGACCTTGGTCGGTCCGCGAGATTGCTTCCCATGACCGCATACGAGATCACCCAGGACCTGCTCCGCTCGACCACTGCCGCGGCCCCACCGGCCACCCGGACCCGGACCTTCGGACGCATCCGCGGCCTGGTCACCGCCGGTCTCGCGGCCGGCGCCCTGATCCTCGCCGCCCCGGCCACCTCGACCGCCGCCGCGGCCGCACCACCGCACAGCGCGATCGCCGAGTCCAACGCCAGCTCGACCCCCCCGTCGACCATCACCCTGACCACACGCCGGACCGGATCGGTGATTCTCTGACCGTCGTCCGACGCCTACGCTGGCCTCATCATGAGACGAAATCTGCTGATCGGACTGGGCGGACTGATTCTGGTCCTCGGGCTGCTGTTCCTGCTCCAGGGCTCCGGGGTGGTCCACGGCAGTCCCATGACCGACGACCACTTCTGGATCTACGCCGGCGCGGTCATCGCGGTGGTCGGAGCGGCGCTGCTGTCAGTCGGACTGCGAGTCGGCCGCCGATAGGGCCGCCATCCTCGGCGTCCAGTCGTCGCCCACGGCGGTCAGAGTGGCCAGCCGCGTGTCGTCCGGTCGCCGGTCGAGATGGATCGTCAGACGCGCGTCGGCCAGCTGTTCGGCCACGCCCTCGCCCCACTCGATGACCACGGCCGACGCGGTGAGGTCGGTGTCCAGGTCGAGGTCGTCCAATTCGACCGCTCCGGCCAACCGGTAGGCATCCACGTGCACCAGCTGGACTCCGTCCGGGCCGGCCGGGTGGACCCGGACCAGGACGAAGGTCGGCGACGCGATCGTCCCGGTGACACCCATCCCGGCCCCGATCCCCTTGGTCAGCGCGGTCTTGCCCGCACCGAGCGAACCGGACAGGATCACCAGATCTCCGGCGCGGAGCATCGCACCGAGGCTCCGACCGAATCGCAGGGTGTCCTCCAGTGTGTCCAGTCGGACCGTCGTTCCTTCCGTCGATCGCACGTCGACCGCCACCTCGGTTGACTCTCCGTTCATCCCGACCGACGCCCCGATGCGTTCCGGGTCGCCGTCTGCACGTGGTCCATGGCCCGGACCAGGAGCCGGCGCAATGCAGCGTTGACCTCGTCCGGCCGCTCCATGATCACCATGTGACCGGTGCCTGGGATGACCACCAACTCGGCGTTCGGCAGTGCGTCGGCGATGGCCAGCGACCGCGACAACGGCGTCTGGAGGTCGGCGTCGCCGCAGATGATCACCACCGGCAGGTCGACCAGCGTGGTCAGGGACGCCGTCTGGTCGAGTGACATCAACGCCGGTACGAACTCGGCGATGACGTTGACCGGCGTGCCGGAGATCATCTCGTCCAGATAGTCGACCAGTTCGCCGGGGACATCCTTCTGCGCGAACCCGAGGGCCCGGGTCAGCAACCAGACCGCGTCGCGACTGCTGGCCCGACCCCGTTCAACCAGCTTCGGGTAGCGCGAGGCGGCGTAGCCGGCGAGCTTGAGGGCCACGCTGTTGCTGGACATCAGGCTGCGGGCCACCTGGGGGCCGGACAACTCACGCGAGGACGTCGCCACCAGCCCGACGCCGGCCACCCGTTCGGCGAACAGGTCCGGTCGCAGGCCGGCCAACGTCAGCAGCGCCATGCCACCCATCGAGTGCCCGATCAGCACGACCGGCCCCGTCGGGGCGGCGGTGGCGATCACCGCGGCCAGGTCGCCGGCCAGATCCTTCATGGTCGAGTGGCCCTCGCCGGCCCGCGACGATCGGCCGTGGCTGCGCTGGTCGTAGAAGACCATCCGAATCGCCGGTCCGTCGCCGCCGGTGCCGAACCCCTTGCCGCCCAGACCGATTCGCTGGTAGTGCCAGGACCCGGAGCGGAGGGTCCAGCCGTGGCCGAAGATGACCGTGAGCGGGGCGGACTCCGGACCCACCTCTTCGATGTGCAGAACGACGCCGTCGTCGGCCAGCACCGAATAGGTCCGATCGGCGGCCAGCGCGTCGTAGCCGGCGTCGGCGCCGTCCGACGCCCGGTACTTGCGGATGGCCCGCCGCTGGGCGGTGACGCCACCGAGAGCGGCCGCGGCGACCACCCCGGTGGTGATCGACGCCGCGCCGATGATCTTGCCCCAGGTGCTCACGTGGATCCTTCGTTCAGCGGACCGCGGTCATTCGGCGGCAGATCTTCCAACATACCGGCGTGGTATCCGTGGACCGATTCTGGTGACGATCTCGTAGCCGATGGTGGCGTCGGCCCCCGCCCAGTCGGCGGCCGTCGGCTCGCCGCGCTCCCCCGTGCCGAAGATCAGCACCTCGTCGCCCGGCGCCACCTGGTCGTCACCACAGTCGACGACGAACTGGTCCATCGCGATCCGCCCGGCGATCGGGCGGCGGCTTCCGGCCAGGAACACCTGTGCGCCGGCGGCCGTCCGAGGGATCCCGTCCGCGTATCCGACCGGGACCAACGCCAGCGTGGTCTCGGCCGTGGTCCGGTACCGCAGCCCGTAGCTGACCCCCTGGCCGGCCGGGACCCGTTTGGTCAGGGCGACCCGGGCCCGCAGCGTCATGGCCGGGACGAGCCCGGGAACCGGTACGTCGAACGGGCTGATCCCGTAGACCCCGATCCCGCACCGCACCAGGTCGTAGGTCGCACCGGGCCAGGCCAACGTGCCCGGGGTGTTCGCCAGATGACGCCACGCCGGGGTCAGACCAGCGGCTCCGGCCTCGGCGGCGGCCCGGTCGAACCGGGCGATCTGCTCCGGCACCGATTGATCATCCGGCTCGTCGGCGCAGGCGAGGTGGCTCATCAAGCCGACCACCCGCACCCGTCCGTCCTGCTCGGCCCGGGCGGCCAGCCGCGTCAGCTCGGCGAAGTCGGCCGGCGTGGCGCCGCCGCGACCCAGCCCGGTGTCGATCTTGAGGTGGACCGCCACCTGGGACCGGGCCGCCTGCAGCACGGCGTCCAGGTGCGCCCGCGAGGAGATCGCCAGTTGTACCCCGGCGGTCAGTGCGGGACGGATGTCCTCGTCGGGCACCCACAGCCAGGCCACGATCGGCTGCTCCGGGGTCGAGACGATCCCGGCCTCGATCAGGGCCACCGCCTCGCCCGGAGTGGCCACACCGAGCGCGGTGGCCCCGGCCTCGCGCGCGGCCCTGGCCACCGGGACGGCCCCGTGGCCGTAGCCGTCGGCCTTGACCACAGCCATCAGCGCGGCCGCCGGATTGGTCCGGCGCGCGGCGGCCAACAGCACCTGCACGTTGTGTCGCACGGCGTCGAGGTCGATCACGGCCTCGGCTCGGATGTTGTCCATGGCGTCAGAAACCCGGCACCCGGATGCGACTCCACAGCTCGGTCGCCCCGACGGCGCGATCGGCTGCGGCCCGCTCGCCGGCCCGGCCGTGCAGGTGCGCGCCGGCCGCAGCCGCTTGCCAGGCCGGCACGCCTGCGGCCAGCAGAGATCCGATGATGCCGGACAGCACGTCACCGGACCCGGCGCTGGCCAGCCAGGAGGTGCCGGTGGTGTTGACCGCGACCCGTCCGTCGGGATCCGCGACGAGGGTCCGGCTTCCTTTCAGCAGCACGATCGCGCCGGAGCGGGCCGCGGCCGCTCGGACCGAAGCCAGACGGTCGGACGGGTCGAGATCGGGGAACAACCGCGCGAACTCGCGGCCGTGCGGGGTGAGGACCGTGACCCGACCGCGACGGGCCTCCAACTGCGACATGGTCCGGGCCAGCATGGTCAGCCCGTCGGCATCCACCAGGACCGGGCCGTCGAACGCCATGACGTGACGGAGCAAGGCCTGGGATCCCTCGTCCGTACCCATTCCGGGACCGGCCACCCAGGCCTGGACCGCCCCGGCCTCGGCCGGATCGTCGGCGGCCACCACTTCGGGCCATCGGTTGACGACGGCCTGGGCCTGCGGCCCGGCGTACCGGACCATGCCGGGCCGGGTGCTCACGGCACCCCCGACGCACAGCATCGCCGCGCCCGGGTACTGACGGGAGCCGGCCACGATGCCGGGCACCCCCTGGGTGAACTTGTCGCCGTCCGGGCGCGGATCGGGCAGCAGTGCCCGGACGTCCAGGTCGGTGAGGGTGAAGGTGTGCGCACCGGCGGGTTCGAATCCGAGATCGTCGACGGTGACCTCGCCGGCCGCCGAAGCCGCGACCAGCAGGGATGTCTTCATCCCGCCGAAGGTCACCGTCACGTCGGCGACGAACGAGCCGTCGCCGCGTCCGGAGTCCGGGTCTATGCCGGTCGGCAGGTCCACCGCGACCTTGAACGCCCTGGCCGCGTTGGCCTTGCGCACCAGCGCGGCCATCGGCGGGCGCATGGGCGGGCTCGCGGCCAGACCGAGCAGGCCGTCGATCAGCACCTGGGCCGAGGCGATCAGGTCGTCCACCGATGGGTCCGACATCGGAACGGCCCGTCCGCCGGATCGGGTCAGGGCCCGCAGACCGGACGGGTGCGCACGATCGGGGTCCAGAAGCACAGCGGTGACCGACATCCCGCGCCTGCGCAGCACGGCTCCGGCGAACAGGGCATCGCCACCGTTGTTGCCCGGACCGACCAGGAGCACCACCCGTGCCCCGACCACCGGTTCGACCCGATCCAGAACCACGGCGGCCACCGCGTAGGCCGCTCGTTTCATCACGGCGTCATCCCGATCGCCCTGCAGCGCCAGGGCCTCCGCGGCGCGGATCTGCCGCACCGAGTACGCGCCGATCATGAGCTCACTCCCAACGCGAGGACGACCGCGGCGGCGATACCGGCGTCGTGGGACAGCGACAGGCGCCACTCGGTGACCCCGAGTTCCGCGGCGGCCGCCTGCACGGTGCCGGTGACCACCAGGACCGGCCGCCCGGAATCCTCCGAGCGGACGGTGCAATCGTGCCATTCCATGCCGCGCGGCACGCCGAGGGCCTTGGCCACCGCCTCCTTCACCGCGAACCGCCCGGCCAGCGACACCGGACGCCGCGGAGAGCCGGAGACGGTGATGAGCTCGTCCGGGGCGAACAGCCGTCGCGCCAGGCTCGGCGTGCGGCGCAGGGTTTCGGCGAACCGGTCCACCGCAACCACATCGATGCCGACCCCGATGACGAGGTGACCGCCGGGCACGGACATCTCGCCCGTCGCCGCGCCCAAGGGCGGGATCATTCGACGGTGACCGACTTGGCCAGGTTGCGGGGCTTGTCGATGTCGTAACCGCGGGTCCGGGCGATCTCGGCCGCCAGGATCTGCAACGGCACGGTGGCCACCAGCGGTTGCAGCAGGGCCGGAACCCGGGGCAGCTCGATCAGGGTGTCCGCGAACGGCGCGATGGTTTCGTCGCCCTCCTCCCCGATGACGATGGTGCGGGCCCCGCGAGCCTGGATCTCCCGGATGTTGGAGAGCAACTTGCTGTGCAGCAACGGCTGCGACTTGGGCGACGGGGTCACCACGACCACCGGCAGGCCGTCCTCGACGAGGGCGATCGGGCCGTGCTTGAGCTCGCCCGCGGCGAAGCCCTCGGCGTGCATGTAGGCCAACTCCTTGAGCTTCAACGCCCCTTCGAGAGCGACCGGGAAGCCGACGTGCCGGCCCAGGAACAGCACCGCCTTGGAGTCGGCGATGTCCCGGCCCAACTGGCGGACCGGATCCATCAGGGTGAGCGTCTCGGCGACGGCGGCCGGCATCTCCAGGAGCGCCTCGTACTCCCGGGCCACCTCGTCGGCGTACTTGGTGCCGCGGGCCTGGGCCAGGGCCAGGCCGACGAGCAGGTTGGCCGTGATCTGGGCCAGGAAGCATTTGGTCGAGGCCACCCCGACCTCGGGACCGGCGTGGGTGTAGACCACGGCGTCGGACTCCCGTGGGATCTGCGAACCGTTGGTGTTGCAGACGGCCAGCACGCGGGCCCGCTGGCGGCGGGCGTGCCGGACCGCCTCCAGCACGTCGGCCGTCTCGCCGGACTGGGTGATGGCGACCACCAGCGTGTCCCGGTCGAGAACCGGGTCGCGGTAACGGAACTCGCTGGCCAGCTCGACCTCGACGGGCAGCCGGGTCCAGTGCTCGATGGCGTACTTGGCGACCAGGCCGGAGTGGTAGGAGGATCCGCAGGCGACGACGAACACCTTGTCGATGGTGCGCAGCTCGTCCTCGCCGAGTCGCTGTTCGTCCAGGACGATCCGGGTCCCGTCGAAATGACCGCGGAGCGTGTCCTCGACCGCCTGCGGCTGCTCCTGGATCTCCTTGTCCATGAAGAATTCGTGGCCGCCCTTCTCGGCGGCGGCCAGGTCCCAGTCGACCCGGAACGGCCGGTAGTCGGTGGTGGCCGACTCCCCCGGACGGAACGAGGTGACCTCCCAGCTGGTCGGGGTGATCACGACCATCTGGTCCTGGCCGAGCTCGATGGCGTCCCGGGTGTGCGAGATGAACGCAGCGACGTCGGAGGCGACGAACATCTCGCCCTGCCCGACCCCGATCACCAACGGCGAGTTGCGGCGCGCGGCGACGAGCGTGTCCGGGACGTCGGCATGCGCGGCGACCAGAGTGAACGCGCCCTCCAGACGACGGCAGACGACGGCCATCGATGCCGGCAGGTCGCCGGCGGTCGGGCCGGCGGCGAAGGCCGCCCCGAGCAGGTGGGCCACCACCTCGGTGTCGGTGTCACTGGTCAGCTCGATGCCGGAGTGTTCCAGTTCGGCCCGCAGCACCGGGAAGTTCTCGATGATGCCGTTGTGGATGACGGCCGTCTTCCCGGAGGTGTCGGTGTGCGGGTGGGCATTGCGATCGGTGGGGCCGCCGTGGGTCGCCCAGCGGGTGTGCCCCATGCCCGTGGTTCCCTCGAGGGCGATCGCCCCGGAATCGATGTAGGTCTCCAGGTTGGACAGCACGCCGGCCTTCTTCGCCGTGTGCAGCACACCCGATCCGTCCAGCACGGCCACGCCCGCGGAGTCGTACCCGCGGTACTCCAACCGCCCCAGACCTTCGAGAATCAACGGAAGCGCCTGACGGGGACCGGTGTAACCGACGATTCCACACATGGGCCCCAGGCTATCTCCCGCCGGGCCGCTCCGGGGCGCTCACGCGCGGACGGGCATCCTGACCTGCGACGGTCGCGGAACGGCCGCGGCGAGCGGGGCAGCGGCGGCATGGGCGGCGGCCACGGCCCGCAGGGCGGTGAGCACCGGGGCGATGTGCGGCTGGTCGTGGGTCCCGGCGCGGTACTGCACGGCGATCCGGCGCAGGGGCGGTTCGCCGGCCACCGGGATGACGACCACCGGGTCACTGCTGAACGGCCCCTGGGCCAACCGGGGCAGCAGGCAGATGCCGGCGCCGGTCCCGACCAGCGCCACCGCCCCGGTGAAGTCGTCGGCGCTGTGCCGGGAACGCGGGACGAACCCGGCCCGGGCACATGCGGTGCGCATGGCGGCCCAGCACGGGACCCCGGCCATGTGGGTGATCCAGTCGTCGTCGGCCAGGTCGGCCAGGTCGATCGATGTCTCACCGGCCAGCCGATGATCCAGCGGAAGGGCGACGTCCATCACGTCGTCGATCAGATGCTCGTCGGTCAGACGCGGGTCGTCGGCGCCGAGTACCTCGCTGCCGCCGGTCAGGGTGACGGCGAGGTCGACCGATCGGCTCAGCAGCGCGTCCACCGTGTGCTCCGGCTGGACCTCGCGGATCTGTACCTCGAGCCGGCTGGAACGGAGCTGGTTCAGCACCGGCACGGCGATACCGCGGATGGCCGTCGGGAACGCTCCGAGTCGGACCACCCCGGCGTCACCCCGCCGGAACGCGGCCAGATCCGATTCGGCGTGCTCGAGGTGGGTGAACACCTCGTGGGCGTGTCGGAGCAGGAGTTGGGCGGCCGCCGTCAGGCGCACCCGGCGCCCGTCCGGTTCCAGCATCGGGGTGCCGGCCTCCCGCGACAACGCGGCCAGCTGCTGGGACACGGCCGACGGTGTCAGGTGGACCACCTCGGCGGTGGCGGCGATGGTCCCGCAGCGGTCCAGTTCGCGCAGGATCTCCAGGCGACGCAGATCGATCATGCAGAGGATCTTACGGGAATACCCAAGAACAAACAGATGGACGCGGGCTATGGATCGGCGGACATTTGGGTGCATGGCCCTCTTGTTCGTCCTTCTCGCGCTCACTGTCCTCGCCCTCGGCGCCACCCGGTTCGGCGCCGACACCCGTGAGGCGGGTGACTGGTCCCTCGGCGCGCTCATGCGCCCGCGGCCCCGGCTCTGATCAGGTCTCGACCACCCGGCCTCCGCGCGCCCTGACCGCGTCGGGGTCGGCCCGCGGCACCACCGACTCAACGGTCTGCGTCCGGTAGCCGGCGCGGTCCTCGGGCGCCGAGGCGGCCACCGCGCGCACGTCGGCCCAGGCCCGCAGGGCGGCGATCTGTTCGGCCTGGGTCACCGACAGCGGCACGGTGTTGGCGATGGCCCGCTGCAGATCCTCCGCCGTCAGCGCGCGTCGGCCGTCGAACGCGTCGAAGCAGGCCGAGATGACGGCCTGCTCGATCTCGGCTCCGGAGTACCCCTCGGTCAGGTCGGCCAGGGCACCGGTCAGGGCGTCGTCCACCGCCAGGTCGCCGAGCGCCGGGCCGGCCTTCAGCCGGGCGCCGATGTGCAGCGAGAAGATCATCCTGCGCTCGCTCGTGGTCGGCAGGTCGATGAAGAAGATCTCATCGAATCGCCCCTTGCGCAGGAACTCCGGCGGCAGCAGCGAGATGTTGTTGGCCGTGGCCATGACGAACACCGACGACGTCTTCTCCTGCATCCAGGTCAGGAACGTGCCGAACACCCGGGCCGAGGTGCCGGAATCGCCGGTACCGGACGCCCCGGCCGCGAAACCCTTCTCGATCTCATCGATCCACATCACGCACGGAGCCACCGCTTCGGCCGTACGCAGGGCCGAGCGCATGTTCTGCTCGCTCTCCCCGACCAGGCCGCCGAAGATCCGGCCGATGTCCAACCGGATCAGCGGCAGTGACCAGGCACTGGCCATGGCCTTCGCGGTCAGCGACTTCCCGCAACCCGGGACGCCGGTCACCAGAACGCCCTTCGGGGCCGGCAAACCGTAGAGGCGGGCCTCGTCCAGCCAGGATCCCGAGCGCTTGGTCAGCCACGTCTTGAGGTTGCCCAGGCCGCCGACGTCGTCCAGTTGCACGGTCGAGGTGATCAACTCCAGCACCCCCGACTTCCGGACGATCTCGCCCTTCTCCTGCTGGACGATGGCCACATCCCTCGCCGACAGGTGGCTGTCGTCGACCATCGCCTTGGCGAAGGCCTGGTCGGCCTCGAACGCGGTGAGCCCGAGCGCGGCCTTGGCCAGTCGTTCGAGCAGTTCGTCGTCCGCGTCGACGGTGAGCGCCCTTGACTCGGTGTTGAGCTTGATCTTGTCGTCCAGCAACTGCCGGATCTGCCTCTCGTTCGGCAGGGGGAACTCGACCACCGTCACCAGGGCCTGCAGGTCGGCCGGGATCCGCGGGGTCGGTGACAGCAGGACCAGGGTTCGCGGCACAGACCCGTCGGCGAACAACCGGGCGGTGTCCTTGAGGGCACGCACCACCTGGGTGTCCGGCAGTTGGTTGTTGGTGCCGAGCCACGGATGCAGGTCGATCATCACCACCACGCTGGGGGTGGTCAGGGCGTTCGCGGCGGCCAGCGCGGCCAATGGGGTCCGGGTGTCGGGGTTGCCGATCTGACCGAGCGCGGCGAATCCGTCGGAGGTGGTCCACCGGTAGACCTGACGCTGCGGGAGCAACTGCGTCCGATCGCCGACCACCGATGCGATCTCACGGATGGCCCTGGACTCCTCGGCGGTGCCGATCGAGAGCAGCGGGAACCGGGCCATGATCAACTGTCGCAGTGTCCGGGCGAAGCTGTCGCCCGAAGGATCCTGTGCCATTCCGGGCTCCTGACGTCATCCCCGCCCCGGCCGAACGGCCGGTGACGTGCGCCGGAAACACGACTTCGCCGGGCGCCAGCAATACTGTACGAGAACGCGCCGGGCTGCTTTCGGCGCGAGACAGACGAGCGCGGCAGCATCGGCGCCCAGGCCAGGAGGACGTTCATGCCAACCAAGTCGAAGAAGACACCCGTCGGTATCGACCGCCCGTCGCTGGACTACCTGGCCCATCGAGGACCGCACCGGGTCGCCGCCGGGAATCTGGCCGACGCCGGGATGCCCGGGCTGGTCTTCGCCCCCACCTCCGGTCGAGGGCTGCCGGCGGTGGCCATCTCGCACGGTTGGTTGCAACCGGCCCACCGCTACGCCGACACGATGCGGTACCTGGCGTCGTGGGGCTTCGTGGTGGTCGCGCCGGACACGGAGAAGGGCCCGATCCCCTCGCACGCGGCCATGTCGCGTGATTTATCGGCCGCGCTCCACCTGGTGGCCACGGGCCGGCTGGGAAACGGCCGGGTCAGGGTGGACGCCCGCAAGCTCGGCCTGATCGGCCACTCGATCGGTGGTGGCGCGGCCGTCCTGGCCGCCGCCGCCGACTCGTCGATCGGCGCCGTGGTCACGGTGACCGCGGCCGCGACCAGGCCGTCGGCCGTCGAGGCGGCCAGCCGCCTGCACATTCCGAGTCTGCACCTGGTCGGGGCCGACGACGACATGGCCGACGGTGACGGGGCGTCGATCGCGGCGGCCTGGGCCGGTCCGGCCACCCTGCGGACGGTCAAGGGGGCCAGCCATCTGGGCCTGGCCGAAGGGTCGCACTGGAGTTCGACCATCAGCGGGTCGGGCAACGAGAAGCGCATCCAGCAGGTGGTCCGGCTGCTGTCGACGGCCTTCCTGCTGCGTCACCTCTCCGAACAGGATCAGCTGGCCGACGAACTCGAGGGCAAGATCAAGGGCACCACGCTGGAAGACCTGGACGCCGTCCGGGAAGAGGCGATGGCCGATTAGGACCGCCGCCGGTCGGGTCGGACCTCGACCGGCGCGTCAGGCCAGCGCCACCACGGCGGCCACGCGTCCGGCCACCTCCTGGGCCTGCTCGGCGGTGGCCGCCTCGACCATGACGCGGACCAGCGGCTCGGTGCCGGACGGACGCAACAGAACCCGACCCGACCCGGCGAGCTCGGCCTCGGCCGCGGCCACGGCGGCGGCCACCGATGCCGAGTCGGCCACGGCCGCTTTGTCGCCCACCCGCACGTTGATCAGCACCTGCGGGAAGCGGACGACCGCCGAGGCCAGGTCGGCCAGGGACCGCCCGGTGAAGGCGACCTCGGACATCAGATGCAGCGCGGTCAGGACCCCGTCGCCGGTCGTGGCCTGGTCGGCCAGCACGACGTGCCCGGACTGCTCGCCGCCGAGGCTGTATCCGCCGGTGCGCATCTCCTCGAGGACGTAACGGTCCCCGACGCCGGTGGTGACCACCTCGATGCCGGCCTTCTTCATCGCCTGGTGGAAGCCGATGTTGGCCATCACGGTGCCGACCACGGTGGAGCGGTGCAGCCGCCCGGTGCGATTCAGGGCCACCGCGAGGATGGCCAGGATGGCATCGCCGTCGACGTCGGATCCGTCGGCCGCGATGGCCAGGCAGCGATCGGCGTCTCCGTCGTGGGCGATGCCCAGGTCGGCGCCGTGGGCCACGACGGCCGCGCGGAGCACGTCCAGGTGCGTGGAGCCGACACCGTCGTTGATGTTCAGCCCGTCGGGTTCACCGGCGATGACCACCACCTCGGCGCCGGCCCGTCGGTAGATCTCCGGGGCGACGGAGAAGGCGGCTCCGTTCGCGCAGTCGACCACGATCGACAGGCCAGCCAAGGAGTGCGGGGTGCAGGCCTGCAGGTGATCGAGGTAGCGCCCGATGGAATCGGTGGCCGAGGTGATCCGGCCGACGCCGGCGCCGGTCGGGAGCGCCGACGGCAGGCCGAGCCCAGACTCGATGGCGTCCTCGACGGCGTCGTCGAGTTTGAGCCCGCCGGCCGCGAAGATCTTGATGCCGTTGTCCGGCATGGCGTTGTGCGACGCGGAGATCACCACGCCGAGGTCGGCCGAGAGTTCGGCGGTCAGGAACGCGACCGCCGGGGTCGGGACCACTCCGAGCAGCAGGACATCCACTCCGGCCGAGGCCAATCCGGCAGCGACGGCTGCTTCGAGCATCTCGCCGCTGGCCCGCGGATCACGACCGACGACGGCTCGCGGACGATCCGCGCCGGCCGGGACCAGCACCTGGGCGGCCGAGGTGGCCAACGCCAGCGCGACCGCTGGCGTCAGGTCGGCATTGGCCACGCCACGGACGCCATCGGTTCCGAACAGTCTTCCCATACCGAAACTGACCCGCTCTTTCGATTCTCTTCGGCGCACCGTCGCTCAGCGCGCCGACCCGGGCGAGGAGCCGCCGACTTGGACGGTACCCGCGCGTCGCGGTCCTCATCAATTCACGAGGTGATGGCCGAATGACGCCGGACCACGTCATCCGCGGCCGGCCCCGGCCTACCGTGCGGCCGAGGCCGTACCGAACCCGGAGTGCGACCATGATCGAGACCGCGATCCACCATCCGTTCTCCGAGCTGGGGCCGGTGTGATCCGTCTCCCCTGCCCTCGGGCGTCCGCCGTCCGAGCCGCCGCCGATCTCACCGACTCCCGGCTGGGAAGGCCACGACGTGCTCGACGGCGATTCGGACCTGACCTCGTCCGACCGGCTGGGCCAGCAGAACCAGGTGTAAGCGGTGACGAATTCATCTCGTCAGTGCCGCTCCGTGTCAAGTGCTCTTCGTTGGCCAGGCCCGGAATGTCCGGCTCGACGAAAGCACTGCATCGCCTGACCCGGTCACCACGGGTTTCCGGTCATATGGTCTCGTGGCGCGACGACGGCGCCGAAAGCCTTGACGGCGGGGTCCATATCGCCTGGAGTCACCATGTGCGGCCTGATGAGCCGGACCAGCACGGTCCAGTCTCGAACGCAAGCACGAAGCCCCGCGGGCCGGGCGCGCGAACAATTCCCTGACACCGACAGAAAGACAATTCTCTGACACCGGCAGAAATGAGAGTGCGAATTCGCCCGACCATTGGTTGTGGGAGTGGACGGCATCCGTACGGAATCGGGAGCATCTCTCAGCGTGAGCATCTCCTGCGCTCGTGCGGACCGGCTCAGGTCACGGTGGTCAGGACACCGCCGTCGGCGCGCAGGGCGGCCCCGTTCGTGGCCGACGAGCGCGGACTGGCCAGATACAAGACCAGGTCGGCGATCTCGCGGGGCTCGATGAACCGCTCCAGAAGGGACGTCCGGTTGCCGGCAATGATGGCCGCCTTCAGATCCTCGGCCGCCATCCCCTGGGACCGAGCGATCTTGTCGACCACACCGGCGACCCCGTCGGAGTAGGTCGGGCCGCCGAGAACGGCATTCACGGTGACCGCCGACCCTCGGGTGAGTTTCGCCAGGCCGTTGCTGA